>NZ_LZKP01000216.1 GCF_001672895.1 Mycobacterium sp. E740
ATCGTCGACGCCGCAAGCGCTTTCTTGATGTCGTCTTTCGCGCAGCCGATGATCGCGCCGAACAGCAGGGTGACCGCACCGACGATGACGACGCCCAGCTGTGCGGTCGGCGCCAGGTCGAACACCGGCCCGGACCGCACGATCAGGTAGACACCCGCGGTCACCATCGTGGCGGCGTGGATCAGCGCCGACACCGGTGTCGGACCCTCCATCGCGTCACCGAGCCAGGACTGCAGCGGAACCTGTGCCGACTTCCCGCACGCGCCGAGCAGCAACAGCAGCCCGATCGCGGTCAGCACACCTTCACTGGCCCCGGGCGCGGCGGCGAAGACGCCGTTGAAGGAGATCGTCCCCAGGTAGGCGAACATCACCATCAAGGCGATGGCAAGGCCCATGTCGCCGACGCGGTTCGCGACGAACGCCTTCTTGGCCGCCGTGGCCGCCGACGGCTTGTGCGTCCAGAAACCGATCAGCAGGTAGGACGCCAAACCGACGCCCTCCCAACCGAAATACAGCCCGAGATAGTTGTCGGCGAGCACCAGCAGCAGCATCGCGGACAGGAACAGGTTCAGGTACGCGAAAAAGCGCCGCCGCCCCGGGTCTTCGGCCATGTAGCCGACCGAGTAGATGTGGATGAGCGAGCCGACGCCGGTGATCAGCAGCACGAAACACATGGACAGCTGGTCGAGTTGAAGCCCGAAGTCGACCTGCAGCCCCGCGACCGGCACCCAGGAGAACAGCCCCTCGTGAACCGCGCGGTGTTCGGCGTCGCGGCCCAGCATGCCGGTGAACAGCACCGCGCCGACGACGAACGAGGCGATCGCCGCGGCACAGCCCAGCAGGTGTCCCCAGCCGTCGGTCCGGCGCCCGCCGAGCAGCAGGATCGCCGCGCCGGCCAGCGGCAGCGCGATGGTCAGCCAAACAGGAATCGTCATCGCTCCTCTAGTGTTTCAGCAGACTGGCCTCGTCGACCGAGGCCGACTGGCGGGCGCGGAAGATGGTCATGATGATGGCGAGGCCGACCACCACCTCGCAGGCCGCGACCACCATGGTGAAGAACGCGACGACCTGGCCGTCCAGCTGGCCGTGCATGCGGGAGAACGACACGAACGCGAGGTTCGCCGCGTTCAGCATCAGTTCGACGCACATGAACATCACGATGGCGTTGCGCCGCAGCAACACTCCGCCCGCACCGATCGTGAACAACAGCGCCGACAGATAAAGATAGTTGTCGGGATTCATTCCCCGCCCCCTGTGCCGTTGGTCGCGGTAACCGTCCGCTTCTGCAGGATCGGGCTGACGGACAGGTCCGACCCGGAGCCGTCGGGCAGTCGGGCCGCGATGTCGACGGCGTTGTTGCGCGCGAACACACCGGGATTGGGCAACGTCGTCGGATATCCGCCGGGCCGGAACCGTTCCTCGGCGAGTTCGCGCTGGGTCTTGCGGCGCTCGAAGCGCTCCCGGTGCGCGAGCACCATCGCGCCGAGCGCAGCGGTGATCAGCAGTGCGCTGGTCAACTCGAAAGCCCACAGGTACCGGACGAAGATCAGCGCCGCCAGACCCTCGACATTGCCGCCCGCATTGGCTTGCCCGAGGCCGGCGAAGCCCCCGGCCGAGACGTTGCCGATGCCGCCGATGAGCAGGATCCCGAAGCCGACTCCGACGACGATCGCGGCAACCCGTTGTCCGCGAATGGCTTCCACCAGCGACTCCGAGGAGTCGACGCCGATGAGCATCAGCACGAACAGGAACAGCATCATCACCGCGCCGGTGTAGACCACGACCTGCACGACGCCGAGGAACAGCGCACCCTGGGAGATGTAGAACACGGCCAGCACGATCATCGTCGTGGCCAGGAACATCGCCGAATACACCGCTTTCGGCGCGATCACGACCCCGAGCGCGCCGAGCACCGCGACGGCTCCCAGCACCCAGAACAGCACGGCCTCGGTGGTGGAGGTGTGCCCGGGCGCGTCGGCGGCGACGGCCGCGAGCACGTCAAGCCTCATCGCGCGTCTCCGGCGACTTTGTCGGCAGCCTGGGTGACGGGCCCGACATTGCCCAGGTAGTAGTCGTCATCGGTGGTGCCCGGTGCCATCGGATGCGGCGGCGCCAGCATGCCCGAGCGCAACGGCGCCAACAGCTTGTCCTTGCCCCAGATCAGGTCGGCGCGGTTGTCGTCGGCCATCTCGTAGTCGTTGGTCATCGTCAGCGCGCGGGTGGGGCAGGCTTCGATACACAGCCCGCACCCGATGCAGCGCAGATAGTTGATCTGGTAGACGCGCCCGTAACGTTCGCCCGGCGAATAGCGTTCGTCTTCGGTGTTGTCGGCGCCCTCGACGTAGATGGCGTCGGCGGGACATGCCCAGGCGCACAGTTCACAGCCGATGCACTTCTCCAGCCCGTCCGGATGCCGGTTCAGTTGGTGGCGGCCGTGATAGCGCTTCGCGACCGGTCCCGGTTTCTCCGGATACTCCTCGGTGATCGGCTTCTTGAACATCGTCCCGAACGTGACCGCGAAACCTGCTAACGCGTCGAGGAACTTAGGCATTGGCTCGCTCCTTGGTGGCGGTCGGCTTCTCGGTGGTCGGCAGCGGCGGCGTTGGGAAGATCTCCGGATCGAGCCTCTGCTCGGGAATCGTGCGGATGTCTCTGCGGCGCAACGACCGCCACACGGTGACGACGATCAGCAGCGCGACGATGGTGCCGAGTGAGGCCACGGTCGTCGTGACTTGGGCGAAGCCCTCGTTGCGCAGCGCCCGCGCCGTGGCGACGATCATGATCCACGCCAACGAGAACGGGATGAGGGCCTTCCAGCCCAGGCCCATGAACTGGTCGTAGCGCATCCTGGGCAGCGTGGCTCGCAGCCAGAAGAACAGGAACATGAAGCCCCACACCTTGGCGATGAACCACAGCAACGGCCAGAAGCCGGTGTTGGCGCCGTCCCACATGTTGATCGGCCACGGCGCGTGCCATCCGCCGAGGAACATCGTGGTCGCCAGCGCGGACACCGTCGTCATGTTGACGTACTCGGCCAGCATGAACATCGCGAACTTGATCGAGGAGTACTCGGTGTGGAAGCCACCGACGAGCTCACCCTCGGCCTCGGGCAGATCGAAAGGCGCACGGTTGGTTTCGCCGACCATCGAGGTGACGTAGACCAGAAAGGACGGCAGCAGCAGGAAGACGAACCAGACACCGTCTTGCGCGGCCACGATGCCGGACGTCGACATCGTGCCGGCGTAGATGAAGACGGCCACGAAAGACAGCGCCATCGCGATCTCGTAGGAGATGACCTGTGCGCTCGAACGAATTCCCCCGAGCAGCGGGTACGTCGAGCCGGATGCCCAGCCGGCCAACACGATCCCGTACACGCCGATCGAGGTGGCGGCGAGGATGTACAGCACCGCGACGGGCATGTCGGTCAGCTGCAACGCGGTGCGGTGACCGAAGACCGAAACCTCTCCGCCCATCGGGATGACCGCGAACGCGATGAACGCGGGCACCGCCGAGATGACCGGCGCCGCAAGGTAGACGAACTTGTCAACCCCGGCGGGGATCAGGCCCTCTTTGAGCGCCAGCTTGACGCCGTCCACCAGTGACTGCAGCAGCCCTTTCGGACCGACGCGGTTGGGGCCGAACCGCATCTGCATGCGTCCCAACAGCTTGCGCTCGATCAGGATCGCCGAGAGGACCGACAGCATCAGGAACGCGAAGATCGCGACCGCCTTGCCGACGATCAGCCACCAGGGGTCGTGTCCGAACAGTGTCGGGTCGGGATGGATCACGGCTCGGCCCGCCCGATCGACACGACGTCTCCGGGGGAGACGCCCAGGCTTTGATGGACCGCCGAACCGGGGGAGTTCAGCGGTAGCCAGAGCACCCGGTCGTCCATGTCGGTGATGGCCAACGGCAGCGTGATCGATCCACGCGGTGTCCGCGCGGCCACCAACTCGCCTTCTGCCACACCGATTTCGGCGGCTGTTGTTGCCGACAGCCGCGCCACCGGCGCGCGGGCGGTGCCGGCCAGATGCGGCTCCCCGTCCTGCAGTCGACCCTCGTCGAGAAGCATGCGCCAACCGGAGAGCACTGCTTGGCCCGCGGCCGGCGCAGGCGGCTCCGACGGCGCGAGGTCCGGCGCGGCCGGGCGTCGGCCGGCCCACATCCCCAGCCGCGACATCTCCTCGCCGGCCGCCGACGCGTTCGGCAGGTTCAGCGCCACCCCGATCTCGTCGGCCAGGAAGTTCAGCACCCGCAGATCGGGAATCGCGTTCGTCTTCAGCGACGGCTGGAACGGGCGAAGCCGGCCCTCCCAGTTCAGGAACGAACCGGCTTTCTCGACCACCGGTGCGATCGGGAACACGACGTCGGCGACGGCGGTCACCGCGCTTTCGCGCAGCTCGAGGCTGACCACGAACGGCGCCGACTCGATCGCCGCCATTGCCGCGGCGGGATCCGGCAGATCGGCGACCTCCACCCCGCCGACGAGCAGGGCGCCCAGTTCGCCGCTGCGTGCGGCCTCCAGGATGGCGGTGGTGTCCCGGCCCGGCGTGTTCGGCAGGTCGCCGACGTGCCATGCCGCGGCGGTCTGCGCTCGGGCTGCGTCGTCACCGATGGGCCGCCCGCCGGGCAGCAGGTTGGGCAACGCACCGGCCTCCGTCGCGCCCCGCTCGCCGGCCCGTCGCGGCACCCAGGCCAGCCGGGCGCCGGTCGCCGCCGCCAATCTGCTTGCCGCAAAGAGCGCTCCGGGCGAGGTGGCCAGCCGCTCGCCGAGCATGATGACGGCGCCCGGCAGCTTCAACTGCGGGTCGTCGGACAGCGCGTCGAATGCGGCGGCCTCGCCACCCGGCACCGTTGCGACCAGTCGGCCACGTAGCTTGGCCAGGCTGCGGGTCGCGAACGGCGCGATGGAGAGGACTTGTAGCCCTTTCTTGCGCGCCGCTTTGCGCAGCCGCAGGAACACGATCGGCGATTCCTCTTCCGGCTCGAACCCGGCCAGCAGTACCGCCGGCGCGTTCTCCAGGTCGGTGTACGTCACGGTCATCGGTTGCCCGGCGACGTGAGCGGCCAGGAAGTCGGCCTCTTCGGGGCTGTGCGGTCGGGCGCGGAAGTCGATGTCGTTGGTGTTGAGCACGATTCGCGCGAACTTCGAATACGCGTAGGCGTCTTCGACGGTCATCCGCCCGCCCACGAGCACGCCGGCGCTTCCGCTGGCGGCCGCCAGGCCGTTGGCGGCCACCGCGAGGGCCTCGGACCACGACGCGGCCCGCAGCTTGCCGTCCTCGTCGCGGATCAGCGGGGTGGTGATCCGGTCACCCTGGGTGGTGTAGGTGAACGCCCAGCGGCCCTTGTCGCAGTTCCACTCCTCGTTGACCTGCGGCTCGTCACCGGCCAAGCGGCGCAGCACTTTTCCGCGCCGGTGGTCTGTGCGCTGGGCGCATCCCGACGCGCAGTGTTCGCACACGCTGGGGCTCGACACCAGGTCGAACGGCCGCGCCCGGAACCGGTACGCCGCTCCGGTCAGCGCGCCGACGGGGCAGATCTGCACGGTGTTGCCCGAGAAGTACGACTGGAACGGCTCGCCCGGCGCGATGCCGACCTGCTGCAGCGCGCCGCGTTCGAGCAGATCGATGAACGGGTCACCGGCGATCTGTTCGGAGAAGCGGGTGCAGCGCGCGCACAGCACGCACCGCTCGCGGTCCAGCAGCACCTGCGAGGAGATGTTGATCGGCTTGGGGAAGGTGCGCTTGACGTCTTCGAAGCGGGTTTCGGCGCGACCGTTGGACATCGCCTGGTTCTGCAACGGGCATTCGCCGCCCTTGTCGCACACCGGGCAGTCCAGCGGATGGTTGATCAGCAGCAACTCCATGACACCCTGCTGCGCCTTGTCGGCCGCCGGCGAGGTGTACTGCGTCTTCACCACCATGTCGGGTGTGCAGGTGGTGGTGCACGACGCCATCGGTTTGCGCTGGCCCTCCACCTCGACGAGGCACTGGCGACACGCGCCCACGGGGTCGAGCAGTGGATGATCGCAGAACCGCGGGATCTGGATCCCGATCAGTTCGGCAGCGCGAATCACCAACGTGCCCTTGGGCACACTGACGTCCACCCCGTCGATGACGACGCTGACCATCTCCACCTCGGTGGCCGAGGTATTGGCGCCGGTGTCTGCTGTCTGCGTCACTGGGACGTCCACCCCCTCGTCTCGCGATGACAACGCGCCATCACACCGCCGCCCCTTCGGTCGCCATCAGCGTGGAGGCGTGCGGGTCGAACGGACACCCGCCGTCCAGATGCGCCACATACTCGTCGCGGAAGTACTTGATGGAGGACATGATCGGGGCCGCCGCACCGTCGCCCAGCGCACAGAACGCTTTCCCGAAGATGTTGTCGGAGATGTCGAGCAGCTTGTCGATGTCGGCCTCCGTGCCGGCGCCCGTCTCGAGGCGCTCGTAGATCTGGGCCAGCCAGTACGTGCCTTCTCGGCACGGCGTGCACTTGCCGCACGATTCGTGGGCGTAGAACTCCGTCCAGCGGCGCACCGCCCGCACCACGCAGGTGGTCTCGTCGAAGATCTGCAGCGCCTTGGTGCCGAGCATGGTGCCCACGCTCGCCATCCCTTCGTAATCCAGTGGCACGTCGAGATGTTCGTCGGTCAGCAGCGGGGTAGACGAGCCGCCCGGCGTCCAGAACTTCAACGTGTGTCCGGCGCGGACACCGCCCGCATACTCGAGCAGTTCGCGCAGCGTGATGCCGAGCGGCGCCTCGTACTGGCCCGGTGTCGTGACGTGACCCGACAGCGAGTACAGCGTGAACCCTGGCGACTTCTCGGTGCCCATCGACCGGAACCAGTCCACGCCGTTGAGCAGGATGGGCGGCACGCTGGCGATCGACTCGACGTTGTTGACGACGGTTGGGCAGGCGTACAGGCCCGCCACCGCCGGGAACGGTGGCCGCAGCCGGGGCTGGCCGCGGCGGCCCTCCAGCGAGTCCAGCAGCGCGGTCTCCTCGCCGCAGATGTAGGCGCCCGCGCCGGCATGCACAATCAGTTCCAGGTCGAAGCCCGAACCTTGGATGTCATTGCCGAGGAAACCGGCCTCGTGCGCTTCGGCGACCGCGGCGTGCAAGCGCCGCAGCACGGGCACCACCTCACCGCGAAGATAAATGAAGGCGTGGTGCGCGCGAATCGCATAGGCCGCGATGATCGCTCCCTCGACGAGGAAGTGCGGCGTCGTCAACATCAACGGGATGTCTTTGCACGTACCGGGTTCCGACTCGTCGGCGTTGATCACCAAGTAGTGCGGCTTGGCGCCCGCGCCGGTGTCGTCCTGCGGGATGAACGACCACTTCGTTCCGGTCGGGAAGCCTGCGCCGCCTCGCCCGCGCAGCCCGGAGTCCTTCACCAGCGCGATCACGTCGTCGGGGTCCATCGCCAGCGCCCGCTCCAGCGCGCGATACCCGCCGTGCCTGCGATAGGTGTCCAGTGACCAGGGTTCGGGTTCGTCCCAGAACTGGCTGAGTACGGGTGTCAGAGCTGTCATGCGCGCGAATCCGTTGCGTCCGGGTTGGTTTCGGTGGTGTCCGGCTTGGGCGGAACAGTCGCCGAGGGGCCGGGTGCGGACGCGTTCTGGGTGGCTTCGGCCGCGGCCTTCTCGTCGTCGGGCGCACCGCCGGAGGCCGTCCCCGTGTTCGCGTCGGGCGCTTGCATGCCGCGTTCGCGCGCCACCCGCAGGCCCGCGAGCGTGGCATCGCCGATTCTGCCGCCACCGGAGCGCGGATCGGGCAACCCGGCCAGCGTGCGCGCGGTCTCGCGGAACGTGCACAGCGTCACGCCGCGGGTCGGTTCCTGGGGTTCACCGGCGCGCAGTCCGTCGACGAGTTCGCGTGCCGAGGAAGGGGTCTGGTTGTCGAAGAACTCCCAGTTGACCATCACCACCGGCGCGTAGTCGCATGCCGCGTTGCACTCGACATGTTCGAGGGTGATGCGGCCGTCGGCTGTCGTCTGGCCGGCGTGCACGCCGAGATGGTCCTGCAGCGCCTCGAGGATCGCGTCGCCGCCCATGACCGCGCACAGCGTGTTCGTGCAGACTCCGACGAGGTAGTCGCCGGTCGGCGTGCGCCGGTACATCGAGTAGAAGGTGGCCACCGCGGTGACCTCGGCGTCGGTCAATCCCAACTGCTTGGCGCAGAACGAGATACCGGCCGACGTCAGGCAGCCGTCCTCGGACTGCACGAGGTGCAGCAGCGGCAGCAGCGCCGACCGTGACTGCGGATAGCGCGCGATGATCTTCTCGGCGTCGACGGCCAGTCTCGCGGTCACGTCGTCCGGATACGACGCCGGCCCGTGGATCGGCGGGCCGGGTTCGTCGGGTCGCTGACCGAGCTCGAGGAATACGCTCATCTGTCCACCCCACCCATCACCGGGTCGATCGACGCCACCGCGGTGATCGCGTCGGCGACCATTCCGCCCTCACACATCGCCGCGACCGCCTGCAGGTTGTTGAACGACGGATCCCGGTAGTGCACCCGATAGGGGCGGGTGCCGCCGTCGGAGACCATGTGCACACCGAGTTCGCCTCGGGGAGACTCGATTCCGACGTACACCTGGCCGGCAGGAACCCGGATCCCCTCGGTGACCAGTTTGAAGTGGTGAATCAGACCCTCCATCGAATGGCCCATGATCTTCGCGATGTGCTCGGGGGAGTTCCCCAGCCCGTCGGGACCGACTTTCAGGTCGGCCGGCCAGCCCAGCTTCTTGTCCTCGATCATCACGGGTCCCGGCCTGAGGCGGTCCATACACTGCTCGACGATCTTCAACGACTCACGCATCTCCTTCACCCGGATCAGGTACCGGCCGTAGGAGTCGCAGCCGTCGTCGGTGATGACGTCGAAGTCGTAAGTCTCGTAGCCGCAATAGGGTTGGGCGCGCCGCAGGTCGTGTGGCAGGCCGGTGGAACGCAGGCACGGCCCGGTGATGCCGAGCGCCATACAGCCGGTCAGGTCGAGGTAGCCGATGCCCAGCGTGCGGGCCTTCCAGATGTAGTTCTCGTTGAGCAGGTCCTCGAGATCCTTGAGCCGCTTGGGCATCAACTCCAGCAGGTCGCGGATCTGGGGGATCGCTTCGTCGGGCAGGTCCACCGCGACCCCGCCGGGACGCACGTACGCGCTGTTCATCCGCAGGCCGGTGACGGTCTCGAAGACCGACAGGATCAGTTCGCGCTCACGGAATCCGTAGAACATCGCGCTCATCGCGCCGAGTTCCATGCCGCCGGTCGCCAACGCGACGAGGTGCGACGAAATCCGGTTGAGCTCCATCATCATGACGCGGATGACGCTGGCCCGCTCCGGGATCGCGTCGGTGACACCGAGCAGCTTCTCGACGGCGAGGCAGTAGGCCGTCTCGTTGAAGAACGGCGACAGGTAGTCCATCCGCGTCACGAAGGTGACGCCCTGCGTCCAGTTGCGGAACTCGAGGTTCTTCTCGATCCCGGTGTGCAGGTAGCCGATTCCGCACCGCGCCGAGATGATCGTCTCGCCCTCGATCTCGAGGATGAGCCGCAGCACACCGTGGGTCGAGGGGTGCTGCGGGCCCATGTTCACGACGATCCGCTCGCCGGCGTGCGACGCGGCGGCTTGCTTGGCCAGTTCGACCACCTGGTCCCAATCCTGGCCGCCCACAACGACAACCGTCTCGTTGCCCGACTCGCCCGCCGACGAGGTGCCGCCCTGCGTGGGCGGGACGTGCGAAATGCTCATCAGCTGTAGGCCCTCCGCTGATCGGGCGGCGGGATCTCGGCGCCGTGGTACTCCACCGGAATGCCGCCCAACGGGTAATCCTTGCGTTGCGGATGGCCCACCCAGTCGTCCGGCATCTCGATGCGGGTGAGGGCGGGGTGGCCGTCGAAGATGATGCCGAAGAAGTCGTAGGTTTCGCGTTCGTGCCAGTCGGTGGTCGGATACACCGCGAACAGCGACGGGATGTGCGGGTCGGCGTCCGGCGCGGCGACCTCCAGCCGGATCCGCCGGTTGTGGGTGATCGACATCAGCGGGTAGACGGCGTGCAGTTCACGCTCGGCGTCGCCGGGGTAGTGCACTCCGCTCACCCCGAGGCAGAGTTCGAAGCACAGCTGCGGGTCGTCGCGCAGCGCCTGCGCCACCACCGGCAGTTGTTCGCGCTGCACCTCGAGCGTGAGCTCGTCGCGGTAGACGACCACGCGCTCGATGGAGGCGGCGTAACCGTCCTCGCCGAGCACCTCCTCGAGCCGGTCGACGACGTCGTCGAAATAGCCCCCGTAGGGCCGCGGCGAGCTCCCCGGAAGCGCCACCGGCCTGACCAGGCGACCGTAGCCCGAGGTGTCGCCCGTTCCCCTCGCCCCGAACATGCCGCGGCGCACGCCGATGATCTCCGGTGCGCCCCCCGCACCGTTGCCGTCCGCCTCGCTCATCGCAACAGGCCCTTGAGCTCGATCGTCGGAGTGACGGCCAGTGCGGCCTGCTCGGCTTCCCGGATGGCCTCTTCGCGATGCACGCCGAGTGGCATCTCCTGAATCTTGTCGTGCAGCTTCAGGATCGCGTGCAGCAGCATCTCCGGACGCGGCGGGCAACCGGGCAGGTAGATGTCGACCGGCACGACGTGATCGACGCCCTGCACGATCGCGTAGTTGTTGAACATGCCGCCCGACGACGCGCAGACGCCCATCGCCAACACCCATTTCGGTTCGGCCATCTGGTCGTAGATCTGCCGCAACACCGGGGCCATCTTCTGGCTGACCCGGCCCGCGACGATCATCAGGTCGGCCTGCCGCGGGGTCGCCGAGAACCGCTCCATGCCGAAACGGGAGATGTCGAACCGCGGGCCTGCCGTCGCCATCATCTCGATCGCGCAGCAGGCCAGCCCGAACGTCGCAGGCCACAGCGATCCCTTGCGGATGTAGCCGGCGACCTTCTCGACCGTGGACAGCAGGATTCCGCCCGGCAGTTTCTCCTCTAGTCCCATGCCAGACCCCCCCGCCGCCACACGTAGGCGTAGGCCACGAACACCGTTGCCATGAACAGCAGCATCTCTACCAGCGCAAATAGCCCCAGACTGTCGAAGGCCACCGCCCACGGGTAGAGGAACACGATCTCGATGTCGAAGATGATGAACAACATCGCGGTCAGGTAGTACTTGATCGGAAACCGCTGGCCGGCGGGCTGACCGGACGGGCCGCCGTGCGCCACCGGCTCGATACCGCATTCATAGGCCTCGAGCTTGGCGCGGTTGTAGCGCCGCGGGCCGACCAGCAGAGCAATGCCGACCGAGCCGACCGCAAAGGCAGCCGCAATAGCGCCAAGCACCAGGATTGGCGTGTACAAATCCATACCGAGCAAACGCTCCCTCGTGGGCTGTTCGATGTGAGCTTACCCACACCCTAGCGGGCTTTGGGATGCGCGCCACACCTTTTGGTTAGTATCGCTATTGGCAACGCCTGGCTATGTCGTCATGCCCTCAATGAGCAAGTGCGACAGGCGAATACGTGATTTCTAGCTATCGCACCAGAGTGCGCAACAGCGACGCCACGGCGTCCCCGAGCCGGATCGGGTCGATGGGGTGCGGCACCGCTGCTTCCGCGCGCGACCACCGGGCCAACCATGCGTCGTCCGGGCGGCCGGTGAGCACCAGGACCGGCGGACAATCGGCGATCTCGTCCTTGAGCTGCTTGGCGATTCCCAACCCTCCGGTCGGGGTGGCCTCACCGTCGAGGATCACCAGGTCGAAGCCGCCCTGGTCCATCTGTCGAATGACCATGGGGCCGGTCGCCACCTCGAAGTAGGACAGCTCGGGCAACTCCGGGTGCACCCGCTTGCCGAGTGCCAACCGGACCTCTTCTCGGGTCCTGGGGTTGTCGCTGTAGACGAGGACCCGCAGCGGACGCGATGACTCGACCATGCGGCGATGGTACGGCTAGTTCTAATCGCCGGACTCCTCAACGCGGCTTTTCAGCCGCTTGATCGTCGTACGGCTAGTGCGCGTGTCGGAAGACCAAGTCGCCGGAGATCGTCGCGTTGTCACCGATCATCCCGACGAGGTTGCCGTCGACGCCGAAGTCCTGCCGGTTGACGGTGGCTTTGGTTACGAGTCGCATCCCGCCGTCACCGACCGGCGCGACCTTCGTTCGCAGTGTCAGCGGTTTGGTGGTGCCTCGGATCGTCAGCTCGGCGCGCAGGTCGACGGTTTCGCCGTCGACCGCATCGGCCCCGGACACGACTACGGTGATCTCCGGAAACTCTTCGGCCGCAAAGAAATCTGCGGAGTGCAGATGCGCGTCGCGCTTGCCGATTCCGGTGCGAAGGGATGCGGCGTTGATGTCGATACGGCCGGAAACCGTTTGCGGAGAGGTCAGTTGGCCTTCACCGCTGAATTCGGTGAAGCGGCCTTTGACGGGCACCAGGCCCCACATCGACTTGGCCTTCACCGCGATGGTGGACTGGCCCGGATCGAGCCTCCACGTCCCCGCCGAGGCTGGATCGCTGAAAAACTCACTCAGGCTTGCCATGTCATCTCCTCAGGCTTCGCTCGACTCGAGCAGCGGGGCGATCTCCGCTGGGTCGAAGTACTCGTCGATCCGGCTGATCAGCCCGTTGTCGCCGAGCTTGATCACGATGCCGACTCGCATTGCGATGACCCCGCCATTGCGGCCGGTCGCGTGCAGAACGTGCTGCTGGACGAAGCCGCCTTCGAACAGCTGCCGATCGAGAATCTCGTACCGCCGCTGCGTCGTGGTGCCGATGAACCAGTGCAGGACCCGTAGCGCCGAGTCCTTGGCGCGGTCCCGGTCAGCGACCTTCCACACGACGATGTCGTCGTCCCACAGCTGGTCGATCGCGTCGTGGTCGCCGGACTCGATCGCCTGGAACAGGCGATCGGCCACATCGACGACGGTCACGGCCCTACTTTAACCGCGATTTGTGCGTGAAAATGATCGCTCGCCGATCGAAAACACTCACAAGTCACCGGTAACCGGGGTGGTTGACGTCGAGTCGATGCCCCACGATCGTGCGCAGCACCGGCAGCACGTCGGGCTCTCTGCCGTCGAGTTCGCCGGCACGGATCGCGGCGGCCAGGTGCGGTTCGTCGCGATAGCCGATCGCGGCGAGCGCGTCGGTGACCTCCGAAGCCGATGTGTCGGACAGTTCGCGTTCGACGATGCGCAGCACGTTGGCGGCGACGCGAGCGTGGAAGTTGAGCCGACCCTCGGACCCCGTCGCGTCGCGCACGTCGTTTTCCAGGAATCCCGCGACGACGGCGACGAGTTCGGCCGCGCTCGGCCGGCCGTACAGCCAGCTCATCGGGGACCCCTTCCCTCCAGCAGATCCAGCACGTCCCATTCCGTTTCGCTGACCCGCCTGCCGATCGCGGCCAGCTCCACCGACGGCGTCTGGCCCGACAGGTGGCGTTCGGCTTGAAACCGGCAGATGACTCCCCAGCGGAGCGTAGCCACGGTCAGCCACCACCGGAACGTGTCGCGGTCGAGAGTCTCGCCCGCGGCGGATTCGTATGCCCGGAGAAAGGTTTCGACGCTGCCGAGGCCGCCGGCGCCGAGTTCTTCCGGCGCGCCGAACCGCCAGGCCCGGATGCAGAACCACGCCAGGTCCTCGTACACCTCGCCGAGGTGCACCAGCTCCCAATCGAGGACAGCCGCCAGGCCGGACGGGTCGACGATCAAGTTGCCCATCCGGAAATCGCCGTGCACCAGCACCTGTCGTGACGGAGCGGGACGATTGGCGCTGAGCCAGCGGAACGCCCACTCGAAAGTGGCTGTGGTGTCGCCCATCTCGTCGAGTCGGTCACGCCACTCGGCGAGCTGGTCCGACGGCGGCACACCGATACCGTGATGATCGGCGCGGTGAATGGCGGCCAGCGCCTGCGCGCACTGGTCCAGCAGCCGCGCACGGGCGCTGTCGTCGAGCGCTCGGTGGATTCGCCGGACGATCGTCTCGCCGTCGATGGCCTCGCAGATCAGATACGGGTTGCCCAGCGCGGCGGTGGAGTTGTCGGCGGTCAGGATGTGCGGGACCGCCGCTCCGGCCGCCGCCGCACGCTGCTGCACACGCGCCTCCAGTTCCATCGAAGCGTGTACATCGTCGGGTGGCCCGGTGCGCAGAATCAGCGCACGGTCCCCGTCCGAGGTCACCGCGTCGAAGGCCCATGTCGTACGACTCGCGCCGCCGGTCAGTGCACGCAGATTTTCGACGGCGACATCGTCACCGAGAATCGGTCGCAGGACGGCCTCGAGTCGGTCCTTCACTTGCGCCCGAACCCGAACAGCCGCTGGGCGACCCGCCGGATCTGGATCTCCTCGGCCCCTTCGGTGATCCGGTACCGGCGGTGGTGGCGGTAGATGTGCTCGAGCTGCTCGTGCCTACTGTAGCCGAGCCCGCCGAGCACCTGCATGGCCCGGTCCGCAGCCTCGCATACCAGTCGATTGGCCCGGTAGTTTGCCATCGACACCTTGTCGGAGACCTCCATGTGGTGGTTGCGGTCCAGTTCGGATGCCGCGTAGTACACCAGCAGCCGCACCATCTGCGCCTCGGTCTGCAGTTCCACCAGCGGCCACTGCACGGCCTGGTTCACCGCCAGCGGTTTGCCGAACACGTTGCGCTCCTTGGCGTATGACACCGCCCTGTCGATGCAGTACTGGGCCGCGCCGAGGCTGCTGGCGGCCTGGCGGATCCTGTTCTCGTGCAGGAAGGTCTGTCCGACCTCGAGGCCACGGTCCACTTCGCCGAGCACCGCGTCGGCGGGCACGCGGACGTCGGCCAGTTCGACCTCACCGTGATCGGTGGGCATGTTGAACGTCCACCAGTAGTACGGCACCGTGAATCCGGGAGTGTCCGTCGGCACCAGGAACGCCGTGATGCCCCGCGCCTGACCTGGTTCACCGGAGGTGCGCGCGAAGATCAAATCGTGGGTGGCCCGGTGCACGCCGGTGTTCCATCGCTTGCTGCCGTTGATCACCCACCCGTCACCGTCGCGCACCGCGACGGACTCCAGCCAGGTGGCGTCCGATCCGTGGTTGGGTTCGGTCAGGCCGAACGCCATCGACCGCTCGCCGGTGATCAGCGCCTCGGTCCACTCGGCTTTCTGCGCGTCAGTGCCGAACCGGTCCATCATGATGACCTGAGGGAAGTTGCCGACGATCGACGACTCGTCCTGCAAGTCGTTGTGCAGGCCGAGTCCCTTGTGCGCCAGATGTTCTCGAATGACGGCCATGTCGAGGTTGCTGCCGTCGCGCCCGCCGAACTGTGACGGCAGGCCGTAGCGCAGCCAGCCCGCCTTGTCTGCGCGACGGCGCATCTCGCCGAGCAGGTCCTCCCATTCCCGTCGCGGGATACCGCCGTTGTCCCAGTCGGTGCGGGCGTGTTCGCGGCGCTTGTCGAAGTACTGGATGTGCTCGCGTTCGAGCGGTTTGATCTCGGCTTCGATGAAGGCGTCCATCTCGTCGAGCAGACCGGGCAGATGGTCGGGCAGGGAGAAATCCACGGTGATGTCCTTTCCGGGCGTTCAGAACCCGTAGAGCGTCTTCTTCCAGATCGTCGACAGCGTGGCCACGGCGTCCTCGTCGGTGATCTGGACGCCGAGGCCGGACGTCCCGACGAACACGGTCGTGAAGTTCTCGAAGAGCAGCGCGATCGCCGCGGCGGTGTGCTCGGGATCGAGTTCGGCGCTGTAGCCCTGCTCCTGCGCCCGGCGCACCGACGCCGCGACGATGTCGATCCCGAAGCGCCGGAACTCGTTCTGCACGGCGGCGAATCGCGGTTGCGTGCCCGCGAGCTGAGCGACGGCGATCATGATGCCGATGTTCTGCTTGAACATGTTCCAGTAACCGGTGACGACCGTCCGGAAGAACGCGTCGTCATCCGGTGAGCCGGGCAGGTCCAGGCCCGCCCAGGAGGGCTCGACCACGTCGCGCAGGAACGACTGGGCGAGCACCGCCAGCAGGTCTTCCTTGTCGGTGAAGTAGCGGTAGAACACGGCGGTCGACTTGCCCGCCGCCGACGTGATGTCACTCAACGTCGTACCGTGAAAGCCGCGTTCGGCGAACAACTTGCGAGCCGCGGTCTCGATCGCCTCGCGGGTTTGGCGCCCCTTGGCGCTCAGTGTCCCTGACGGTCCGGTCGGCACGCCGGCTCAGCCCAGAATCCGGTCGCCGGCCCGGAGCAGCGAGCTCGGTAGCTCGTGACCGACGAGGCGCTGCGCCACACCGGCTGCGTCGATCGCGGCGTCCAGGTCGACATCGACGTGAACACCACTGTCGCGCAACAGGTATACGAGGTCTTCAGTGGCGATGTTGCCGCTCGCGCCCGGCGCAAAAGGGCACCCGCCGAGGCCGCCCACCGAGGCGTCCAGTCGGGTCACCCCGGCGCTGACGGCGGCGTACGCGCTGGCGAGCCCGGATCCGCGGGTGTTGTGGAAGTGCGCGCCCAGCGGCACGTCGCCGATCAGCGGGCGCAGTTCTTCGATCGTCTGGCTGACTCGGCGCGGCGTGGTGGTGCCGATCGTGTCGGCGATCGCCAACCGGTCGACACCGCTCGCCAAGGCGGTGGTGATCACGTCGATCACCCGCTGATGCGGTGTGGGGCCGTCGAACGGGCAATCCCACGTGGTCGCGACGATCACCTCGACGGTTGCGCCGCTGTCGTGCGCAATCGCGGTGATCTCCGGTATCAGCGCCGTGGACTCCGCCGCGGTACGGCCGACGTTGGCCCGACTGTGGCCGTCGGATGCAGACACCACGTACTCGATCGACGTCAGCCCCGCGGCGATCGCGCGTTTGGCGCCGTTGGGACTGGCGACCAACGCCGAAAAGTCGATGCCATGCGAGTCGCGGAACTGCTGTAGGTGCGACGCGAGTTCGGCCGCGTCGGCCAGCGCGGGCACCTTCGAGGGCGAGACGAATGCGGTCGCTTCCATCTCGCGCACACCTGCCGCCGCCACAGCTGCGAGCAGTTCGAGCTTGTCGGACAGGGCAATCGGCTCTTCGATCTGCAGGCCGTCGCGCAGCGAGACGTCACGAATGTCCACATGCGAAGGCAGTTCGGTCACAGCACTCCTTCCGCCCGCAACGCGTTGAGTTCGTCCGCACTTCGGCCCAACAGGTCGCGGTAGATCTCGTCGTTGTGCTGACCTGGCCGCGACGAGCCGGCGAACCGGATGGTGCCCGGTGTCTCCGACAGCACCGGGACGACACCGGGGCCCTTGACGTTTCGGCCGATCCGCTCGTCGTAGTGATCGGCGATCATTCCGCGCGAGGCGAACTGCGCATCCTCGACCACCTCGGCGACCGTGTTGATCGGTCCTGCGATCACGCCTGCAGCACTGAGGGTTTCGATGATGTCGGCCGGCTGGCGGTCAGCGGCCCAGTCGCCGATGATCTTGTCCAGTTCGTCCTGGTTGCGCCCGCGGGCCACGTGGTTGGCGAACCGGTCGTCGACGGCCAGTTCGGGGCGGCCCATCGCCGCGCACAGCCGCCGGAAAACGGTGTCCTGGTTGGCCGCGATCACCACCCAACTGCCGTCGGCGCTGCGGTAGATGTTCGAGGGCGCGATACCCTCCAGCCGGGTGCCCGACGGGCCGCGCACCACGCCGCCGACGTCGTAGTCGGGGATCGTCGATTCCTGGACGGCCAAGCAGGATTCGGTCAAGGCCGCGTCGACCACCTGGCCATCGCCGGTGACCGAACGACGGTACAGCGCCGCCAGTGCGCCCTGGGCGGCGAACATGCCAGCGAGGCTGTCGCCCAGCGACAGGGCCAGCCGCGGTGGCGGGCCGCCGGGAAACCCGTTCATGTGCCGCAGCCCGCTGGCCGCCTCGGCGACGGAGGCGTACCCCGCCTTGTGGGCTTCGGGGCCGGTCTGCCCGTAACCGGAGACGCGGACCAGGATGATGCCGCGGTTACGCTCGCGCAGCACGTCGTAGCCGAGGTTCCATTTTTCGAGCGTGCCTGGCCGGAAGTTCTCCACGATGATGTCGGAGCGCTCGACCAACTCCAGGAACAGCGTCCGCCCTGCCTCGGTCCGCAGGTTGAGCGTCACCGCCTTCTTGTTGCGCGCGTGCACCGTCCAGAAGAAGTGGTGTCCATCGAGTTCGGCTTGTCCCCACGTGCGCAGCGGATCCGGCGCACCCGGCGGCTCGACCTTGATCACCTCGGCGCCGAGGTCGCCGAGCAGCCGCCCGGCGAAGGGCCCGGAGATCAGCGTGCCGACCTCGATCACACGGATGCCGTCCAGCGGACCCGTCACCGTCATTGCGAGAAACCGTGCCTGTGCAGCCAGTCGGTGACGACGCCGACCGCCTGCCGCAGCTTGTCGCGCTGGTCGGGGCCGGCGTAGTAGTGGTTCGCGCCCGGGATCTCGTGCATCTCCTTGTCATGATGCCCGATCGCCTCGAACAGCCGGCGCGTATGGCTGGGGGTGCAGGCGTCGTCGGCGAGGTTGCCGATCACCAGCGTCGGCACCGCGATATCCGGGCCGCACCGCACCGCGTCGCCGTTGGCGTCGTCGTAGCTCCATTGCGACAGCCAGCTGCGCAGTGTGCAGAACCTGGCGAGTCCGACCGGGCTGTTGTTGACCACAGCGGGATCGCCCAGATAACAGGTGCCGGGTTCGCGTTCGTTCGGGTCGACGGTCGGGTCCAGCCAGCGGGGGTCGGCCATGGTGCCGTGGACGACGAACGCGAACTCGTCGTCGGGCCGGCCGGCTGCCTTGAGTTCAGCCAGTTTGGCCTTGACCCACTTAGTGATTCGGCGGTTGCGGTCGATCTGCGCCTGCCGGTAGCGGTCGAGGAACTCCTGGCTGTAGGGCGGCTGGTTCGGGTTGTCGGGGTTGTAGAGGTCGAGTTCGGGGTCGCGCTTGGTGGGATCGGACTCGTCGAGGATCGACGCGTCGAGCCACTCGGTCATGGTGCCGTGGCGGCTGATGTGCGCGGCCAGCAGCATCACTCCGTCGGCGGGGATCAGGTTGAGCTTGGTCAGGTCAGGGCCGTCGCCCGACGGGCTGGCGGTGACCGTGGGGTGCTGCGCCTGCTGCTGGTAGAACACCGACAGCGAACCGCCCCCGCTCCAGCCGGCCAGCACCACCTTCGAGTAGCCCAACCGGTTCTTGGCGTCCTTGACGCACTCGCCGAGGTCCTCGACGACCTTCTCCATCAGCAGCGCGGAGTCGGTACCGCGAAAGCGGCTGTTGCAGTAGATGACGTGATGCCCCGCCCGCGCCAGCGCGTTGATCATCGGCAGGTACGCACCACCGCCGATCGGGTGCATGAAGACCAGCACGGTGTCGGAGGGCTTGTCCTTGGGCCGCAGCAGGTAGCTTTCGAGCACCACCAGTTCGGCCACGCCGCCGTAGACGTCACGCACCCCCGAAGTGTTCTGGTAGGCAACGAGATAGGGGATGCGGTCGTATTCATTCTTCACCGCGGTCGTCATGCGTGCTGCCCGAGATCGTGTGCCAGCACCTCGGGCGACGGGGTCAGTCGTCTGGTCGCGTCGATCGAGATGACGTACCAACCGACGCGGTCCTGTTCGTCGAACTTGCGCCGCGCCCGCTCCCGGGCCTTCTCGGGCGCGCCGTGGTGCACGCCTTGCGGGGCATGGCTGACCAGACCGGGCGGCATGGGAATGCCGAAGAGGTCCCCGCCGTGGAAGAACGAGACCTCGTCGTAGTCGACGTTGCGGTGATACCACGGCGGTCGTTCGGTGCCGGGCACGCTTTCGGCGGGCCGCGGCAGGAAGTTCATCACCGCCACGCCCGTCGCCTGCATGAACAGGTGCACTGTCGGCGGCAGGTGCACACTCTCGCTGGCGATGACGTTGTAGTCGGCGATGTTGAACGTGAACGGGAAGTTGTCGCCACGCCACCCTTCGACGTCCAACGGATTGTGTTGGTAGAAAAGGGATGTCGGGCCGCCCTCGTGCACGAGACGGACTTCGTACTCGGCCCGGTCGTCGTCCTCGATCGGCTGCGGTTCCGGAACGGTGACCTGCGACGGGTCGAACGGGAAATGCCGACCGAGCGGTCCCGGGGGCGGCACACGGAACTCGTCGGCCGCTTCGACCATCAGCAGCGTGGTCTCGCTGTCGGGAACGTGCCGCCAGGTCGTCGCTTTCGGCATGTAGACCCAGTCGCCCTCGCGGTAGTGAAGGGGCCCGAACTCCGTCTCGAGCAGGCCCGCACCGCGGTGCACGAACGCGAGCAGGTCACCGTCGACATGGCGCACGAAGAACGGCATCTCCTCGCTGCGCCGGCTCAACGAGATCCGGCAGTCCGCATTGCTGAAGAGCAGCAGGGGAGTGCCGGCGGCGTCGGTGGCGTCGCTGGGTTTGAGCTCACTGCTCATCACATCGACCGGGCGCAGCGGACCGGACGCGCGATATGCGGTGGGGTCGTGGCGGCGGTAGATGTTCGCGGTCCGGCCGACGAACCCGCCGCGGCCGAGCTCGTCGTCCTTGAGCCCGTCGAGGTCGGCGTGCAGTCGCTTGGGGGTGCGGCCCTTGCGGAGGTGGACAAACGATTCCATGGTTCGCTCCATCGTCGACACCGGCGGGCCGCAACAATGGCGGCCACAGAAGTGAAACTGAGTTTAGTTTTACTTCCGGTACAGAGTCAATCCTCCAGATCGACCCGGATGCTCAACAGGTTCGTGCCGAAGGTCCGCACACCGAAGCTGTTGAACTGCGGCAGCGAGCGCAACCGCTCTTGCGGATCGTCGTCGGGAACCAAGTGGGCAGTGCCCTTGTGCCACTTGCCCTTAAGTCTCACCCGCACTGCGGGATTGGCCTTGATGTTCTTGACGTAGTGCGACTTCTCGCCGAACTCGGAGACGAACCAGAACGCGTTGCCCTCCCGGCGCCCGCCGAGCGGGGTGCGCCGGGGTTGACCCGACTTGCGGCCCGTCGTTTCGAGCAGCGTCTGGAACGGCAACACCTTCATCAGCCGGTTCGCGACGTTCTTCTGGAACAGCTTCGTGGTCCGATCGCGCAGATCGTCGGCCATTGTCACCCCTTCGGTTCACACCATCGCGGTTCGCGACACCTTCATACCCAGTCTGAGCGCTCCGGCGAGTTCCCGGCTCGTGTCGTAGTCGAAGATGACGTGGCCGGCCAGCACGTCGACGTCGCGCTTGATCCGCTGCAGCGGGTTGTCGACGAAATGGGCGCTGGCCCCGGACGCCTCGAGCAACAACCCGATGACCTCCCGGGATTCGTGCACGATGTGCGCCGCCGCCATCCGCGCCGCCCCCCGAACCGGCCGCGGCACCGGATCGCCGGTGGCGACGACGGTTTCCAGTTCGCCCACCGTGTCGGCCAGTAAGCCGCGCAGCGCCCGTAACCGGACCTCGGCCTCGCCGAGGCGAGCCTGGGCGATCGGCTTGTCCTTCTGCATGACGCCTTCGTAAGCCAGGACGCGTTCGGAGAGGCGCTCGGCGTAGATCTCGGCGACCCGTTCGGCGCTGCCGAGCGCCGGCATCGCCGCCAGCAGCGCCAGCGCGGGCACCATCGGCCAGCGATAGGTGTCCGCATCGTGCAGCGCGGCGCCCGGGGCAGTCCCGCCGTAGATGTCGGAGACCCGGGCCAGGCGATGCTGTGGGACGAAGGCGTCGCTGATCACCACGTCGTTGGAACCGGTGGCCCGCATACCGTCGGTGTGCCAGACGTCGTCGATCACCACCTCGTCGATCGGCAGCAACGCGAGTGCGGGATAGATCTCGTCGTCGGCGCCGCACAGCGCACCGACGATGATCCAGTTCCCGTGCATCACGCCGGTGGCCCACGACCACCGGCCGCTGAGCCCTATCCCGCCTTCGACCGGCAGCCCTCGACCGGTCGGGGCCAGGGGAGCGGGCGCCAGGAACGGGCGGACCGCGAACGCCTCGTCCTGGGCGCGCTCGTCGAACAGCGCGAGCATCCAGTTGTGCAGGATGTAGAAGCCGACGGTCCACGCGGTCGACGCGCAGCCGTGCGCCATTCGTCGCACCGGATCCAGAATCGCCGGTAGCGGCGCCTGCAGGCCGCCGTAGCGCGCGGGCACCAGCAGGTCGGTGAGGTTTGAGGCGGTCAGTTCGTCGATCGTTTCGGGCGGCAGCCGGCGCAGCCGTTCGGCCTGCGGCGCACGTTTGGCGAGCCGGGCCACGAACTCGGCGTCGACCAGTGACGTGGCCGAGGCGGCGGTCATGCGCAGGACGCTACCATACTTTTTTGTATGGAACGTCCCGGCTCAGTCGGCGAGCATGATGTCGAGGAACCGTTCCCGACCCGCCACGACCTTCGCGCTGGCCTTCGAACGCGAGAGGTGCAAGAAGCCGATTCCGGCGGCGAATGTGGCGTTGGCGCGCAAGTCGGCCTCGTCCGAGTCGAAGCCGTGATCGACGAACGCCTGCCGAACCGCTTCCAGCACGCGGGCGTCCGATGCCCGCACGCCCGCGGCTACCGCGGCATCGGTGCGCGCCCATTCCCGCATCGCGCGTTCGAGGGGCCAGTGCCGGGCGTCGACCAGTGCCGCCATCATTTGCGACAACCGCTGCCGCGGCGCCAGCTCCCTCAGCGTGGCGAAATGCTTGCGATCGGCGTCGCGCACCTCGCCCCACGCCTCGATGAGCGCCCCCCGATAACCGGCCATATCGGTGAAGTGCCAGTAGAAACTGCCTTTGGTCGCCCCGACCCGGGCGCACAGCGAATCCAGCTTGAGGCCTTCGATGCCCTGCTCGGCGAGAATCGAAAAACCGGCTTGAATCCAGTCCTCGACGGTGCGTCGGGGCGTTGCCATGCTGAAAAGCCTACGGTCCGGGAACGCGGCCGCCGCGGTCCGCGACGGCTGCTCGGCCGACGTTGACGTCAATAACAATCCGCCCTGCGACGCGCCGCGCGACATGGGGGAGGATTTCTCCTGTGCTGATCATCATGTTTTACTGCTCACGCGACAACTGAAATTTTCTCGGTCCGTTCGGCGGCCCCGGGCTCAGTCGAGCGGGCATGACATCGCAGTGAAAAAGTTGCTGTGGTGTCGATGGCGATCGCTCGATCGCAGACGGAACGGCCTCGTAAGCGGCACCGGAAGATGGATGGACTTGCAGAATGAGCTTGATTGACAAGATTCGTGGCCCGTGGGCTCGGCGCTTCGCGGTGGCAGCCATCGCGGCGGCACTGCTGCCCGGCGTGGTGAGCCTGACCGGCCAGTCGGCCACCGCCGGGGCGTTCTCCCGGCCCGGCCTGCCGGTCGAGTACCTGATGGTGCCCTCACCGTCGATGGGCCGCGATATCAAGGTGCAGTTCCAGAAGGGCACCGGCTCCAAGGCGGTGTACCTGCTCGACGGCCTGCGCGCCCGCGACGACTTCAACGGCTGGGACCTGGAGACCCAGGCGTTCGAGTGGTTCTACGAGACGCCGCTGTCACTGATCCTCCCGGTGGGCGGCCAGTCGAGCTTCTACTCGGACTGGTATGCGCCGGCGTGCGGCAAGAACGGCTGCCAGACCTACAAGTGGGAGACGTTCCTGACCAGCGAGCTGCCGCAGTGGCTGTCGGCCAACCGGGGCGTGTCCCCCAGCGGCAACGCCGCGGTCGGCCTGTCCATGTCCGGTAACTCGGCGATGATCCTGTCGGTCTACCACCCCAACCAGTTCATCTACGCCGGGGCGCTGTCGGCGTTCCTCAACCCGTCGGAAGGCCAGTGGCCGTTCCTGATCAACGTCGCGATGGGCGACGCGGGTGGCTACAAGGCCAACGACATGTGGGGCCGGACCGAGGACCCGAACAGTGCGTGGAAGCGCAACGACCCGATGCTGCAGATCCCTGCGCTGGTCGCCAACAACACCCGGCTGTGGGTCTACTGCGGTAACGGCAAGCCGAACGAGCTCGGTGGCGCGAACATGCCCGCCGAATTCCTCGAGGGCCTGACGATCCGGACGAACATCACGTTCCGCGACAACTACATCGCCGCGGGCGGCAAGAACGGCGTGTTCAACTTCCCGGCGTACGGCACGCACAGCTGGGAGTACTGGGGTCAGCAGCTTCAGCAGATGAAGCCCGACCTGATCTCGCACCTGGGCACCTAAGCCAAGTCGAAGGTCCCCGGACGCCCCGAAGCGTCCGGGGACTTTTGCGTTCGGCGGCTTCGGCGTGGGCCCAGGTGAACAATGAGGCCCATGAGCGCAGTCAACGCCTTGGTCGCACATCAGGACGCCGAAGCAGAAATCACCCTCCGCCACGAAGTCGTCGACGACACGTACCTGCCTGACGGTGACGTGACGGTCGCCGTCGAGTACTCGGGCATCAACTACAAAGACGCCCTGGCGGTGACGCCGAAAGGTGGTGTCGCGCGCGCATATCCGCTGATTCCCGGCATCGACGCGGCCGGCACCGTGACGGCGTCCTCGTCGCCGGAATTCGCGGTCGGCGACCGAGTCGTCGCCCACGGCTACGACATCGGCACCGGACGGCACGGCGGGTACGCCGACACCGCCCGTTTTCCGGCCGACTATGTGGTCAAGCTCGACGGGCTGACGACGGCGGAGGCCGCCGCGATCGGCACCGCCGGATTCACTGCGGCCATGAGCGTCAACGCGATTCGAGCACATGGGGTGCGACCGCAGGACGGCCCGGTACTGGTCACCGGGGCGACCGGGGGAGTCGGCAGCATCGGCGTCGACCTGCTGGCCGGCCTCGGCTACGAGGTGATCGCCTCGACAGGCAAGGCGGACGCACACGACTATCTCATGGGCCTCGGCGCGTACCAGGTGATCGGTCGGCTACCCGAAGAGGGCGAGAAGGTGCGTCCGCTCGGCAAATCGAAGTGGGCGGCCGTCTTGGACAGCGTCGGCGGCGACACGCTCGCTTACGCCCTGAGCACATTGAATTACGCGGGCGTCGCTGCGATCTCGGGCCTGGCGAGGTCGGCCGACCTCCCGACGACGGTGATGCCGTTCATTCTGCGCGGCGTCACCCTGGCAGGCATCGACTCCGTGCAGCTGGAGATCGAGCCGCGCCGCGAAATCTGGGCACAGCTGGAAGGCGAGCTCAAGCCGAAACACCTCGCCGACATCACGACAGACGTGTCGGTGCTCGACGCGCCGCATACGTTGCGCACGATCATCGGCGGCGGCGTCACCGGGCGGACCAGAGTCGTGGTGCACGACGGCTTCTAGCGCGCTGCAGCGCCGCGAACCCGGCCTACTTCAGCTCGGCCGAGGACAGACCGAGCAGGCGACGCGCCACCACCAGCAACTGGATCTGCTGAGTGCCCTCGAAGATGTCGAGGATCTTGCTGTCGCGGGCCCACTTCTCGAGCAGGGTGACCTCCGAGTATCCGACGGTGCCCGCCAGTTCTACGGCCTTGAGAGTGACGTCGCTGGCCACGCGACCGGCTTTCGCCTTGCCCATCGACGCTTCCTTGGAGTTGGGGATGTCGTTGTCGGCCTGCCACGCCGAACGCACCATCAGCAGATAGGCTGCCTCCCAATCGGATTCCATCCGCAGGAACTCCGCTGCGGGCGCGCTCTGCGCGTATGACGGCTTGTCGTAGGAGATCTCGACGCCCGCCTGGGTGAGGATCTTGCGCAGTTCCTCGAGCGCGGCCCGGGCGATGCCGACAGCCATCGCGGCGACGACGGGCCGGGTGTTGTCGAAGGTCTCCATGACCCCGGCGAAACCCTTCTCCACGTGGATCTCCGGGCTGCCGAGCAGGTTCTCCTTGGGGATGCGCGCGTTGTCGAACCGGAGGACAGCGGTGTCGGAGGCCTTGATGCCGAGCTTGTCCTCGAGCCGCTCGACGGACACGCCGGGATGCTCGCGCGGCACGATGAACGACTTGATCGCCGCGCGGCCCAGCGATTTGTCCAGTGTCGCCCACACCACGATGTGAGTTGCCCGCGACCCGGCGGTGACGAAGATCTTCTCGCCGTTGATCACATACTCGTCGCCCTCGAGCCTGGCCGTCGTCGTCACCGCGGCCGAGTCGGACCCGAAGCCGGGTTCGGTGATCGCCATCGCGGCCCAGACGTCCTTGCCGAGCCCCTCGAGCTGCTCCTTGGTGGCGACGCTGGAGATCGCGGCGTTACCCAACCCCTGACGGGGCACTGAAAGCATCAAAGCCACGTCGCCCCAACTGATCTCCATCACGTTGAGCACTGCGGACATGTTCGCGCCGTTGTGGTTGACGTCCTTGGGTTCGTCGCCACCCGCGAAGGCCTCGGCACCGGCGAACGCGATCGCGTTCGCACCCTGGATGCCCTCGAACAGCGTGGCGAGAGTATCGAGTTCCACCGGATATTCGTGCTCGCGCAGATCCCATTTGCGCGATATCGGTCGCAGCATCTCCGCGGCGCCCTGATGCGCCTTCTCGATGACGGCCTCGAGCTTGCGGGGCAGTTCCAAATTGATTGCCATGAGTCGACTTTCGCTCGTAAGACCTAGATGACCACGACGCCCTCGGCCACACCGATGGCGCGCAAATCGCGGTACCAGCGTTCGACCGGG
>NZ_LZKP01000217.1 GCF_001672895.1 Mycobacterium sp. E740
GGGCATGCGCCGGACTGGGCGCCGCTGCCGGTGCAGTACGTCGACTACACGCTGTGGCAGCGTGAGCAGCTCGGCGATCTCGACGACCCCGACAGCCGCATCGCCGCGCAGCTGGCCTACTGGGAGCGGGCGCTGTCCGGCATGCCCGAGCAGCTGCAGTTACCCACCGACCGGCCCTACCCGCCGGTGGCCGACTACCGGGGAGCCTCGGTGGCGCTGGAGTGGCCGGCGGAGCTGCAGCAGCAGATCGACCGGGTCGCCCACGAGCACAACGCGACGACGTTCATGGTCGTCCAGGCCGCGCTGGCGGTGCTGCTCTCCAAGCTGAGCGCCAGCAACGACGTGGCCATCGGATTCCCGATCGCCGGCCGGCGCGACCCGGCGCTCGACAACCTGGTGGGCTTCTTCGTCAACACGTTGGTGCTGCGGGTCGAGGTGGCCGGAGCTTCGAGTTTCGCCGAGCTGCTCAGCGACGTCCGCACCCGCAGCCTTGCTGCCTACGAGCATCAGGATGTGCCGTTCGAGGTACTGGTCGAGCGGCTCAACCCGACGCGTTCGCTGACGCATCATCCGCTGGTCCAGGTGATGCTGGCCTGGCAGAACTTCGCCGGCCAGGGCAGCGGCCACGACCGGCTGGCACTGGGCGATCTGCAAGCCACACCGATACCCGCCGAAACCCGCACCGCGCGTACAGATCTGACGTTCGTACTGGGCGAGCAGTGGACCGCCGACGGTGAGCCGACGGGGATCTCCGGTGAGGTGGAGTTCCGTACCGACGTGTTCGACGCGGCGAGTGTCGAGGCGTTGATCGAGCGGTTGCAGCGGGTGTTGCTGACCTTGACCGCCGACCCGAACCGGCGGCTCGGGTGGGTGGACGTTCTCGACGAGACCGAAGGCGCTCGCCTGGACGGGTGGGGTAATCGCGGGGCGCTGGCTCGCCCGGCCCCGGCTTCGGTGTCGGTGTCGATTCCGGTGTTGTTCGCCGATCAGGCGGTGCGCACGCCGGAGGCGGTGGCGATCAGTTGCGAGGGCCGGTCGTGGACCTACCGCGAGGTGGATGAGGCCTCGAATCGGTTGGCGCACTTGCTGGTTGGCCGTGGTGCGGGTCCGGGTGAGCGGGTCGCGTTGTTGCTGCCGCGCTCCGGCGGGGCGGTCGTGGCGATGCTCGCGGTGCTCAAGGCCGGGGCGGCGTATCTCGCCATCGATGCCTCGCAGCCCGATGCGCGCGTCGGGTTCATGCTCGACGACGCCGCGCCGATCGCCGCGGTGAGCACTGCGCAGCTGAGCACGCGCCTGCAGGGGCGCGGGCTGGCGGTCATCGACATCGCCGACCCTGCTGTCGAGGCGGCGCCGGACGGCGCGTTGCCCACCCCGGGCGGTGACGATGTCGCGTATCTGATCTACACCTCGGGCACCACCGGTGTGCCCAAGGGCGTGGCGGTGCCCCATGCCAACGTGGTGCGGTTGTTGGACACGTTGAGCGCCGAGGTGCCCACCGCGGGGGTGTGGTCGCAGTGTCATTCGCTGGCGTTCGACTTCTCGGTGTGGGAGATCTGGGGCGCGCTGTTGGGCGGGGGCCGGCTGGTGGTGGCCCCGGATGCGGTGGTGCGGTCACCGCAGGAGTTGCACACGCTGCTGGCCGCCGAACAGGTCACGGTGTTGAGCCAGACGCCGTCGGCGTTCTACGCGTTGCAGGGCGCCGACGCCGCCGCGCCGGCCGGACAACTGGCGTTGCAGACGGTGGTCTTCGGCGGGGAAGCCCTTGAGCCGGCGCGACTTTCGGCGTGGTTGGACCGCCATCGCGGGCTGCCGCGGTTGTTGAACATGTACGGCATCACCGAGACGACGGTGCACGCGTCGCTGCGCGAGATCGTCGAATCCGATGTCGATTCGGCGGTGAGCCCGATCGGGGTGCCGTTGGCGCATCTGGGGTTCTTCGTCCTGGATGGCTGGTTGCGCCCGGTGCCGGCCGGGGTCATCGGTGAGTTGTACGTCGCCGGAGCCGGTCTGGCGTACGGGTATGTGGGCCGGGCGCCGTTGAGCGCGTCGCGGTTCGTGGCGTGTCCGTTCGCCGGGGGTGGGCAGCGGATGTACCGCACCGGGGATTTGGTGCGCTGGGCTGCCGACGGGCAGTTGCAGTACTTGGGGCGTGCCGATGAGCAGGTCAAGATCCGCGGGTATCGCATCGAGCTCGGGGAGATCCAGGCCGCGCTGGCCGCCTGTGACGGCGTCGCTCAGGCGGTGGTGATCGCGCGTGAGGACCGCCCGGGGGACAAGCGGCTGGTCGGCTACGTCACCGGGCAGGTCGAGTCGGCCGATGTCCGCGCCCAGGTGGGGCAGCGGTTGCCGGCCTACATGGTGCCCGCCGCCGTGGTGACGTTGGAGGCGTTGCCGCTGACGGTCAACGGCAAGATCGACAAGCGCGCCCTGCCCGCCCCGGAGTACAGCGACGCCGAACGCTATCGCGCCCCGGCCACGCTGACCGAGGAGATCCTGACGGGCATCTGCGCCCAGGTCCTCGGTGTCGACCGCGTCGGCGTCGACGACTCCTTCTTCGAGCTCGGCGGCGACTCCCTGTCGGCGATGCGCGTCATCGCCGCCATCAACAATTCCTTCGATTCCGGCCTCGCGGTGCGCGTGCTGTTCGAGGCGCCCACCGTGGCGCAGCTGGTGCACCGGATCGGCGCCGACGGCGGCGGGCTCGACCCGCTGCTGCCGGTGCAGCGCCCTGCCGTCGTGCCGTTGTCCTTCGCACAGAACCGGCTGTGGTTCATCGATCAGCTGCAAGGGCCCTCGCCGATCTACAACATGGCCGTGGCGTTGCGCCTGAGCGGGCGCCTCGACACCCACGCACTGGGTCAGGCGCTGGCCGATGTGGTGGGTCGCCACGAGAGCCTGCGCACCTTGTTCGTCGCACCCGAAGGCCTGCCACAACAACTCGTGGTGCCGGCCGCGCAGGCCGATTTCGGGTGGCAGGTCATCGACGCGACCGGATGGCCGGACGACCGGGTCAGTGAGGCCATCGATGCGGCAGCCCGCTACACATTCGACTTGGCAGCCGAGATCCCCTTGCGCGCAAGCCTTTTGCGAGTCGCTGACGACGAGCATGTGCTGGTTGCGGTGGTGCACCACATCGCCGCCGACGGGTGGTCGGTCACCCCGCTGGTCGCGGATCTGGGTGCGGCGTACGCCAGCCGCAGTGCCGGGCAGGCGCCGGGCTGGGACCCGCTGCCCGTGCAGTACGTCGACTACACGATCTGGCAGCGCGAACAGCTGGGCGACATCGACGACCCGGAAAGCCGCATCGCCACGCAGCTGACCTACTGGGAGCAGGCGCTGGCCGGGATGCCCGAGCAGCTGCAGTTGCCGACCGACCGTCCCTATCCGCCGGTCGCCGACTATCGCGGAGCCCGTGCGACCGTCGAGTTCTCGGCCGAGCTGCAGCAGCGGGTCACCCAGCTGGCCTACGCGCACAACACCACCACGTTCATGGTCATGCAGGCCGCCCTCGCGATGCTGCTCTCCAAACTGGGCGCCAGCAGCGATGTCGGCATCGGGTTCGCGATCGCCGGTCGTGGCGACGCCGCGCTCGACGAGTTGGTGGGCTTCTTCGTCAACACGCTGGTGCTGCGGGTCGAGCTGACCGGGGACCCCACCGTCGCCGAGTTGCTGGGCCAGGTGCGCGCGCGCAGCCTGGCAGCCTACGAGCACCAGGACGTGCCGTTCGAGGTACTGGTGGAGCGGCTCACCACCACGCGGTCGCTGACTCATTCGCCGCTGGTGCAGGTCCTCTTGGCCTGGCAGAACTTCGCGGGTCAGGACAGCGACCACGTCGGGCTCGCCCTGGGCGATCTGGATGTCGCGCCGCTTCCGGTCGACACGCGCACCGCCCGCATGGATCTGACCTTCTCGCTGGGTGAGCACTGGAGCGAGGACGGCGCGCCCGCCGGCATCCGCGGCGACGTCGAGTACCGCACCGACGTGTTCGACGCTGCCACCATCGAGGCGCTGATCGAGCGACTGGAGCGGGTGGTGGAGGCGATGACCGCCGAGCCCGACCAGCGATTGTCGTCGGTGGATGTGCTCGACGAAGCTGAGCACGCTCGGGTGGACAGCTGGGGTCACCGTGCGGCGTTGGCGCAGGCGCCCGCCGGGCAGTCGATCCCCGGGGTGTTCGCCGGGCAGGTGGCTCGCACACCGGAGGCGGTGGCGCTGGGTGACGGCCAACGCTCGTGGACGTATCGCGAACTGGACGAGGCCGCCAATCGGCTGGCCCATCTGTTGGCTGCCCACGGCGCCGCACCCGGCAAGAGCGTGGCGCTGCTGCTGCCCCGATCGGCCGAGGCGATCGTGTCGATCCTCGCCGTGCTGAAGACCGGTGCGGCGTATCTGCCGATCGATCCGGCCCTGCCGGCGGCGCGCATCGAGTTCATGGTCGCCGATGCCGCACCGGTCGCTGCGGTCACCACGACGGCGACGGCCGATCGGCTCGACGGCTTGGGCGTGCGGATCGTGGCGGTGGATGACGAGCGGCTGCGGGACGCGCCGGTGACTGCGTTGCCGCTGCCGGCACCTGATGACATCGCGTATTTCATCTACACCTCGGGTACGACCGGTGTGCCGAAAGGCGTTGCGGTCGAACACCGCAACGTGACCCAGTTCGTGGCGGCGGCCAATGCCGAGGTGACGGCACGGCGGGTGTGGTCGCAGTGGCACTCGTTGTCGTTCGACGTCTCGGTGTGGGAGATCTTCGGGGCGTTGTTGCACGGCGCGCGGCTGGTGGTGGTGCCCGAACAGGTCGCCGGTTCCCCCGAGGACCTGCACGCCTTGCTGGTTGCCGAAGGCGTCGAGGTGTTGTGTCAGACCCCGTCGGCGGCGGCGATGCTGTCGGCGGAGGGGTTGGCCGCGACGACGTTGATGGTGGCCGGTGAGGCGTGCCCGACGGAGTTGGTGGACCGGTGGGCGCCGGGGCGCACGATGATCAACGCCTACGGTCCGACCGAGGC
>NZ_LZKP01000218.1 GCF_001672895.1 Mycobacterium sp. E740
CCGCACTCCTGGCAACGGTCAGGTCTACGACGTCAACTCCTACGCGCTGGCCGCCGCGGGCCGGGACGCCGGCGCGGAGGTGAACCGGGTCGGCATCGTCGACACCGACCCCAAGCGGCTGCGCGAGGTCGTCGAAGGCCAGCTCAACCGTGCCGAGGTGGTGGTCATCGCCGGAGCGGTCGGCGGGGCGGCCGCCGAGGCGGTCCGCTCGGTGCTCGCCGAATTGGGCGATATGGAGGTGACGCGGATCGCGATGCACCCCGGTTCGGTGCAGGGGTTCGGCCAGCTCGGCCGCGACGGCGTCCCGGTGTTCCTGCTGCCGGCCAATCCGGTCAGCGCGCTGGTGGTGTTCGAGGTGATGGTGCGTCCGCTGATCCGGCTGTCGCTGGGCAAGCGGCAGGCGCACCGGCGGATCGTGCAGGCCCGCACGTTGTCGCCGATCGAGTCGGTGGCGGGCCGCAAGGGTTATCTGCGCGGCCAGCTCATGCGCGATCAGGACACCGGCGAGTATCTCGTCCAGGCGCTCGGCGGAGCGCCGGGGGCTTCGCATCTGCTGGCGACGCTCGCCGAGGCGAACTGTCTGGTGGTGGTGCCGACCGAAGCCGAACAGGTTCGCACCGGCGAGATCGTCGACGTCGCGTTCCTGGCTCAGCGCGGCTGATCCGTTCGGGTGTGGCGGCGTGATGAACCTGTGGCGGTCGAGTTCCCTGCATCCGGGATGGGCGCAGTCTGCCGGTCCGCTGCGGGTGGCCGGCGGTGCGGTGCGGTTGCGCCCGGTCCGGTTGCGCGACGGCGCGCAGTGGAGCCGTATCCGGCTCGCCGAGCGTGCGCACCTGGAGCGGTGGGAGCCCTCCGCCGGCGTGGACTGGGAGACGCGCCACGCGATCACTTCGTGGCCGTCGGTGTGCTCGGGGCTGCGATCGGAGGCGCGCAAGGGTCGGATGCTGCCCTACGTGATCGAGCTTGACGACCAGTTCTGCGGGCAGCTGACGATCGGCAACGTCACTCACGGCGCATTGCGCTCGGCGTGGATCGGGTACTGGGTGTCCAAAGAGGTCAACGGTCGCGGCGTGGCGACCGGTGCGCTCGCGTTGGGTCTGGACCACTGCTTCGGGCCGGTCGGGTTGCATCGCGTCGAGGCCACGGTGCGCCCGGAGAATGCGCCGAGCCGTCGGGTGTTGGAGAAGGCAGGCTTTCGCGAAGAAGGGCTGCTGCGAAGGTATCTCGAGGTCGACGGGGCCTGGCGCGACCATCTGCTGGTGGCGATCACGATCGAGGAACTCAGGGGGTCGGCGGCCGCGGCGCTCGTGCGGCAGGGCCGAGCGAGCTGGGCGTAGCCGTCGTTGGCGTTCGCGAGCGCCCCGCGGCGTTCGCGAGAGGTACGCCACGGTCGTTGATGGCGGCCTAACCGCGACCCTGGTGTACGTCTCGCGAAGGGAACATGACAAGCCGCTGTTGCGAATGTGACATTTGTGACTGTTGGTGCTTGTCAGCAGTGAATTACAGGTGTGTAATTGTCTCGGCGCGCCGCCCACGGATGCGCAGGTCACAGACCTAGCCTTTACGGGGAAAGGAGCAGGCGACATGCCAAGCATCCCCCAGTCCCTTCTGTGGATATCCCTCGTTGTCCTCTGGCTCTTCGTGCTCGTGCCGATGCTGATCAGCAAGCGCGACACCGTGCGCCGGACGAGTGACGTCGCGCTGGCCACCCGAGTCCTCAACAGCGGGCGCAATTCGCAACTGCTCAAACGCAAGGGCCCGGCGGCCGGCCATGCCAGCGACCCGGACTGGCGGCCGTCGGAGGACGAGCACGACGACGACGTCGAGGAAGAGCGTCCCGGACGTTCGGTCGTGCGCGCCGCCGCCGTGGTCGTCGAAGACGACGCGGAACCGGATTACCTCGACGTAGATGTGATCGGCGAGGACTCCGGCGCGCTGCCGATCGGGGAGTCGGATCGACAAGAGCACGAAAACGAAGAGCTGACACTGGAATTCGACGACGAAGCTCCCGAACCGGAGGCCGAGGACTCGCGAGACGAGTACGAGACCGTCGACGACTCGTCCGGTCTGGAGGCGCCGTCGGAGGCCGATCTGGAGATCGCCGACTCGCTGTCGGCCGCGCGGCGGCGCCGGTACGAGTCGAAGACCGCCGCGACGGTCAGCGAGCGCAAGTACAAGTTCCGCAAGCGGATGCTCACGGTGATGGGCGTGCTGCTGGTGGCGTCGACAGCGGCGGCGTTCACGTTGAGTTCTGCGCTGTGGTGGCTGTGCGGGGCGGTCGGCGCAGTGACCGTGCTGTATCTGGGTTATCTGCGGCGCCAGACGCGGATCGAGGAGCGGTTGCGCCGCCGGCGTGCTCAGCGCATCGCGCGCTCGCGGTTGGGTGTGGAGAACACCGACGATCGGGAGTTCGATGTGGTGCCGTCCCGGCTGCGGCGGCCGGGGTCGGTGGTGTTGGAGATCGACGACGAAGATCCGATCTTCGAGCACCTGGACTATGCGCCGTTCGCACGGCACTTCGACCTGCCGCGTGCAGCGGGCCAGTAGACCGGCCGGCGATTTTCGGCGACCGTCCGGCGGCTGGTAGCCTGCTACCGGTACCAGGGGCTATGGCGCAGTTGGTAGCGCGACTCGTTCGCATCGAGTAGGTCAGGGGTTCGATTCCCCTTAGCTCCACTCAAGAAAGAAGTCTTCCATCCAATCGGCCTTCAAGGCCGAGCCATCACAAGGTGAACACTTCCGTCAACAGCTGGAGTAGGGATGCCTGGCTGGCATCCATCCGGGGTCGCGACAGGGTCGACGGCACGCCCTTGAGTTGAGCCGGACCACTGCGGAACCGGTATTACCGGTAACGAACGAACGCGACCCCCTCGATGCGATCCCACGAGGCGTAGGAGATCTTGTTCGGTCGCTTCTGGGTGACCTTCGTGACGACGCACTCGACGGCTACCGCTAGAAAGGTCTGCGCTCGGAGCGAAGAGATTCTCGTCATCCTCCTTGATACCTTTCGAGAACCCAGTGATCGCGACTAACTTTCTGCAACACATATCCCGGCGGCATGGGGAACATGCCTTTGCTGTCGACCCAATCGGAATATCCGTGCTGACGTAGAAATCTCCTTAACGCTGTATCGAAACGATGAATCCCATGCTCCACGCCCTCCGTTACGGTCCCGTCGGACGTTTCCGTAATCCAGTACCACTCTGGTCCTTCAGTGCCTACTGGTCTCGTATGGAAGTGTGTGCGCGAGAGGAGCGTAGGCGGTACAGATTCCACGTCTTTGCCACTTGTTCTGTGGTTCCCTATGCCAATCGCACTTCGAATCTTTCGCCACAATGTCATTACCGCTCCTCAGGTAGTCTTGCGGGTGGGCGACCGTCCAGCTGAGCGGGAATTGAGTTGTGGCCCAATGGTATTCCTGGCCAATTGGTTGGCTCCTCTATCCTCCACAGTGACATGCGTCGATGCTAAGTAGGCCTGTGAAACGCTTCCAATTCGAACGCCCCCGAATTTGTCGCCGGGGATGACATAAGTACCTTCCTCCGCGTTGACTTGCGATAAGACATCGATCTTGAAGATCGGCGGGTCCCAAGGCCACGCACAGTCCTGGTCAACTGCGACCGGTTGATGCCCTAGGTTTGCTCGATCTTGCTACATACCGGCTGGCAACCGCCCGGAAATCGGAACGATTCCGCTGAGTACGTCGAGATGATCCGAGCGGGCCGCGCTCGACGCCGGCAGCACCGAAACCCTCCGGCGGCCATTCGTCGAACACCTCGGCGTCTCACCGAAGGCGTATCGAGGCGGATTTCGCACCCCCGTCCGAGGCTGAGGCCGCCTGGCCATACGACTATCAATCAGTGGACATGGGTAATACCACACGCGAAACGTCGTGGCGGTTCTCCTTCGCATGCGGGACAATGGCCCTTGGCTCAACCCGGACGCCGACAGATGTTCCCTGTGCGGAAAGGCAGCCGTGTCCACCGTCCTGCTCGATACCGAAGACCTCGGCGAGGCCGAGGCGGTTGTCAGTGCCAACTACTCGAAGATGCAGTTCGGGGCAGCTGCGGATCAACGAACCCATACGCGAGTCGTTCGATCGACTCTCGGGGCGATGGCTTTTGACGAACTGCGATACGACTACGACTTTGATTTCGAAGGCGATCCGATCGACGGCATCGTGCTGTGCCGCGTCAAGTCGGGCGTCGTCATGCATCAGCAGCCAGGCGCAGGCGCCGATGTGTGTCAGTCAGGGACGGCGACGGCAGTCGGGCGGCGCGAGGGCGTTCCGTTCAGCGGCGCAGTACACGAGGGGCGCTTCGATACGGCTCTCATCGACCGAGGCCTGCTCAATTCCGTAGCCGCGACGGCCTTCCGGTTGGGGACGCCCAAACCGGTCAAGCTCACGGCGGGCATGCCGGTTTCGCCGCAAGCCAACGATCAACTGCTCAAGGCATTCGACTATGTGATGTGCGATGTCGTGACGAATCCCGATGCCGCTCAGAGCCCGCTGGTGGCGGGCACGGTCGCGCGCCATCTCGCGGCGAGCATGCTGGTCGCGTTTCCGAACAACGCGCTGCTGGAACCCACGATCGAAGACCGTCGCGACAGCACCCCCCTGTTGCTGCGGCGAGCGATCGGTTTCATCGATGACAATGCGCACAATGACATCTCGCTCGCCGACATCGCCGAGGCCGTACACCTGACACCGCGAGCGGTGCAGTACATGTTCCGCAAGCACCGCAACAGCACGCCGACGGCGTATCTGCGCGAGGTCCGGCTGCATCATGCCCGCAGAGAATTACTCGGCGCAGATCGAATGCGAACCACGGTCAATCAGATCGCCGCCAGGTGGGGGTTCTTCCATGCTGGGCGATTCGCTGTCGCCTACCGCGAGATGTACGGCGAGAGCCCGCACGTCACCCTGCGCAATTCGCAATAGCCGTCGCCGTCAGCGGCTCGCCGTCGTCGCGAGCCCGCCGTCGACGGGGATGATCGCGCCGGTGAGATACGCGCCGGCCCGGCTGGCCAAGAAGACCGCGACACCGGCCATGTCGTCGTCGCGGCCGATGCGGCGCAGCGGCGCCGACGCCGCGATCTCGTCTCCGAAAGCGTCGAGTGTCGCAGCCATCATCTTCGACGGAAATGGCCCTGGCGCAACGGCATTCACGCTGATGTGCTGCGGTCCGAGCTCGCGGGCCAGCACCCGGGTGAGCTGATGGATCGCCGCCTTGCTGCTGCTGTAGGAGTACGTCGGCAACTCGGGCACCCGGATACCGTCGACGCTGCCGATGTTGATGACCCGGGCGGGATCGTCGGCGGTCCCTGCCGCTCGAAGCGCCGGCAGCAGCGCCTGCACGAGCCAGAACGGTGACTTGACGTTCAGGTCGAGCACCTTGTCCCACGCCGAGTCCGGGAAGCTCTCCAGCGGCTCACCCCACGTCGCGCCGGCATTATTGACCAAGATGTGCAGCGGCTCACCGCCACCGGTGACGACTTCGGCCAACCGCAGGCACTCCTCATGCCGCGAGAGGTCGGCGGGCACGGCTCGCACGTCGCCGTACTTCGACAGCCGCTCTTCGGCACGCTGGCATCCCTCGGCCTTACGGGAGCTGACCACGACGCGTGCGCCGGCCTGCAGCAATCCGCGCGCCAACATCAGACCGATGCCACTGGTACCGCCGGTGACGAGGGCCCGTTTGCCGGTGAGGTCGAAAAGCTCTGTGTGACTGCTGAGTTGATCGTTGCTCATCGGCAACCGCCTCCGTCGGATCCGGACCGGTCACCCCGACCGTCCGGTTAAAGACTAAGAGATCCACTCCGGCGTCCGGCTCACGACCATCATATGTCTACCTGTTCAGGTGTTGTGATAACCTGCGAATGCGGGCGGCCGTGGTCCACATCGATGCAGCACATCGTGTAGCGACTTGTCTTCCGGCGGGTGGCGGAGCGCCACGGTCGGCCCGCGCCAGTTCGCTGGCCGTCGGTGACGTTCCTTGCCGGACCCGACGAGTAGCCCGTAGCCTCGGGGCGTGGCCGGCCTGACCGGCGTCCGCGCCGACGAACTCATCGCACTGGAAATTTTCGGTGGCTATCGGGCAGAGGATCTGGTCCCACTGACGGCCCAACTCAGCCCGCTCACTGCCGCTTCCGGTCAGGCGCTCATGCTCCAGGGTGAACTTGCGGTGTCCTTCCTGCTGATCGGCTCCGGCGAGGCCGAGGTCACGCACGTCGGAGCCGAGGGGCACGACACCATCGCCAAGCTGACGCCCGGGATGATCGTTGGCGAAATCGCGCTGCTGCGTGACACGACGCGTTCCGCGACGGTGATCGCCACCCAGCCCGTGCGCGGTTGGGTCGGCGGTCGGGAAGCCTTCGCCACGCTGCTCGAGATCCCCGGCATGCTCGACCGCCTGCTGAGCACGGCTCGTCAGCGGCTGGCCGCATACGTCGACCCCATCCCCGTCCGGCTCAAAGACCGGACGCAGTTGTGGCTGCGGCCGGTGCTGCCCGGCGACAACGAACGCACATCCAAAGGCCCCGTCGAATTCTCGAGCGAGACGCTGTACCGACGATTCCAATCGGTGCGCATCCCGAGCAAGACCCTGATGCGCTACCTCTTCGAGGTCGACTATGAGCACCACTTCGTCTGGGTGATGACCGACGGTCCCCACGGGCCGGTGGTTGCCGACGCCCGCTTCGTGCGCGAGGAGAACGACCCCTCCGTCGCGGAGGTCGCGTTCCTGGTGGCCGACGCGTACCAGCACAAGGGCGTCGGGACGTTCCTCATGGGCGCTCTCGCGATCGCCGCGAATTTCCATGGCGTGCAACGGTTCACCGCTCGGGTGCTCATCGACAACAACGCGATGCGCAGCATCCTCAACCGTTTCGGCGCGCATTGGGAGCGCGCCGACCTCGGTGTGGTCACCACCACCATCGACGTGCCGCGCCCGGCCAATCCGCCGTTCACGCCGGAGCTGACCAGGCAGATCCGCGACGCGGCGTCTCAGGTCGTGCGGGCGGTCGGCTGATGCGCGTGCCGCTGTCGAAGGACACTCGACTGTGCATCTCGCTGTCGGGCCGTCCGACGAACATCGGGACGCGGTTCCACAATTACCTGTACGACCTGCTCGGCCTCGACTTCATCTACAAGGCTTTCACCACAACGGATATCGCGGCGGCCATCGGCGGCGTGCGGGCGCTCGGCATCCGCGGGTGCTCGGTGTCGATGCCGTTCAAACAAGACGTCTTGAGGCTGGTCGACGAGGTCGAGCAGTCGGCCAGCTCGATCCGCGCCGTCAACACGATCGTCAACGACCTGTCCGTTCCCGGGGGCAAGCTCACCGCGTCGAACACCGATTACCTTGCGGTGCAACGGCTTATCGACGAGAATGGGCTGCAGCAGACGCAGTCGGTGCTCGTGCACGGCAGCGGGGGGATGGCCAGCGCGGTCGGCGCGGCGTTCCGCGATCTCGGCTTCGACCGCGGCACGGTGGTGGCCCGTAACGCCGAGACGGGTCGTCCGCTGGCCGATCGGCTGGGCTACGACTACGTCGCCGACATCGGATCGCGCGGCGCCGACGTGCTCGTCAACGTCACCCCGGTCGGGATGGCCGGCGCCCCCGACGCCGCCGGTGTGCCATTCGGCGAAGCGGCGATTGCCAACGCGCACACCGTGTTCGACGTCGTCGCTGTGCCCGCCGAGACGCCGCTCATCAAGGCGGCGCGCACCGCGGGCGTCGCCGTGATTACCGGAGCGGAAGTGATCGCCCTGCAGGCGGCCGAGCAGTTCGAGCGTTACACCGGCGTGCGGCCGACGGACGAGCAGGTATTGGCCGCCTCGGCGGTGTCACGCGCGTGAGTCAGAACGTGATGGTGGTCTTCTCGTCGATGACCGACGTCGCGTCCATCAGTGCGCGCATCTGATCCTCGCGCCCATCGGCGTTGAGTTGCAGCACGAACAACGCATCCTGGCCGGGGATCACCACCGTCTTCTGCGCGATCGCGCGCTTCACGCCGTCTTTGGTGTAGGTGCCACCGAGCTGTGTGGCGTCAAAGTTCGCGAGCTTGCTCGGACTGCCGGATTCTGCTCCTTCGTATCCGGGCAGATTCTTGATCTCCCCGGGCGCGAACTCGAGGATTTTCGCCGCGTCCACGTTGCCGGTCAGCTTCGACACCAACGCGATGACCGTCGGCGGATCCTGCGCCATCGCCGGATCCTCGGCGACGGTGGCCCAGTAGGCCCATTGCGGCGTGGCCTGCCCGGCGTCGCGCCACCCCGGTGGGAAAGGCAGGTTGATGATCGGCGAACCGGGGTCGCCGCGCTTGACCGGCGTCTCGGTGATGTTGTTGTCGCGAATGTAGTCGACGATCGTGTAGTTCGGGGCCGCCGCCTGCGCCTTGGCCGACGTGGTCGGTGCGGCCGAACTGGTGGCCGATGTGCTGGTGTCCTGCGCGGTTGTCGGTTCGCTCTTGCTGCCCGAACTGCAGCCGGCCAGGCCGACGCCGAGCGTGACCGCCGCGACTGCGATGACGCCTGCCCTCATCGAACTGGTCATTTGCTCCTCCATCGGTTCGATCCCGCGCCGTAGCCTACGGGCGCCACCGATCGCCTGCAGGCGAAACCAAATTCGAGGCCGGGCAAACCGCTCGCAGGGCTTTGCTACGGCGCAAGAAAATGGTTAGCTGTATGCAGGCTTGTGCCGGGGGAAATCTGTAGTGGCGAGAAGGGGGACGCGCGATGTCGGCCGACCGTGCGCGAATGAAGACGGCATTGCGTTCGCTGGGTGCGATGTGCCTGGCGATGCTGGCGGCGGTCGCTATGGCCGTGGCGTGGACGACTGCGACCGCGGTGCAGTTGGCGGCCAGCGCGCTGATCATGGGGGGCACTGAGCACCCGCTGAGCTCTCCGCCGGACACTCCCGGGTACGTCAGCAACTATCTGAACCACGCGGTCACCCTCTTCATCAATCCGGCCGCCGGCACCCCCACGGGCACCGACGACCCGCCCATCGACAACGTCGACGGCAAGGTCTATGCCGTCACCTATCCGGCGCAGTTCTTCCCGGTGTTCGGCAGCAAGACTTTCGACGCTTCGGTCGCCGAAGGTGTGCTCAACCTCAACCGGTGTGTTCGCGGGTCGGCGGCATGCGCTTACAACCACGACGCGAGCTACAACACCGATCCGAATTCCCCGACGCCGCCGCCGGCCGCCGGTGAGGACTTCGACATCTTCGGATATTCGCAGAGCGCGGTGGTCGCTTCTCTGGTCAAGCGCGACTTGCTCGCGAACCCGCGCCCGGGGGATACCTCGTTCTTCCTGTTGGCCAACCCGATGCGGCCCAACGGCGGCATCCTCGCCCGCGGACCCGAAGGCCTGACGATTCCGATCATCGGCGTGACGTTCTACGGCGCCACCCCGACGAACAGCTGCCAGGCGACGGGGCCGTGCATGCCGACGGTCGACGCCGCGGCGCAGTACGACGGACTCGGCGGAGACGCGCCCGCCAGCCTCACCAACGTGCTCGCCATCCTCAATGCCGTCGCGGGTTACTACTACCTGCACGGCAACCTGCAGAACGCGAATTTCGACGATGCGGTCTACCAGGGCAGCTACGGCGACACCGACTACTACTTGTACCCGACGAAGCGGCTGCCGATCCTGATGCCCTTCCAGGGTGTGGTGCCGTCGCCGGTGTTGACGCTGCTGGACGCGCCGCTTCGGGTGCTGATCGAAGGGGCGTACGCGCGTGACGTCAACCCCGGCATCGCGACGAAGGTCGGCTTGCTTCCGTTCCGCAACCCGATCCAAACGGCGCTGAACCTCGTGGCGTCCATTCCGACCGGGATCGACGACGCCCTCGCCGAAACCGCGGGAGACCCCACCTTCCGCCCGCTCGGCACACACCCGACCACCAGCCCGTTCGGCGTCGGCGGTCCGCAGTTGCCTGCGGCGCCGGAGGCGAACAATGCACGGACAACGTCGATGACGTGGTCGCGCTCGTCATCCGTCCAACAGGGTGACGACGCGGTCGACGGCAAAGGCCAGGCGTCCGTCGACGAAGTCAAGCCCTCCGAAGCTGGGCTCCAGCAGCAGGTCAACGGCGACAAGCCGCTCGAGACCGTCGAGCAGAAGCCCGCGCCCGTCGAAGAGAAGACGACGCCCGTCGAAGAGAAGACGACGCCTGTCGAGGGCGAGAACACGACCACGCCCGACGAGAAGCAGGTCGTCGAGCAGGTCGGCGGGCAGCAAGCCGAAGAGGGCGTCACCAAGCAGAAGACGCCGGTCGTGGGCCTCAAGCCGACCGTTCCGAAACTGCGCGGCCCCATCAAGTTCGACATCCCGAGTCGGTTGGGTCTGCGGCCCGGCAGTCCGTCGATGGGCAGCAGCGCTACGACCGGTGAACCGAAAGCGGAGCCCGGCAACGACCCCGCCGACGGGTCCAAAGGGCAGGCAGCTGCCTAGCAGCTTCACCGCGGTCGTCGCGACCGTGGCGATCTGTGCGGCGGCCTGCGCAAGTCCGCCCAATCGGTCCCCGGCTCCCGCGTCTTCTCCGAAGGAGTCGCTGCACGTCAACCCCGCCAGGATCGATCGGGCCCGCAGCGCGCTTCCCGCCGCCTACGAGGTAACCGATCTCAACGGTCCAGCCTCGCCCGTGACCATGTGGGGATACGGCGCGCGGTGGAGCGCCGACCCGTCCGCGTGCGCCGCTTTGGCGGACCCGGCCGGCGCTTCGACCGCCGACGGCTGGTCGGCTTCGGGCCCTGGCGGCATCGTCTACGCGGTCGTGGCCGCCGCCCCCGGGACGTTCAATGCGGCGCTGGACGACGAATGCCGGCGCTGGACCGTTTCGAGCGGACGCACCACGGGGACTGTCACTTCCGGTCCTGCCCCCGCGATCGATGACGTGCCGGCCATCGCGATGGCCACGGCGAGCCAGACCGTCGTCGAAGGCGGCACCGAAACGCATTCGCACGCCGAGACCGTCATCGCTTACCTGGGTGACCACGTCGCGTTCGTCGCCGTCGTCACCGATCCCGGTTCCCCCGAGCCGCAGCTCGGCGCGGACTTCGCCGCGACGCTGATGAAGGAAACGGTGTCCGCGCTACGAGGGTGAGCCGGGATTGCCCGGTACATTGTGCGGCGATGTCGAAGTGCTCGGTGCTGGTGTTGGCAACTGTCGGCGTGCTCAGCGCATGTGCGACGGGGCAGTCGGCCGGTGACCTGTCTCATGCCGACATCGCCCGGGTCAAGGATGTGCGGTCCAGCTTCGGGCCCGGATTCGCGGTCAGCGACGTCGGCCCGACCGGCA
>NZ_LZKP01000219.1 GCF_001672895.1 Mycobacterium sp. E740
GCTCGGGCCGTAATCGACGGCGATGTTCTTGGTGAGCAACACGACGCCACCCTTGGCGGCGTTGTAGCTGCTGCCGCCCGCGGTGCCCTCCAGGCCCTCGACGCTGGCGAGGGTGACGATCGACCCGCGCTCACCGTCCACTCGCGGTTGTTCGATCATCTTCGCCACCGCGGCCTTCGCCACCAGGAACGTCCCGGTGAGGTTGACTCCGATCACGCGGTCCCACTCGGCGCGATCGAGCAGGTGCACTGGGCCGCCGCCGGCCACGCCCGCCGAGTGCACGACACCGTCGAGACGGCTCGGCACTTTGGCGAACACCGCGGCGACGTCGGCCTCGTCGGTGATGTCGGCGCGGACGAACTCGAAGGCGTCCCCGAGATCCTCGGGCGGTTCGGCGAGGTCGGCCCCCACCACGGAGCCGCCCTCTGCGAGCAAGCGCTGGGCGGTGGCCAGGCCGATACCCGACGCCGCCCCGGTGACGACGAAGGTGCGCGATCCGGCGCGGTCGGAGATGCTCATCTGAGGGACTTTATGTGCCGCTGTACGGCCAGCGCCGCCAACGCCGCGGTCTCGTTGGCGGCCAGATGAGCCAGCATCGGCGCGGCGAGGCTGCCCGACCGCGCGTGCAGCCACCCGAACGCCCATCCCGCGACGCCGGTGAACAGCACCGTGCCCAGCACCGGATTGCGCGTGATGCGGGCGTCCATGATGTGCCACAGCCCGAACGCCACCGACTGCAGCAGCCGACCGCCGATCGGTTCGAACGCGTTCTCCGCGGCGGTGCCCAGAGTCGCGCGGTAGGCGATCTCCTCGGGCCAGACGGTACCGACGGGAATGTCGAACGCCATCCACCGCAGCGGATGCTCGGGAAGTTCACGCGCGGCCATTCCGCGTCGCACCGGCGGGATCGCGGTCGCCGACGCCACCCCCGCAGCGATCACCGCGCCCGCGGACAGGCCGTAGCGCAGTCCCGACCACAATGCGGGCGGGCGCAAACCGAGTGGTGGCCGGGCCAACGCGTAGAGGGCGGTACCCAGCGCGGCGTTGGCAATCGGATGGAACCGCACCCGCGGCGCGACGAAGCTCCACCCGACCATCGCGACGGCCATGGTTGCCGCACGGAACTTGCTCGCGCCCATCAGTATTCGGGTCCGTCTTCGGCTTCGGTCTTCTGCAGCGCCCTGCGGATCCGCTCGGTGTCGTGCGGCGTCCAACCGTCGGGCGGCGCGACCGCAGCCCAGCCGTCGAGGACGAAGTCACCGTAGTTGTGGCCGTGTCCGCCGGGCACCGAACCGGCGTTGGTGATGTCGGCAGCGACCTGCCAGAACGTCACGATCGGATACCACCGCATCGACGCCGTGCGGTCACGTCCCGGTGGTTCGCGCAGCCAGTCCGGCCGGGTGAACAGCAGATCCTCCGACCACCAGACGATGGGATCTGAGGGATGCTGCAGGAACAGCACCCGCGTACCCTCCCACGGCTGGGCAGTATCGCGGGCGATCTGCGCGGAGTCCGTGCCCTGGGAGAACCGCACCGTACGACCGTTGTCGTAGCGCGGTTCGACCGCCGGGGTTCCGGGGTCGCGCCGCTCGGTGATCGCCCGCCACAGCGGGCTGGCGTTCGGCGGGCCCACCCACAACACCGACGAGAATCCCATCCGCGCGATGTCGGGGATCCAGTCGAAGGCTCCTTGGCCGGCCATGGAACCGAGGCTCTCCCCGTACAGCACGAGCTCGGGCCGGCGATCCGGCGGAAGTTGTTGCCAGCGTTCGTGTATCGCATCGATCATCATGCGGCCGGAGTCCATCGACTTCTGCCGGTCACCGACGAACGAGATCCAGCTCGGCAGGAAGGAGTACTGCGAGCCGACGATCGCGGTGTCGCCGTTGTACATCATCTCCAACGCCCGCGCCGCCACCGGGTTGATCCAGCCGGTGCCCGTGGTGGGGACGATCACCAGCAGCTTGCGCTCGAACGCGCCGGTGCGCTCGAGCTCACTGAGCAGCACCGCCATCCGCTGCTCGTCGGTGTCGGCGGTATGCAGCCCGACGTAAACGCGGATCGGCTCTTTGGCGCGCGCCCCGTTCAGCTCGGTGAGCTCGTCGGCGTGCGGCCCGGTCGCCACGAAGTTGCGGCCCTGGAAACCGAGGGTGTCCCACTGCGCGAAAGAGTCGGGGCTACCGGACTTTTCGGGAGCGACGGGCTGCACGATGCCCGCTCTGGTGGTGGTGTTCTGCGGCTGGAACACCCGGTTCGCGCCGGCCAGGAAGCCTCGCACGAGCACACCGTTGATCAGCGTGATCGCGAGTACGACGACGATCGCGGTGCCGACGAAGAGCGCAACCTCGTCGTCCATCCGCCAGCGCCGGATGAAGAACCGGGCCATCGTCTTGATCAGGTCGAGCAGTACCCGCGCGGTGGCGACGCACACCCCGCCGACGAGCAGGGCGATGATCACCGTGCGCAGGTACCCGAGCGTGGTGGGGCCCTGCAGGCCCATCTCCGCCGAGACCTGCCGCTGCCAGCCGGCCGCCGGGATGAGCATCAGCACGCTTGCTCCCACCGACACCACCACCGTGGCGGTCTTGAGCGCCCACAGCACGCGCTTCGGCGGTGGCCACCACGGTCGGCGTCGTAACACGAAGCGCCGCAGCATCTTTGCGACGAAGACACCGATGCCGTAGCCGATCGCTGCGTTCAGGCCGCCGATCAGACCCTGGAACAGCCAGTCCCGCGGCAGCAGCGACGGCGTCAGCGACAGGCAGAAGAACAACGCGCCGAAGCCGACCCCGACGAAATCGAGGCGGACCAGGCTCCACGCCCAGACATAGATCGGGTGTCGTCGTCGGGTGTGCTCACTCACCCGAACAACCCGGGCAGCACACCTTCCGACGTGCTGCGCAGGTCCTCCAGGTTGACGGTGAACAGGCCCTGAACCTCGACCGCGTTGCTGGCCTGGTCGACGACGCCGATGCGGGTGGCAGGCAGTCCGCGGGCCTCGCACATGGCGCGGAACCGGCTCTCCTCGGTGCGCGGAACGGCGACAAGCACCCGGCCCGCGGATTCGGAGAACAGCAGCACGAACGGGTCGGCGTCTTCCGGAAGCACTAAGCGACAACCGGTTTCACCACGCAGCGCGGACTCGACGACAGCTTGGATCAGGCCGCCTTCCGACAGGTCGTGCGAGGCTGAGACGAGCCCGTCGCGGGACGCGGCGCTCAACACATCGGCGAGCAGCTTCTCGCGAGCCAGGTCCACCTTCGGGGGCAGTCCGCCGAGGTGATCGGCGGTGACCTGCGCCCAGATGGATCCGTCGAACTCGTCTTCGGTTTCGCCGAGCAGGATCAGCGTCTCGCCGGGTTCGTCGCCGAACCCGGTGGGGATGCGCCGCTTCACGTCGTCGATCACGCCGAGCACGCCGACGACCGGTGTCGGCAGGATCGCGGTGGTCCCGGTCTGGTTGTAGAAACTCACATTGCCGCCGGTGACCGGAATGCCCAGCGCCGCAGCGCCGTCCGCCAATCCGCGCACCGCCTGGCTGAACTGCCACATCACCCCGGGGTCCTCCGGCGAGCCGAAGTTCAGGCAGTTCGTCACCGCGATCGGGGTCGCGCCGGTCGCCGCGACGTTGCGGTACGCCTCGGCCAGCGCCAACTGCGCGCCGGTGTACGGGTCTAGCGCGGTGTAGCGACCTGATGCGTCGGTCGAGATCGCGATGCCACGTCCGGTGCTCTCGTCGACGCGCAGCACGCCGCCGTCGGCGTCCTCGGCCAGCACCGTGTTGCCGCGCACATAGCGGTCGTACTGCTCGGTGATGAAAGCGCGGCTACACAGATGCGGACTGCCCAGCAGCGCAAGCAGAGTCGCTTTGAGCTCCGCACCGGTCTGCGGCCGGGGCAACGTGGCGGAAGTGTCGGCGTTGAGCGCATCCTGGCTGTCGGGGCGCTGCACGGGTCGCTGGTAGACCGGACCCTCGTGCGCGACGGTGCGTGGCGGGACGTCGACGACGGTCTCGCCGCGCCACGTGATCTGCAGCCGATCGCCGTCGGTCACCTCGCCGATGACCGTCGCCAGCACCTCCCACTTGCGGCAGACCGCCATGAACTTGTCGACGTTCTCCGGCGTGACCACGGCGCACATGCGCTCCTGCGACTCACTCGACAGGATCTCCGCGGGCGTCATGTTGGCCGCGCGCAACGGCACGGTGTCCAGCTCGATGCGCATGCCGCCGTCGCCGGCCGAAGCGAGTTCAGATGTGGCGCAGGACAACCCGGCGCCGCCGAGGTCCTGGATGCCGACCACCAGGTCATTGGCGTAGAGCTCGAGGCAGCACTCGATGAGCACCTTCTCCATGAAGGGGTCACCGACCTGAACCGACGGCAGCTTCTTGCGGCCGGGCCCGCTTTCGTCACCGCCGAAGGTCTCGCTCGCCAGCACGGAGACCCCGCCGATGCCGTCCAGACCCGTGCGGGCGCCGAACAGAATTATCTTGTTGCCGGTCCCGGACGCGAACGCCAGATGCAGGTCCTCTTTGCGCAGCACCCCGACGCACAGCGCGTTGACCAACGGGTTGCCGCCGTAGGACGCGTCGAACACGGTCTCGCCGCCGATGTTGGGTAGCCCCAACGAGTTGCCGTAGCCGCCGATGCCGCGCACCACGCCGTCGACGACGCGGCGGGTGTCGGGCGCGTCGGCCGCGCCGAACCGCAACTGGTCCATGACCGCGACCGGGCGCGCTCCCATCGCCATGATGTCGCGCACGATGCCGCCGACGCCGGTTGCGGCGCCCTGGTAGGGCTCGATGTAGGACGGGTGGTTGTGTGATTCCACCTTGAACGTGGCGGCCCAACCGTCGCCGATGTCGACGACACCCGCGTTCTCGCCGATGCCGGCGAGCATCGTCTTGCGCATCTCGTCGGTGGTGGTCTCACCGAAGTAGCGCAGGTGCACCTTCGACGACTTGTACGAGCAGTGCTCGCTCCACATCACCGAGTACATCGCCAGTTCGGCGTCGGTCGGCCTGCGGCCCAGAATCTCGCGGATCCGCTGGTACTCGTCGTCCTTGAGACCGAGTTCGCGGTAGGGCTGCGGCTGATCCGGGCTGGCGGCGGCCCTCTCGACGGTGTCCACCTCTTGCCTCGCCCCAGACGTCACCGCGACAGTCTATCCAGTGCCGGAGCCGCGCTCAGGCGACGCAGAAGGCGTTGCCCTCCGGATCCGCCAACACCACCCATTCGAAGTCGGGGCCGAAGTTGTTGCGGCCCGTCTCGCTGGCTCCCAGACCGACCAGCCGAGTCACCTCGGCCTCCCGATCGGCGGCATGGAAATCCAGGTGCACCTTGTTCTTGCCGGGTGTCGGATCGGGCACGCGCTGAAAGCCCAATGTGGGGCCCTGTTCGCGGGCCACCATCACGAATTCGCCTGGGGCGACGGCGTTCACCTCTCCGCCGACGGCTTGTGCCCACCAGCCGGCAAGGGTGTCGGGATCCGAACAGTCGAACGTGACCATCTCCACATTGAGTGTCATGCGCCGACCATAGATCACTGCGCCGACAGAAACGCAGACAACGCCGCGGCGTAGGCCGCGACATCCTTCGCGCCCATCAACTCCCGCGCCGAGTGCATCGCCAGCTGGGGCGCTCCCACGTCGACGGTCGGGATGCCGGTACGCGCCGCTGTCATCGGCCCGATCGTCGACCCGCACGGCAGGTCGGCCCGGTGCTCGTAGCGCTGCAGCGGAACGCCGGCCTGAGCGCAGGCCAGCGCGAACGCGGCGGCGGTGCGCCCGTCCGTGGCGTAGCGCAGGTTCGGCTGCACCTTGAGCACCGGCCCGCCGTTGACCTCGATGAGATGCCCGGGCTCATGCCGCTCCGGGTAGTTGGGATGGGTCGCGTGCGCCATGTCGCCGGAGGCCACCATCGAGCCTGCCAACCGGCGCAGGAAATCCTCGCGGCCGCCGCCTTCGGTCAGCGTGATGCGCTCCAGAACAGTCGGCAGCAGGTCGGACTGGGCGCCGTGATCGGACTGCGAACCGACCTCCTCGTGGTCGAACAGCACGAGCACCGGCAGGTGGCCCTGCGGTTCGGCGGCCAGAAACGCTTCCAGCCCGGCATAGCAGGTCGCCTGGTTGTCCAGCCGCGGCGCACTGACGAGGTCGCGGTCGGCTCCGACCAGCCGCGACGGGCTCAGGTCGTGGGTCATCAGGTCCGCACCCAGCACATCGTCGGACCGCACGCCGGCCTGCCCGGCGACGAAATCCAGGAACGATCGCGGGCCGCCGCCGACGCCCCACACCGCGTTGAGGTGACGCTGCGGGTTCAGCTCGACGGCCTTGCGGTCCTCGGCCAGGTGGATGGCCAGTTGCGGCACGCGCAGGATCGGTTCGTCGATCCGGACGAGCCGATCCTCGACGGTGTTGCCGACGCGCACCGACAGCCGGCCGCTGATGCCTAGATCGCGGTCCAGCCACGAGTTCAGCCAGGCGCCGCCATAGGGCTGCAGCGCCACCACCCGCCAGCCCGCGACGAACCGGTCGGGGTGCTGCTTGACGCGCAGGTTGGGGCTGTCGGTGTGGGCGCCGACGATGCGGAACGGCAGGCCGGGGTCGGTGTTGCGCCAGGCGATGAGCGAGCCGGCGCGCACGGTGAAGAAGTTCCCGTGCGCGGGCCACTGAGCGGCCTCGGACAGTTCGCGGAAGCCGGCCTCGCGCAGCCGGTCGCCCGCGGTCGCGAT
>NZ_LZKP01000220.1 GCF_001672895.1 Mycobacterium sp. E740
TGCAAGACGACGTTCGGCACCGCGCATTTGATTTCGTGTCGAGAGTCGAGCGGCAGATGCGTGACGCTCGCGCGGCGTGAGCGTGCGCAAAATGCTGAACTTACGCGGCGTGTCGTGTGCAAACACGCACGCTCGCGCCAAAGAGTGGGGTTACTTGATGTTGGCTTTCATCTCGTCGAGGTTCACCAGCACCGGCCATCCGCTCACGCTCAACGCGTTGCCGTGGCCGGTCTGATGGATGTCGAAGACCGACTGGATCGCCGCGTAGAACCCCTGCACGTCGAGTGTCTGGTTCACCGCGCGCTTGGCCTGTCGCAGCGCGAACGGCGGCATCTTCGCGATCTGCTCTGCCAGCGCCCTGGTTTCCGAGTCCAACTGCTCGCGGGGCACCACCTTGTTCACCATGCCGGTGCTCGCCACCTCGTCGGCGGTCATCGCACGGCCGGTGAACAGAATCTCCTTCGCCTTACGCGGACCGAGTTCCCATGTGTGCCCGTGGTATTCGACTCCGCCGATGCCCATCAGCACCACGGGGTCGGAGAACTGCGCGTCGTCGGCGGCGATGATCAGATCGCACGGCCAGCAGAGCAGTAGGCCGCCGGAGATGCAACGGCCCTGGACCGCTGCGATCGACGGCTTGGGCACGTTGCGCCACCGCAGCGTGTACTCGAGATAGCGCTTCGCCTCGTGCTGGATGATGAAGTCCAACGTGATCTTGTCCGGAACCGGCCCACCGCCACGCAGGTCGTGGCCGGCCGAGAAGTGTTTCCCGTTGGCGCGCAACACGATCACCGAGACGTCGCTGTCCTCGGCGGCGCGCGTCCACGCGCCGTCCAGCTCGTCGAGAAACTCCGGGTTCTGCGCGTTGGCCGCCTCGGGCCGGTTCAACGTGATGGTCGCGACGCGGTCGGCAACCTCGTATTCGATGTACATGGTGCAGTCCTTCTAGTTTCGCGGCAGGCCCAGCAGGCGCTGGGCGATGATGTTGCGTTGGATCTCCGAAGTGCCGCCGGCGATCGTGCCGCCGAACGTTCTGACGTAGCGTTCGAACCAGCCGCAGCGGTAGAGGTCGAGGTGCTGCGCGCTGTACGGCCCGGAAAACGCCGGGTGGGCCAACGCGTCGACACCCGCAGCGGCAAGCGCGTACTCCGTCGCCGCCTGCGACGCCTCCGACCCGAAGAGCTTGAGAACCGACAGCGCGGGCACGTCCTCGTCACCCCGGGCGGCACGCGCCAACGCCACCGAGCCGAGCAGACGCAGCGCCTGGTTGTCCATGATCAGCCCGGCGTACCGGTCGCGATCCAGCACCGAGGAGGGCCGAAAATCCTCCACCAGTTCCTGCAGGCGGTCCGCGTAGCTGAGCCACAACATGTTTCGCTCATGCCCGAGCGAACCGTTGGCGACTCGCCAGCCCTCGTTCAGCGGTCCGACGAGGTTTTCCGCAGGCACCCGCACGTCGTTGAAGAAGACCTCGTTGAAGTCCAGGTCGTCGACCTCGCACAGCGAGGCGAATGGTCGCCGCACCACACCGGGCAGATCCGTCGGGATCATCAGTACGCTGATTCCCTTGTGTTTGGCGGCTTTCGGATCGGTACGAACAAAAGTCAGCAGTACATCGGCGTCGTGCGCACCCGACGTCCACACCTTCTGCCCGTTGACGACGAATTCGTCGCCGACCAGTTCGGCGCTGGTGCGCAGCGACGCCAGATCGGATCCGGCACCCGGTTCGCTCATCCCCAGCGACGCGGTGATCTCGGCGCGCAGGATCGGAACCGCCCAGCGCTGCTGTTGCCTAGGCGTGCCGAACGAGATCAGCGAAGCGGAGATGATGCCGACGCCCTGCGGGTTGTACGTCAAGTACACGCGCCGACGCGCCAGTTCCTGCTGGTGGACGTACTGCTGAAGGATCGTCGCGTTGCGCCCGCCGAACTCCGGCGGGTAGCCCGGCAGCAGCCAGCCGTTCTCGAACAGCAGCCGCTGCCAGTCGCGCGCCCAACCCGGAACGTCACTACTGGACCGGGATCGCTCGAGGGCGACGGCGTCGGAGGGAAGATGTTCGTCGAGGAAGGCGGTGAACTCGGCGCGGAACGCCTCGACGTCAGCATCGAAGGTCAGCTGCACAGAACTCCCGCTGGATCAAATTTTTGGGTAGGGCTACTGTTATCTCCAAAATGAGAATACTATTCTCATCGTGAGAAAGTTACAATCTCTGACACGTTCGCCGCGAGGGGGTCGAGGACCGCAATGGCAAGGCGTTCTCCGGTACAGTCAGTTCATGTTCTCCCCACTCGGCCGGCGTCTGAGCCGCCGGTGACGAGCCCCAGCGAGGAACCGGCCTGGAAGCAGCGCGCGGTCGAGCGATCGATCAAAACCGCGAAGCTTCGCGCCGCGCAGCGCGTGCAGCGCTTCCTCGACGCCGCCCAGGCGATCATCATCGAGAAGGGCAGCACGGACTTCACCGTGCAAGAGGTCGTCGACCGCTCCCGGCAGTCGTTGCGCAGCTTCTATCTTCAGTTCGACGGCAAGCACGAACTTCTGCTGGCGCTCTTCGAAGACGCCCTGAGCCGGTCAGCCGACCAGATTCGCGCCGCCACCACCACTGAGGATGAGCCGATCGAGCGGCTCAAGGTCGCGGTGCAGTTGTTGTTCGAGTCCTCGCGTCCCGACCCGACCGCGAAACGACCGCTGTTCACCGACTTCGCTCCTCGGCTTCTGCTTTCTCATCCCGCCGAGGTGAAGGTCGCCCACGCTCCGCTGCTGGCACTGCTGACGGAGTTGATGGAAGAGGCGGGCGCGGCCGGCCAACTGCGGGACGGGATCAACCCGAAGCGCATGGCAGCGATGACCATGCAGACCGTCATGTTCGTCGCGCAGTCGAACGGCGCCGAAGAGGGCAGCACCAAGCCCATCACCGCCGACGAGGTGTGGGACTTCTGCTCCCACGGGTTCGCCGCCAAGTAGTAGAGAACCGCATTCTCACGTATTGAGCGAGAACTCGGTTCTCGTCGCTGCGCGATCTGCTGGAAGTACCCAAGCGGACCGTGGGAGAACAGCATTCTTTCAGCTGGAGAGCGCAGATTGTCGAAAGTGAATCCGTTGTTGACACTCGTTGTCGCCAGTGCCAAAGTTGTGAGACAAAAGTCAGCCCCATGTCTTATGTGAACCCTGATCCAGCGAGAGGGACCCGTGACGATCAGCGCTGAAAGTTCCGATGTGCACGAAGCCGCGGACACCGAGTTGCACTACGACCCTTACGACATCGAACTCAACATGAACCCGTACGCGGTGTTCGCCCGGCTCCGCGACGAGGCCCCGCTGTACTACAACGCTCGTCACGACTTCTATGCGTTGAGCCGGTTCGAAGATGTCAACAAAGCAGTCATCGACCATGAGACCTTCATTTCAGGCCGCGGCGCGCTGCTCGAGATCATCAAGTCCGGGATGGAGATACCGCCCGGCACATTGATCTTCGAAGACCCTCCGATTCACAACATCCACCGCAATCTCCTGTCGCGGGTCTTCACTCCGCGCAAGGTGCTCGCCCTCGAACCGCAGATCCGCGAGTTCACCTCTCGTTGCCTGGATCCGCTGGTGGGGTCGGACCGGTTCGACTTCGTCAACGATCTCGGCGCACAGATGCCCATGCGGGTGATCGGGATGCTGCTCGGGATCCCCGAAGAAGACCAGCGCCGGGTCACCGAACACGGTGAAGCCACCCTGCAGAGCGGCACCGTCGACCTGATGGCCACCGGTGAGGTGTTCGCCGAATTCATCGACTACCGCACGGAGCATCCGTCCGACGACATCATGACCGACCTGCTCACCGTCGAGTTCGAAGACGAGACTGGTACACGGCGCAAGTTGGGCCGCGATGAGCTGCTGATGTACCTGACGGTGATCGCCACTGCCGGCAGCGAGACGACGACGCGTCTCATCGGTTGGGCGGGAAAGACTCTCGCCGATTACCCCGACCAGCGGGCACAACTGGCGGCCGATCCCAGCCTGATACCTCATGCGATCGAAGAGATTCTGCGCTGGGAACCGCCCGCCCTGCACATCGGCCGTTACGTGACCCGCGACGTCGAGTACTACGGCCAGCAGGTGCCGGCGGGATCGGCGATGCTGATGCTGCTCGGGTCCGCCAACCGCGACCATCGCCGCTTCCCGCCGAACGGTGACGTCTTCGACATTCACCGAGAAGTGCGGTCACACATGACTTTCGGCGCGGGCACGCATTTCTGCATGGGTAACGCGCTCGCGCGCCTGGAGGGCCGGATCGCGCTCGAGGAGATCCTCAAGAGATTCCCGACGTGGGAAGTCGACTGGTCCAATGCGCGTCCCTCCCAGACCACGGCCGTCCGCGGCTGGGAATCCATGCCCACGTTCGTCTCCTAGTTCCCCGAATAGTCCCCCGAAACCCCTGTATCGACAACGAATTGAGGTAACCAATGACTGGACGTGTTGAAGGCAAGGTCGCTTTCATCACCGGCGCCGCGCGCGGCCAGGGTCGCGCGCATGCGGTGCGGCTGGCGCAAGAGGGCGCCGACATCATCGCCGTCGACATCTGTAAAAAGGTCGACACCGTCGAATTGATCGCCCCGTCGACGCCCGAGGATCTCGCGGAGACCGCCGATCTGGTCAAGGGCCACAACCGCCGCGTCTACACCGCCGAAGTCGACGTGCGCGACTACGACGCGCTCAAGGCCGCGGTGGACGCCGGTGTCGAACAGATGGGCCGGCTGGACATCATCGTCGCCAACGCCGGCATCGGCAACGGCGGCCAGACCCTGGACAAGACCAGCGAAACCGACTGGGCCGCAATGATCGACGTCAACCTCGGCGGTGTGTGGAAGACCGTCAAGGCGGGCGTGCCGCACATCCTCGAGGGCGGTCGCGGCGGGTCG
>NZ_LZKP01000221.1 GCF_001672895.1 Mycobacterium sp. E740
GTCAAGCACGACGTCGAGTTCTTCAACGAGTTCTACGCGCTGGACATCGCGATCACCGAGACGCAGTCCGGCCCCGTGGCCACCGGCGTCATCGCCTACGAGTTGGCGACCGGTGACATCCACGTCTTCCACGCCAAGGCGATCGTGTTCGCCACCGGCGGGTCGGGCCGGATGTACAAGACCACCTCGAATGCGCACACGCTGACCGGCGACGGTCTGGGCATCGTGTTCCGCAAGGGACTTCCGTTGGAGGACATGGAGTTTCACCAGTTCCACCCGACAGGCCTGGCTGGCCTGGGCATTCTCATCTCGGAGGCGGTGCGCGGTGAGGGCGGCCGACTGCTGAACGGCGAGGGTGAGCGCTTCATGGAGCGCTATGCGCCGACGATCGTCGACCTGGCCCCGCGCGACATCGTCGCGCGCTCGATGGTGCTCGAGGTGCTCGAGGGGCGCGGCGCCGGCCCGAACAAGGACTACGTCTACATCGACGTGCGCCACCTCGGCGAGGATGTGCTCGAGGCGAAGCTGCCCGACATCACCGAGTTCGCCCGCACCTACCTGGGCGTCGACCCGGTCAAGGAGTTGGTGCCGGTGTACCCGACGTGCCACTACGTGATGGGCGGCATCCCGACGACGGTGAATGGTCAAGTGCTGCGCGACAACACGACGATCATCCCGGGGCTGTACGCCGCGGGTGAGTGCGCGTGCGTGTCCGTGCACGGCGCGAACCGGCTGGGCACCAACTCGCTACTGGACATCAACGTGTTCGGCCGTCGCGCCGGCATCGCCGCGGCGAACTACGCACTCGGGCACGACTTCGTGGCGCTGCCGCAGAACCCGGCGGGCATGGTGGTCGAGTGGGTCGGCGACATCCTGAGCGAGCACGGCAACGAACGCGTCGCCGACATCCGCACTGCGCTGCAGCAGTCGATGGACAACAACGCCGCGGTGTTCCGCACCGAGGAGACGCTCAAGCAGGCGCTGACCGACATTCACGCCCTCAAGGAGCGGTACGCCCGAATCACGGTGCACGACAAGGGTAAACGCTACAACAGCGATTTGCTCGAGGCGATCGAGCTCGGCTTCCTGCTCGAGCTCGCCGAGGTCACCGTCGTCGGAGCGCTCAACCGCAAGGAGTCGCGCGGCGGCCACGCCCGCGAGGACTATCCGAACCGCGACGACACCAACTACATGCGCCACACGATGGCGTACAAAGAGGGCTCGGACCTTCTGAGCGACATCCGGCTGGACTACAAGCCGGTGGTGCAGACCAGGTATGAGCCGATGGAACGGAAGTACTGATGACAATCGCTCCTGACGTCCACAAGGGCGAAGCCACCACCCCGCCGGTGCCCGAAGGCGCGGTGATGGTGACGCTGAAGATCGCCCGGTTCAACCCCGAAGACCCGGATGCCCACGCTGATTCGGGTGGCTGGCAGAGCTTTCGGGTGCCCTGCCTGCCCACCGACCGGCTGCTGAACCTGCTGCACTACGTGAAGTGGTACCTCGACGGCACGCTGACGTTCCGGCGGTCGTGCGCACACGGTGTGTGCGGTTCGGACGCGATGCGGATCAACGGCGTGAACCGGCTGGCGTGCAAGGTGCTGATGCGCGACATGCTGCCGAAGAATGCGAGCAAGCAGCTCACCATCACCATCGAGCCGATCCGCGGGCTGCCCGTCGAGAAGGACCTCGTGGTCGACATGGAGCCGTTCTTCGACGCCTACCGCGCGGTCAAGCCCTACCTGATCACCAGCGGCAATCCGCCGACCCGCGAGCGCATCCAGAGCCAGACCGATCGCGCCCGCTACGACGACACCACCAAGTGCATCCTGTGCGCGTGCTGCACGACCAGTTGCCCGATCTACTGGAGCGAGGGCTCGTACTTCGGGCCCGCCGCGATCGTCAACGCGCACCGGTTCATCTTCGACAGCCGCGACGAGGCCGCCGCCGAGCGCCTCGACATCCTCAACGAGGTCGACGGCGTGTGGCGGTGCCGCACCACGTTCAACTGCACCGAGTCCTGTCCCCGCGGCATCCAGGTCACGCAAGCCATCCAGGAGGTCAAGCGCGCGCTGATGTTCGCGCGTTAACAGCTGGGACGACGCATCATGTCGGCCACCTCGATGTGTCCCACGAACCCGAGGGTTGCCGCCATCGCGCGGTAGCGCTCGACGAAGTCGCGGTGGCCGGCTTCGTCTCCCTCAGCCTTCGCGAGCCTTGCGCGCATCCGCAACAGCTGGATCTCCTTGATCACGAAGCCGGGTTCGATGGGCACTGCTGCCAACCGGTCGATCTCTGCGGCCGCCTCGCCGATATCGTCGGCGCCGCCGCGCTGAAGCAGCGACTCCACCAGTACGGCGGTGGCTTCCGCGCGCAAGAGCTTCTCATCGCTTCGGACGAGGGTGTCGAGGATTGATCGCAGGTCCTCGATGGCACCGTCGAGGTCACCGGAAGCGGCGGCGATCTCGGCGATGCGAATTCTCGCGATGACGGCAGGAGCGAAAATCGACCGCTCCTCGTACAGGTCGCGCGCCTGGTGAAGGGTCTCCAATCCGAGTTTCCGCTCGGCCTCAGTACTTCTGTGACTCAGCACCAAACCCCGGGCGAGGCAAGCAGTTGCGAGGGCTAGGTCGTCTCCCATCGCTTGTCCCTGCCGAACCGCTTCTGCCGTCTCGGCAACGGCACGGTCATCGGGGGCCAGCGCCTTCAGGTGCATGCCGAAGCCATATCCGATGCCGATCAAGAAGACCAGAACTGTGCCGTCCGGATGAAGTCCACGTTCCAGGGCGACGCTCCGTTGCGCACTCTGCAGCCAAGCGGAACCGCCGACGGCGCAGTCCGCGACGGCTCCCCAAGTAAGCGTCATCGCGAGCGCTGTGCCGACCTGCTCACTGCTCATCTCGGCGCCTGCGTAGCCTTCGAGCAGCCCGCCCGCCCACTGTGCGGTGCGGCGCGCTTCTTGTGCTTCGCCCGCGAGCATCTTCGCCATCACTCCCGCGTGGACGTACCCGAGCGCGGGAACCGCACCACCCTCGATCCTCTGGAGCATTTCGAACTGCTCGGACGCCAGCGCGGACGCTTCCCGGTGACGATGTTGGAAACTCAGCAATGCGATCTGGCCGTACATCCCGATCGCCAGCGAGACGTAGTCGCCGGAACCCTCACACAACTCCCTGAGTTCTTCGAAGCCGGTGTCGGCCAGGGTCCCGCCGACTCGCCACGTCGACATGCACAGCATTGTCTTCGGAACGATTCGTAATGCCGTGCGTCTCGGGTCCCCGGCCGGCATCGCGTCGGCGGCATTTGCGGCGCGCTCCCAACCCGCACGCGCGCCGCGAATGTCGCGCTGCACCGACCAGGTGGCCGCTCGCAGATGCCAGTCGTACGCCCCCATCAGATCTCCGGCGGCCTCGAGGTGTTCGGCGATCAATGCCGCATTCTCATCCGCTTGCCCGTGCTCTTCGATGGCGACCGCCAACCGCCGATGTAGTTCGGCTCGTTCCGATTGCAACTGCGACTCGAGCGCCACGGTGCGGATCAGCGGATTGCGAAAGACGAATTCGGGTCTGCGACCGAACCTGATCTGCTCGATGAGCTGCCCGGCGAGCAGATCCTCTACGACGGGTTCTACCCCCAGGTCGCTCAACAGGTCGACACCGAACTGCGAGCCGACGACCGCCGCGGCGCTGAGCGTGCGCTTGGCTTTCGGATCGAGCCGGTCGATGCGCGCCGCGATCGTCGTCTGGAGAGTCGCGGGCACGGTCACCTCGGCACCGTCTGACACCGTCCGGTACCTTGCCGGTTCGCCGTCCAGTACACCGCGCTCGGCGAGTTCGCGCACGATCTCCTCGGCGAAGAACGGATTACCCGCCGCCCGTTCACAAATGGACGCTCGCAGCCTCCCGACCGAGTCGGCCGGTCCCAACAAACCGGCGACGAGCGCGCGGGTCTCGGCGTCACGAAGCGGCGCCAGAGCGATGGTGTGGCCGCCCCGCACGCGGCTCAAAACTCCGTGATACTCAGGGCGATACGTGATCAACACCAGCAGGTGCGTCTGCGAGACCACCGTCATGAAGTCCGCCAGCATCGACTCGCTGACCTCGTCGATCCAGTGTGCATCCTCGACGACATGCACCGCAGGGCTCCGCCGGGCCAGCGAGTAGGTGTTGACCAGAGCGGTCAGCCGGCGCCGCCGGGCGTCCGGGGTGATCGTCGCCGACGCGGCGTCGGGCTCGCCGATGCCCAACAGGTCTTCGAACAGCAACACGTCCTCGGTATCGACATTGGCGAGACCGGCGCGAATTCGGGCACGAGCCGTCACGGGGTCAAGGTGCTCGACGCCCGTTGCCGCGCGGAGGAACGCGGCCAGCACGTGGAACGGCACCTGTTGGGTATGCGACTCACAGAAGGCCCGTACCACCTCGACGCCGTGCTGACCGGCCATCGTCGCGACTTCACGAACGAGCCGACTCTTGCCGATTCCCGGCGGCCCGACCAACCCGACCACCGCGCCGTGGCCGTCGATCGCACCCTCTAGCAAACCCTCGACGGCGGACAGCTCCCACCGTCTACCAATCAACGGTGAGTCGTCGCGCCGGTCCGAGCGGTGCACTTTCCCGATGCTGATCAATCGGCGCGCCACCACCGGTTCATCGGCTCCCTTGATTCGTACCCGCTCCGGCTCACCGAGGATCGCCGAGTCGTCCACCAGTCGCGCCGTCGACGCGCTGAGCATCACCGCGCCCGGCGGAGCGACCGCCTCCATCCGCTGGGCGATGCCGACCTGCTCGCCGATAGCGGTGTAACCGAAAGCGCCCGAACCCATCTCGCCGGTGATGACCCGACCGGAGTTGAGTCCGACTCGAAGCCGAAGCTCGACGCCGTCGCGTGTTGCGACGTCGACCGCGAGGCGCTCAACCTCATCCTGTAATCCCAGAGCCGCCAGACAAGCGCACGCGGCGTGATCCTCCAAGGCCATCGGCGCGCCGAAAACCGCCATCAGCCCGTCACCGGTGAACTTGTCCACCGTGCCGTCATAACGGCGGATCACTGCGGCACAGCCCTCGACGAGGTCGGTCATGATCTCCCGCAGTCGCTCCGCACCGACCGCCGCGGCAATGTCCATCGAACGCACGACGTCGGCGAACAAAACCGTCACGTGCTTGTATTCGGCGTATCGGACGGATTGCACGACCGCGGTGCCACATTCACTGCAAAACTTCGCTGCCGCCCCCAAGGGGCTTTCGCACGCCGGACAGCGAAGATCAGCGGCGGTCCCTGTCCCGCCACGGCCCCCGCCGTCGTCCACGTCAATATGGTGTCACCAGCGCGGACTGCATGTCGGACAATCGGCTGTCACACATCGGACAGCTGTCTCGTCCAACGGGTATGACCGAAAACGCGCAGAAAACCCGCATCGAACCGCTGCCGCCACAACGAGCCTCGTTGCTCACCCGCTTCATGTACCGCTTCGCCAAGCGGAAGTTCGGCGAGGTGCCCGAGCCGTTCGCAGTCGCAGCGCACCATCCGCGACTCCTGGTCGCCAATGCAGTGCACGAGGCACTGTTGCAGTCCGGGTCCAAAAGGTTGCCGAAGAACGTTCGTGAGATCGCGGTCTTCTGGACCGCCCGCACCGTCGGTTGCTCGTGGTGCGTCGACTTCGGCTCGATGCTGCAACGCCTCGACGGTCTCGACGTCGACCGGCTCAAGCACATCGACGACTACGCGACGTCGCCGCTGTTCTCCGACGACGAACGCGCCGCTATCGCCTACGCCGATGCGATGACGACGGACCCGCACGCCATCACCGACGAACAAGTCGACGATCTGCGGCAACGGTTCGGCGACGACGGCGTCATGGAGCTGACCTACCAGATCGGCGTGGAGAACATGCGGGCGCGGATGTACTCGGCGTTGGGCATCACCGAACAGGGCTTCAACTCCGGCGACGCATGCCGGGTGCCGTGGGCTGGCCAGGGTTCGAACGACACAGCGGCGAACCGGTGAACTTGTCCGGGTTGGCGATGTCCCAGATCGCGCCGATCTTCCCGTCGCGCACCGTCATCGCCGTGACCCGGGCCATCAGCTCGGGATAGCCGTCGGTCGCCGGGGCGCCTTCGGTGTAGCTGCCGACCTGCCCGTTGATCAGAGCCAGCTGCGCCCCGGCCAGCCAGTTGGGCCCGTAGCGGCGGGCGAGGCCGAACAGGAACCGGGCCACCTTGTCCGGTCCGTGAATCACCTGCGCCGCGGTCGGCGCCCGCCGGTTCGAGTCGCCGGTGAACGTGACATGCGGATGCAGAAGGCGCACAACGGCTTCCATGTCGCCGGAAGCCAACGCCGCCATCAGCGCGCCGGCCACCTCGTTGTGCACGTCGTCGGGCACCGGCGGTGGCGCCGACGCGGCCGCTCGTCGCGCGCGCGACGCCAGCTGCCGCGCCGAGGCAGCGCTGACGCCGAGCGCGTCGGCGATCTCGGCGAACGGCACACCGAACCCGTCGTGCAGCACGAACGCGACGCGCTGGTCGGGCGTCAGCGATTCCAGCACCACCATCGCGGCGAACCGGGCGTCCTCGCCGGCCACCACCACGGCCAGCGGGTCATCGCCGTCGAGCGCCGTCACCACCGGTTCCGGCAGCCACTGTCCGTAGTACGCCTCCCGGCGATGCGCCGCCGACCGCAACCGGTCCAGCGCCAGCCTGCTGACGACGGTGGTGAGCCAGGCGCGCAGATCCTCGACAGCTGTGCCGTTGCGGTCCCACCGCAGCCACGCGTCCTGCACGATGTCCTCGGCGTCGGCCACCGTGCCCGTCAGCCGGTAGGCGACGGACAGCAGATGCGGCCGTAGTTCCTCGAACTCGTCGACCCGCGTGCTGGCGGTCATGACGACAGTTTAGTTCGGCGTCGATCAACGGCTCCGGGTTGAAACGGGCCGAACCACGTAAGCCTGCGGGGTTGTTGCACCGAGACGAGCGTTTTGATGGCTGCGGTTGCCCGCCGCAACGGATTCCGTGCAGAATCGGTGGTATGCCTTCCCCGGGCGCGGCAATCCAGCTCGACGACCTTTCGAAGCAGATCATCGAAAAGCTCCAGCAGGACGGTCGCCGCTCGTACGCGGGAATCGGTAAGGCGGTCGGCCTTTCGGAGGCCGCCGTGCGCCAGCGGGTGCAGCGCATGGCCGCCATCGAGTCTGTCGACTACGTGGTGCCGACCGCGGGCTCGTTCGATGCGATCGTCGATGTCGTCTGCGCGGGCGATGACGATCTGCTGGACCTGCTCAACACCCAGATCCGCGCATTGCCGGGCGTCTCAGCCACCGAGACGCTCGTCTACCTGAAACTTGTCAAGCAGCAATAATATTGGGGTACCCGGTGACTACAACCGATACAGCGCAAGGGCTTTCGGCCGAGCTCGATGCGAAAGCACGCCGGCATCTGTGGGGCCACTTCGCCCGGCACGGTGCCGGCATCGCCCCGCCGGTCATCACGCGAGGCGAAGGCGTCACGATCTGGGACAGCAACGGCAAGAGCTACATCGACGGCCTGTCCGGACTCTTCGTCGTCCAGGTCGGCCACGGCCGCCAGGAGCTGGCCGAGGTCGCGGCCAAGCAGGCCGAGCAGTTGGCGTACTTCCCGATCTGGTCCTATGCCACGCCCCCCGCGATCGAATTGGCCGAGCGGGTGGCCGGTTACGCGCCGGGCGATCTGAACCGGGTGTTCTTCACCACCGGCGGCGGGGAGGCGGTCGAAACTGCGTGGAAGCTCGCGAAGAACTATTTCAAACTCACGGGCAAACCCGGTAAGCACAAGGTGGTTTCGCGGTCGATCGCCTACCACGGCACCCCGCAGGGTGCACTCGCGATCACCGGGCTTCCCCTGTTCAAGCAACAGTTCGAGCCGCTGACCCCAGGCGGCTTCCGGGTGCCCAACACGAACTTCTACCGCGCACCGGCGCCGTACCAGACCGATGAGAAGGCGTTCGGCCAGTATTGCGCCGACCGCATCGCCGAGGCCATCGAGTTCGAGGGTCCCGACACCGTCGCCGCGGTGTTCCTCGAACCGGTGCAGAACGCGGGCGGTTGTATCCCGCCTCCCCCAGGGTATTTCGAGCGAGTCCGGGAGATCTGCGACGAGTACGACGTGCTGCTGGTCTCCGACGAGGTGATCTGCGCGTTCGGCCGGATCGGCTCGATGTTCGCCTGCGACGACTTCGGTTACGTGCCCGACATCATCACCTGCGCCAAGGGACTGACTTCGGGGTACTCGCCCCTCGGCGCGATGATCGCCAGCGACAGGCTGTTCGAGCCGTTCGACGACGGTAAGACCACGTTCGCGCACGGCTATACGTTCGGCGGGCATCCGGTGTCGGCGGCGGTGGCGCTGGCCAACCTGGACATCTTCGAGCGCGAGGGCCTCAACGATCACGTCAAGGAGAACGCCCCGAGACTGCGGGCGACGCTCGAGCAGCTGTCCGACCTGCCGATTGTCGGCGACGTCCGCGGCGAAGGTTACTTCTACGCCATCGAACTGGTGAAGGACAAAGCCACCAAGGAGACCCTCGACGACGAGGAGTGCGAGCGGCTGCTGCGCGGGTTCCTCACCCCCGCGCTTTTCGAGGCCGGCCTGTACTGCCGCGCCGACGACCGCGGCGACCCAGTAGTGCAGCTGGCGCCGCCGCTGATCAGCGGGCAGGCGGAGTTCGACGCGATGTACGACATCATGCGCGGCGTGCTCGACGAAGCCGGCCGACTGCTCTGAGGTGCAGGCGTAGCGTCGGCTTTGTGAGCGCTGCGCCTGCGTCGAAGAAGCCGCCGATCGATCCTGTCCGCTGGCAGCCGCCGGGTGTCGATCCGCTACCCGACCTGCCGTCGGCCGAGCTGACCATCGTCCCGGTGCCGGGCAACGCGCCCGAGGACGTCGTCGTCGACGCGGACGGTGCCATCTGGACGGGAGTCGACGACGGCCGCATCGTGCGCATCGCACCCGGCGGCGGGGATCCGGTCGTCGCCGCCACGACCGCGGGCCGGCCGCTGGGCATGCATGTCGCGCAGGACGGCCGAATCCTGGTGTGCACCAGTCCCGGTGGGCTCCTGTCGGTCGACCCGTCCACCGGCGCGCTGGAGACCCTCGTCTCGGAGGTCGACGACCGGCGGCTGATGTTCTGCTCGAATGTCACCCAATCACCGGACGGCACAATCTATTTCACCGAGTCGACGAGCGCATTCAGCTACGCCCATTTCAAGGGCGCGGTCATGGAGGCCCGGCCGCGCGGCAGCCTGTTCCGCCGGGATGCCGACGGCACCGTGCTCACCGCCGCAGCGGGTCTGTACTTCGCCAACGGCGTGACGCCCACCGCGGACGGGTCGGCATTGGTGTTCGCCGAGACGATGAGCCGTCGACTGTCGAAGTTCTGGCTCACCGGCGAGCGCGCGGGAACCGTCACACCGCTTCGCGAGAACCTGCCCGGGCATCCCGACAACCTGTCGACCGGTGCGGACGGCCGCATCTGGTGCGCGATGGTCTCCCCACTCAACGGCGCCGCCGAATGGCTCGCACCGCGCTGGCCGGCTCTGCGCAAGCTGCTGTGGAAGCTGCCCGACAAGCTCCAACCACAGATCAAGCCCGAGGTGTGGGCGGTCGCCTTCGATCCCGACACCGGCGACGTCGTGGCAGGTGTGCGGACCGAGCACCCGCACTTCGGCATGGTGACCGGCCTGGCCGAAGCCGGGGATCGGCTGTGGATGGGCTGCATCGGCTTCCCCGCCGTCGCGCACTGCGCGCTCCCCTGACGCACTGCGCGCCCGACGCCGAGTGCACGCCTGGTGTACGGAAATCGCGTCAAAGCGGACAAGGAGCGTGCACTCGGCGCGAGAAGGCGAGTCACATCGGCAACGTAAGCCACAGGAGTCACAGCGCGCCTCCGCCGAATCGCGCCGCCCGCCGCCTACTCTTCGGTCTCGATGGCGAAGTTCCAAGGCTCCTTGCGGCGGGCGGCGATGCTGGCAGCGGTCTTGTTCGTGGCGACCGGGCCGGCCGTGGCAATTGCTCAACCACCGGCGGCGCCCGAGCCGAGCGCCTGCCCGTACCGCGAGACGACCCCACCCGCGGTCGACGCTTCCGAGGTACCCAAACCGGGTGACGCGCCCCCGGCCCCGGTGCCCGTGCCGGCAACCCCGTTGGGCGGCGACGCGTTGGCCAGTTGCGGCGTCGTCACCGCGCCCGGGACACCGCCGCTGCCCGACGACGTCTCCGCCGAGGCGTGGGTGGTCGCCGACCTGGACAGCGGCGACGTGATCGCCGCCAAGGACCCGCACGCCAGGCACCGGCCCGCCAGCGTCATCAAGGTGCTGGTCGCGACGCAGGCGCTTCGCGAGCTGCCGATCCACCGGGTCATCGCCGGCACCGCGGACGACGCCGCGCAAGAAGGCACGAAGGTAGGCGTCGGGGAGAACGGCCACTACTCGATCAACGACCTGCTGCACGGCCTGCTGATGTACTCGGGCAACGACGCGGCCTATGCACTGGCCCGGCAACTCGGCGGCTGGGACGCCACGCTGCGCAAGCTCAACGACCTCGCCCACAAGCTGGGCGGCCTCGACACCAGGGTGGCGACGCCGTCGGGTCTCGACGGCCCCGGCATGAGCACCTCCGCCTACGACCTCGCGCTGTTCTACCGCTACGCCTGGCGCAACCCGGTGTTCGCCGACATCGTGTCGACCCGGTCGTTCGACTTCCCCGGCCGCGGCGATGTCGGCTATCCGATCGAGAACGACAACAAGCTGCTGCTCAACTATCCCGGCGCGCTGGGCGGCAAGACCGGCTACACCGACGACGCCGGTCAGACGTTCGTCGGCGGCGCCGAGCGCAACGGCCGCCGTCTCGTCGCCGTGCTTTTGAAGGGCACCCGTCAGCCGATCGCGCCGTGGGAACAGGCGGCCCACCTGCTCGACTACGGCTTCGCGACGCCGCCCGGGACGAGCGTGGGCACGTTGATGGAACCCGACCCGTCGCTGCTCGATCCCAAGCCGGGCGCCGACGGCGCCAACCCGGCTGCCAAAGCGGCGCCGATGTTGTCGAGCGCGGACGCGATGCCGGTGCGGGTGGGCGTCGCGGTCGTGGGCACCGTGATCGTGTTCATGTTGATCATGGGCGCCCGGTCACTGAACCGGCGGCCACAGCACTAGTCCGGCTGGCCCCACCGCCGCAGCAGCTGTTCGGCTTCCGTGCAGAGTTGGTCGATCACCGCGGCCGCGGGCTGTGAGTCACGGACCATCCCGACGCCCTGTCCGGCGTTGACGGGTACGACCCGATAGTCCTCGGCCGCGCAGGCCTGCTCGAGCAACGCCCGGGCGTCGGCGTCGACCAGGTCTTCCCGACCGTCGAACCGGTCGACGAAGTCGTTGCGCACGACACGTTCGGGAATCGTTGTGGGCCAGGCATATCGGTGAGCCACGTCGAACACCCGCGTCGTCACCGTCTCGTCGCTGGACGCCGCAAGCAGCACGTCGCGCGCCGCCGCTGACGTCGTCGCTTCCGTGCACGTGGCGAAAACCGTCCCGAGCCAGGCCCCGGCAGCACCGGCCGCCAGTACAGCGGCCAGCCCGCGGCCCGAGGCGATCCCTCCTGCGGCGAGCACCGGCACCGTCACCTCGTCGAGCACCTCGGCAAGCAACGGCAGGGTGCCGACGCGCGCCTCGCCGTGCCCACCGCCTTCGGCCCCGCGCGCCACCACCACGTCCACCCCGGCGTCCGCCGCCCGCCGGGCACCGGTCACGTCGGCCACCTGCGCGGCCACCGGCACACCGGCGTCGTGCGCGCGGCGCACCCAGGACCAGTCGTCGCCGAAACTCACTGACAGCAGTGCGGGTTTCGCCGCCAGCGCGACCTCCAGCAGTTCAGGCTGCGCCGCCATCACCCAGTGCACGAGGCCGATGCCGAACGGGTGGCTGAGCGCGGACACGTGCGGCAGTTCGGCGGCCAACCCCGCCGCAGTCGCCGAACTGCCCATCCCGACCATGCCGAGGCCGCCCGCGCGGGACACGGCCGCAGCCAAAGCGCCGCCTGCCGCACCACCCATTGGGGCGTTCACGATCGGCGCCTGGAGGCCCATCCGGCGCGACCACGGCGTTGACAGCGGCACGGGACGCGACGTTACCGGTTTGCTAGCGTCGGGAAAGTCAGCAGGTGACACCGGACGAGGGGCGCCGTACCCGGCCAGCGACAAGACGGCGTCGACGGAGATGTGTGATGGCTTGGCTGATTCTCGTCGTATCGGGTGTGCTCGAAGCGGTGTGGGCTTCCGCGCTCGGCAAGACCGAAGGCTTCACCCGGCTGGGTCCATCGGCGGTGTTCCTCGTGGCACTGGTGCTTTCGATGGTGGGGCTCGGAGTGGCGATGCGCAGTCTGCCGCCCGGCACCAGCTATGCGGTGTGGGTCGGCATCGGCGCGGCGCTGACCGTGGCGTTCGCGATGCTGACCGGGGCCGAGAGCGCCTCGACGCTCAAGGTGTTGTTGATCGTCGGCCTGGTCGGCTGCATCGTGGGGCTGAAACTGGTCAGCTAGCGACCGCGGGTCCAGCGTGAGATCCCCAGCGCGCCAAGCGCTCCCACCGCAGCGGCGGCCAGCGCCGCACGCAGCGGAAGTCCTTCGCGAACCTGCACGCGGGGCATGATCCGCGCGGTGCCGGGCGGTTCGACGGGTGCAGCCGCCAGGTTCTCCGGCGCCGTGGCCGCCCATGCCGTCGCAAACAGGATCAGCCGCGCGGTGATGTAGGCGAACACCATCAAGCCCAGCACCGGACCGAATGTCGCCCCGGCCGGACCGGTCACCACCGACCGCAGATAGATCGACGCGACCTGCTTGAAGACCTCGAACGCCACCGCCGCCAGTGCGCCCGCCCGGATCGCGGAGTGGAAGCTGAGCGATTCGCGGGGCAGTCGCGCGATGATCCAGGTGAAGAGCAGCCAGCTGATCGCCATCGACGCCAGCAGCGAGACCACCCGCAGCAGGATGCTCATGCCCGGAACATGTTCGAGCCCAACCCATTCCACTGCTTTACGAGCCAGCCCGGAACTGCTCACCGCGGTCAGCGCGACGGTCAGCGCGACCGCGACGAACAGTCCGACCATCGCCGTCAGGTCCGACAGCTTGGTGCGCACGAAGCCCCGGGTGTCGTGGCGCAGCTGGCCCCACATCTGGCTGAGCGCCTCGCGCAGATTGGCCATCCACCCCACCCCGGCCCACGCCGCGGCCGCCAGCCCGATCACGCCGACCGAGGTGCGGGATTCGATCGCCGAGTCCATCAACTCGACCAGCTGTGTGGCGGAGGCGCCCTTGACCGACTCTCTGATCCGATCCTGGATCTCGGCGAGCAGGTCGGGCTGGCTCGCCAGCACGAAACCGGCGACGGCGAATCCGACCATCAGCAGCGGAAACAGCGCGAAGATCGTGAAGTAGGTGATGCCGGCCGCGTAGAAGTCACCCGTGCTGTCGTTGTACCGCTCCTGTGCGCGCATGACATGGTCGAACCAGCGATACCGCGCGCGGAACCTGTCGACGAACCCGGGTTTGTTCTCCTGCTCGCTCGGGACCGTCATGCCAGCCTTCCCAACGCGTCAGCCGCGGCGCGGAAGAAAGCCCAGGCGGTCGTAGACCCGTTCGAGCGTCGTGGCCGACACCTCGCGGGCGCGCTCGGCGCCTGCGGCCAACACCGACTCCAGTTCTGCGGGGTCGCTGAGCAGTTCGTCGACTCTGGCCTTGATCGGGTTGAGGAACTCGACGACGGCTTCGGCCGTGTCCGACTTCAGGTCGCCGTATCCGCGTCCGGCGTAACCCTCGACGAGCTTGTCGATGTCGGTGCCCGTGACCGCCGACTGGATGGTCAGCAGATTGGACACGCCGGGCTTGGCGTCGACGTCGTATCGCACTTCGCGCTCGCTGTCGGTGACCGCGGAGCGGATCTTCTTGGCCGACTTCTTGGGATCGTCGAGCAGGCTGATGAGCCCGGCGTCGGTGGCCGCGGACTTGCTCATCTTCGACGTCGGGTCCTGTAGGTCGTAGATCTTGGCGGTCACCTTCGGGATCATCGGTTCGGGGATGACGAACGTGTCGGGGAAGCGTGAGTTGAACCGTTGCGCGACATCGCGCGCCAACTCCAGGTGCTGGCGCTGGTCCTCCCCGACCGGCACCAGGTCGGTGTCGTAGAGCAGCACGTCGGCGGCCATCAGCACCGGGTAGGTGAACAGGCCGACGGTGGTGGCCTCGTTGCCTTCCTTCTGCGACTTGTCCTTGAACTGCGTCATCCGCGAGGCCTGCCCGAAACCGGTGAAACAGCCCAGCACCCAGGACAATTCGGCGTGCGCGGGGACATGGCTCTGCACGAAGATCGTGCTGCGGGCCGGGTCGATGCCCAGTGCCAGGTACTGGGCGGCGGTCGCCAGGGTGCGCCGTCGCAGCTGTGCGGGGTCCTGGGCGATCGTGATCGCGTGCAGGTCCACCACGCAGAAGAACGCGTCGAAGTCGTCCTGCAGGCCGACCCACTGTGTGATCGCTCCCAGCGCATTGCCGAGGTGAAGGGAGTCGGAAGTGGGCTGCACGCCGGAGAAGACGATCTTGCGGGCGCCGCCGCGGTCAGTGCTCATGATGAGCCGATCTTTTCACATCACCGCGCACGGCTTCGGCACGGTGAATCCGGGTATCCGGCGGTCCCGGCGAGGGCACAGCGGCAGACCGTACCGACACACTTGCAGTACCGCCGGTATCACCTTAGTGTCGGGCTGATGAGCGAGCGCGCACCGATCCACCAGGGCTCCGGCGAGCCGATGCTGTTGCTACACCCGTTCATGATGTCGCAGAACGTGTGGAAGAAAGTCGTTCCGCTGATCGCCGACACCGGCCGGTACGAGGTGTTCGCGCCCACCATGCCGGGACACAACGGCGGGGTGAAGGGCCACTACTTCCTGGACACCGCAGAACTCGCCGATGACGTGGAACGTCGGCTCGACGCGCTCGGCTGGGACACCGCCCACATCGTCGGCAATTCGCTCGGCGGATGGGTGGCGTTCGAGTTGGAGCGCCGGGGCCGGGCCCGCACGCTGACCGGTATCGCCCCCGCGGGTGGGTGGAGCCGGTACACGCCAGCGAAGTTCGAGATCGTCGGCAAGTTCGTGGCCGGCCTGCCGGTCTGGCTGTTCACGCTGGTGTTCGGTCAACGCGTGCTGAAGTTGCCGTTCACCCGCTACCTGGCCCACTTCCCCGTGAGTGCCAGCCCGGATCGCCTGCCAGAAGAAGATCTCGCCGACATCATCGACGACGTCACCCACTGCCCGGCGTACTACCAGCTGCTGGTCAAGGCGCTGCTGATGCCCGGACTGCTGGAGCTGGCCGAGGGCTCCTGCCCGACCCATCTGGTGATCTGCGAGAAGGATCGGGTGCTGCCGCATCCGAGGTTCACCCGCCACTTCACCGACCAGCTGCCGTCGAGCACCGAGGTCACCCACCTCGACGGTGTCGGACACATCCCGATGTTCGAGGCACCACAGCAGGTGGCCGACGTGATCCTCGGCTTCGTCGACCGGTACGCAGCGCCAAGCCGGCAGGATCCGCCCAGAGAGGCGCTCGGCGGCTAATCCTCCGTCACCGGCTGCTCGGTCGCCCCTTCGAGCACCGAGTTCAGCGTCTTGCTCGGCCGCATCACCGCGGTCGTCTTGTCACGGTCGGGGTAGTAGTAGCCGCCGATGTCGACCGAATCGCCCTGCACCTCGTTGAGCTCGGACACGATCGCGTCCTCGTTGTCGGCCAACGACTTGGCCAGCGACGCGAAGTGGTCGGCCAGTTCCTTGTCGTCGTCCTGCTCGGCGAGTTCCTGCGCCCAGTACATCGCCAGGTAGAACTGGCTGCCGCGGTTGTCCAACTCGCCGGTCTTGCGCGACGGACTCTTGTTGTTGTCCAACAGCTTTCCGATGGCCGAGTCCAGCGTCTTGCCCAGCAGCACAGCGCGCTTGTTCTCGGTCTTGCGGCCGATGTCCTCGAAACACGCTCCGAGAGCGAGGAACTCGCCCAGCGAGTCCCACCGCAGGTGGTTCTCCTCGACCAGCTGATGGACGTGCTTGGGTGCCGAACCGCCCGCGCCGGTCTCGTACATGCCGCCGCCGGCCATCAGCGGGACGATCGAGAGCATCTTCGCGCTGGTCCCCAACTCGAGAATCGGGAACAGGTCGGTCAGGTAGTCGCGCAGGATGTTGCCCGTCACCGCGATGGTGTCCTGTCCGCGGATCAGCCGTTCGAGCGTGTACCGCATCGCCCACACCTGCGGCATGATCTGGATGTGCAGGCCCTCGGTGTCGTGCTCCTTGAGGTACTCCTTGACCTTCTTGCGTAGCTCGACTTCGTGCGGGCGCTCGGTGTCGAGCCAGAACAGCGCGGTCATCCCCGACGCGCGCGCCCTGGTCACGGCCAGCTTCACCCAGTCCTGGATCGCGGCGTCCTTGACGACGGGCATGCGCCAGATGTCGCCGGTTTCGACGTCCTGGCTCAGCAGCACCTCGCCGGTGTCGACGTCGACGATGTTGGCGACGCCGTCCTCGGGAATTTCGAAGGTCTTGTCGTGGCTGCCGTACTCCTCGGCCTTCTGCGCCATCAGCCCGACGTTGGGCACGGTGCCCATGGTCGTCGGATCGAACTGGCCGTGGGTCTTACAGAAGTTCACCATCTCCTGATAGATCCGGCTGAACGTCGATTCGGGGTTGACCGCCTTGGTGTCCTTGGTCCGCCCGTCGGCGCCGTACATCTTTCCGCCGAGCCGGATCATCGCCGGCATCGATGCGTCGACGATCACATCGCTGGGCGAGTGGAAATTGGTGATGCCGCGCGCGGAATCCACCATCGCCAGTTCGGGCCGGTGCTCGTGCACGGCGTGGATGTCCTGCACGATCTCTTCGCGTTGCGACGCCGGCAGCGCCTCGATCTTGTCGTACAGGTCGGACATCCCGTTGTTGACGTTCACGCCCAGTTCGTCGAGCACCTTCTGATGCTTGGCGAACGCGTCCTTGTAAAAGACCTTCACCGCGTGCCCGAACACGATCGGGTGTGACACCTTCATCATCGTGGCCTTGACGTGCAGCGAGAACATGACGCCGGTCTTGTAGGCGTCTTCGATCTGCTCTTCGAAGAACTGGCACAAGGCCTTTCGGCTCATGAACATGCTGTCGATGACGTCGCCCTCCTCGAGCGCCACCTCCGGCTTGAGCACCTTCGTCTCGCCCGATTTCGTCTCGAGCACCATCTTGACCTTGCGGTCCTTGTCCAGCGTCATCGACTTCTCGCCGTGGTAGAAGTCGCCGCCCTTCATGGTCGCCACGTGCGTGCGCGACGCCTGCGACCAGTCGCCCATGCTGTGCGGGTGCTTACGGGCGTACTCCTTGACCGCCTTCGGCGCGCGCCGGTCCGAGTTGCCTTGCCGCAGAATCGGATTCACCGCGCTGCCGAGCACCTTCGCGTAGCGCTCCTTGATCTCCTTCTCTTCGTCGTTCTTCGGCTCCCCGGGGTAGTCCGGCAGGTCGTAACCCTTCGCCTTCAACTCCTTGATCGCCGCCAGCAGCTGGGGCACCGAAGCGCTGATGTTCGGCAGCTTGATGATGTTGGTGTCCGGCTTCTGGGTGAGCTCCCCCAACTCGGCGAGGTTGTCGGGGACGCGCTGCTCGTCTGTCAGGCGGTCGGAGAACTCGGCGAGGATGCGCGCCGCGACGGAGATGTCGCTCGTCTCGACGTCGATGCCCGCCGGCTCGGTGAAGGTGCGGATGATCGGCAGGAACGCATAGGTCGCCAGCAGCGGCGCCTCGTCGGTCAGCGTGTAGATGATGGTCGGCTGCTCGGCAGTCATGCGGTGGTCTCCCGGCTCGGTTTCGGTCAGGCCTCGGTCAGTTCAGGTGATCAGTCGCCTACCAGTATTGCCCCGAACATCGGAGCATCGGTCAGTTCCCCCTTGCTGGCCTCCCGGCGATGACGTGCGATACGCTTCTGCTCGGTCATGAGTGCCAGCGACAAGCCCCGGCTTGCTGGTCGGCAACCCTCCAACCGCGGTGGGGTGCCCCGGGTGATGAACCAGGTTGAGTAGCCGCTAGCGAGCGGTTGCCGGCAAGCGCGGGTCCGTGCTGACGGGCCCCCTGACACAGATGGAGGGCCGTTCCGTGAGCGCGCCAGCAGACCCCAGCCAGAACTGGGCCTTCGAAACCAAGCAGGTCCACGCCGGCCAGCGCCCGGACGTGGCGACGAATGCGCGGGCGTTGCCGATCTACCAGACGACGTCGTACACGTTCAACAGCACCGAGCACGCGGCAGCGCTGTTCGGGCTGGCCGAACCGGGCAACATCTACACCCGGATCATGAATCCGACGCAGGACGTCGTCGAGCAGCGCATCGCCGCCCTCGAGGGCGGTGTCGCCGCGCTGTTCCTGGCCTCCGGTCAGGCCGCCGAGCACTTCGCGATCCTCAACCTGGCCCACGCGGGCGATCACATCGTGTCCTCCCCGCGGCTGTACGGGGGCACGTACAACCTGTTCCACTACACGCTGGCCAAGATCGGCATCGAGGTCAGCTTCGTCGAGGACCCCGACGACCCGGACTCCTGGCGCCAGGCTGTGCAGCCGAACACCAAGGCGTTCTTCGCCGAGACGATCTCCAACCCGAAGATCGACGTGCTCGACATCCCCACCGTCGCCGCCGTCGCCCACGACGCCGGGGTGCCGCTGATCGTCGACAACACCATCGCCACGCCGTACCTGATCCAGCCGCTGCGCCACGGCGCCGACATCGTCGTGCACTCGGCCACCAAGTACCTCGGCGGGCACGGCGCGGCGATCGCGGGCGTCATCGTCGACGGCGGCACGTTCGACTGGACCAACGGGAAGTTCCCCGGCTTCACCGAACCGGACCCCAGCTACCACGGCGTGGTGTTCGCCGAACTCGGTCCGCTGGCCTTCGCGCTCAAGGCGCGGGTGCAGCTGCTGCGCGACCTCGGCTCGGCGGCATCCCCGTTCAACGCCTTCCTGGTCGCCCAGGGACTGGAGACGTTGAGCCTGCGCGTCGAACGGCATGTGGCGAACGCGCAGCAGGTCGCCGAGTACCTGGCCGGCCACGAGGACGTCATCTCGGTGAACTACGCCGGGCTGCCGTCGTCCCCGTGGTACGAGCTCGGAAAGAAGCTGGCGCCCAAGGGAACCGGTGCTGTGCTGGCCTTCGAGCTCGCCGGCGGCGTCGACGCGGGCAAGGCCTTCGTCAACGCGCTGACGCTGCACAGCCACGTCGCCAACATCGGCGACGTGCGGTCGCTGGTGATCCATCCGGCGTCGACGACGCACGCGCAGCTGTCGCCCGAAGAGCAGTTGGCCAGCGGTGTCACCCCCGGCCTGGTGCGCCTGGCGGTTGGCATCGAGGGCATCGACGACATCCTCGCCGACCTGGATCAGGGCTTCGCCGCCGCCAAGCGGTTCAGCACCGCAGGATCGACCGATCCGAACGCGGCGGCGGCATTCTGATGACAATCTTTGATCTGGAAGCTGAGGTGCCAGTCCTGAATCTGCCCGCCGAAGGTGAGGTCGGCGTCGTCGACATCGGACCGCTGACACTGGAGAACGGTTCGGTCATCGACGATGTGTCGATCGCCGTTCAGCGCTGGGGCGAGTTGTCGCCGCAGCGCGACAACGTGGTGGTCGTGCTGCACGCGCTGACCGGTGACTCGCACATCACCGGGCCCGCGGGTCCGGACCATCCGACGGCGGGCTGGTGGGATGGCGTCGCCGGACCGGGCGGTCCGATCGACACCGACCGCTGGTGCGCGGTGGCGACCAACGTGCTCGGCGGTTGCCGCGGCTCGACCGGCCCGAGCTCACCGCACCCTGACGGTAAGGCGTGGGGCTCGCGGTTCCCCGTCGTCTCCATTCGAGACCAGGTCGAGGCTGATATCGCGGCGTTGGCGGCGCTCGGCATCACCGAGGTCGCCGCGGTCGTCGGCGGCTCGATGGGCGGCGCCAGGGCGCTCGAGTGGATGGTCGGCCATCCGGACAAGGTGCGCGCGGGACTGGTGCTCGCCGTCGGCGCGCGCGCCACCGCCGATCAGATCGGCACCCAGAGTTCGCAGATCGCCGCCATCAAGGCCGACCCGAACTGGCAGAACGGCGACTACCACGGCACCGGCCTCTCGCCCGACCTCGGCATGGAGATCGCCCGCCGGTTCGCCCACCTGACATACCGCGGCGAGAACGAACTCGACACCCGGTTCGCCAACGATCCGCAAGACGGCGAAGACCCCGGCGACGGCGGCCGCTACGCGGTCCAGAGCTACCTCGAGCACCAGGGCCGAAAGCTCGTCTCCCGCTTCGACGCCGGCACCTACGTCACGCTCACCGATTCGCTGTCCAGTCACGACGTCGGCCGCGGCCGCGGCGGCGTCGAGGCGGCGTTGCGCGGGTGCCCGGTGCCCGCAGTGGTCGGCGGCATCACCTCGGACCGGCTGTACCCGCTGCGGTTGCAGGAGGAGCTGGCCGAGTTGCTGCCCGGCTGTGCGGGTCTCGACGTCGTGGAGTCGGTCTACGGGCACGACGGCTTCCTGGTGGAGACCGACGCGGTGTACAAGCTGATCCGGCACACACTGGGGCTGGCAGCAGGATGACGGCGAAATGACGGCGCGGTGACCCGCTCGGGCCAGGACCGCTCGCTGTCGTTCGGTGCGGAAGCAGCGGCCTACGAGCGTGGCAGGCCGTCGTATCCGCCGGAGGCGATCGACTGGCTGCTGCCGGCAGCCGCCGCCACGGTGCTCGATCTCGGCGCCGGCACGGGCAAGCTGACCACCCGCCTGGTGGAGCGCGGCCTGGACGTCGTCGCCGTGGACCCGATCCCGGAGATGCTGGAGCTGCTGAGCACGTCGCTGCCCGACACCCCCGCGCTGCTGGGCACCGCCGAGGAAATTCCGCTGCCGGACGACAGCGTGGACGCGGTGCTCGTCGCCCAGGCCTGGCACTGGTTCGACCCCGAGCGCGCGATCAAGGAGGTCGCGCGGGTGTTGCGGCCGGGCGGCCGGCTCGGGCTGGTGTGGAACACCCGCGACGAGCGGTTGGGCTGGGTCAAGGACCTGGGCCGCATCATCGGCCACGAGGACGATCCGTTCAACGCCACCGTGACGCTGCCTTCGCCGTTCACCGCGGTCGAGCGCCACCAGGTCGAGTGGACCAGTTACCTGACCCCGCAGGCGCTCATCGACCTGGTCGCATCCCGCAGCTACTGCATCACCTCGCCGGAGAAGGTGCGCACCAGAACGCTGGACCGGGTGCGTGAACTGCTGGCCACCCATCCCGCGCTGGCCAATTCCACCGGCCTTGCGCTGCCGTACGTCACGGTGTGCATCCGCGCTGTGCTGGCCTGACTTCATTACCGACGCGAGAGGACGGTCATGCCGGGATGGCTTGAGGCCGGCTGGTGGGGGCTGGTGGCCGGCGCGGCGCTGGTGGTCGGTGCGCTGATCGGCTGGGCGGTGAAGGTTCGGGTGCGAGTGGTCGCCGGTGTCATGGCGTTCGGCGCCGGCGTGCTGATCTCCGCGCTGGCCTTCGACCTGATGGACGAAGCCGAACACACCGGCGGCCTGCTGGCCACCGCACTCGGCTTCCTCGGCGGGGCGGTGGCCTACGTCGTCGCCAACGCCGCGCTGGCCCGCCACGGCGCGAAACATCGCAAACGTTCACATGACCGGCAGCCGACAGAGGAGCAGGAGAACGGAAGCGGCGCCGCGATCGCGATCGGAGCCCTGCTCGACGGCGTACCGGAGTCGGTCGTGCTGGGCATCTCGCTGCTCGGCGGTCAGGGCGTCGGGCTGCCGGTGCTGGCCGCGGTGTTCATCTCGAACCTTCCCGAAGGGCTGTCGAGCGCCGCCGGGATGAAACGGGCCGGTCGCTCCGCGCGTTACGTGTTCGGAGTGTGGATCGGGATCGCGGTGATCAGCGGCATCTCGGCGATGCTGGGGTATGTGCTGCTGGCCGGCGCATCGCCGTTTCTGGTCGCGGTGATCACCGCCGTCGCCGCCGGAGCGATCCTGGCGATGATCGCGGACACGATGGTGCCCGAGGCCTTCGAAGAGGCCCACATCCTGACCGGGGTGATCACGGCGGTCGGCTTCTTGACCGCGTTCGCGATCGGACGGCTCGCCTGAGCCGCTAACTGGTGCCCAAGGGGTCGATGGTCCAGGCGATGTAGAACATCGTCGCGCTGACCGCCGCGGTGGTGACGAAATCGACCCCCCGGCTGCGCACCGCGAGCAGGCCCGCACGCTCGTCGCTCAACAGCAGCCGCAGCCCAGCGGCGACGCCGACTCCGATCGCGATCACCAGCGCGCCGCGCCGCCAGTAGCCGGCCACCACCAGCACCAACGCGACCAGGAAAGTCAGGCCGACCGACCAGAACGGCCACTGGCGCGCGAAGACCTTGCGCGCGAACTCCTTCGGGGTCACGTCGCGGCCAGTGCCTCCGCGCGCTCGACGACGTTCGTCAGCAGGAACGCTCGGGTCAGGGGCCCGACGCCGCCAGGGTTCGGCGACACGTGGCCGGCGACGTCCCAGACGTCGGGATGCACGTCGCCGACGAGCTTGCCGTCGTCGTCGCGACTGACACCGACGTCGATCACGGCCGCGCCGGGACGCACCATCTCAGCCGTCACCATGTGCGGCATGCCCGCGGCGGCGATGATGATGTCGGCTTCGCGGGCGAGCTCGGGCAGATGCCGAGTTGCGGTGTGGCACAACGTCACTGTCGCGTTCTCCGAGCGCCGGGTCAGCAGCAGCCCGAGCGGGCGCCCGACGGTCACCCCGCGGCCGATGACGACGACCTGCGCACCGGCGATCTCGACCTCGTAGCGGCGCAGCAGATGCACGATCCCGCGCGGGGTGCAGGGCAGCGGCGCCGGTTCGTTGAGCACCAGCCGGCCGAGGTTCGTCGGATGCAGACCGTCGGCGTCCTTGCCCGGATCCACCCGCTCCAGGGCGGCGTTCTCGTTGAGGTGCTTGGGCAACGGCAACTGCACGATGTAGCCGGTGCACTCCGGATTGGCGTTGAGTTCGTCGATGGTCTCGTCGAGCTTGGCCTGGCTGATGTCGGCGGGCAGGTCGCGCCGGATCGAGTTGATGCCGACCTTCGCGCAGTCGGCGTGCTTGCCGCGCACGTAAGCGTGCGAGCCGGGATCGTCGCCGACGAGCACGGTGCCCAGGCCCGGTGTGCGTCCCGCTGCGGTCAGTGCCGCGACCCGCTCCTTCAGGTCGACGAAGATCTCGTCGCGCGTTGCCTTGCCGTTCAGAGTGATCGCTCCCACGGGTGTCAGTCTGGCACGTCGATGTGGCAGGCTCCGTATATGAACACCCAGCCCGATGTGTTCACCCCGGCCAAGCTCGGCCCGGTGACGCTGCGCAACCGGATCATCAAGGCGGCGACGTTCGAGGCGTCGACGCCGAACGCGCTCGTCACCGACGATCTGATCAACTACCACCGGCTGCCGGCCGCGGGCGGGGTCGGCATGACGACCGTGGCGTACTGCGCCGTGGCGCCCGGTGGGCGCACCGACGGTTGGCAGATCTGGATGCGCCCGGAGGCCGTACCGGGGCTGAAGCGGCTCACCGAAGCCGTCCACGCCGAAGGCGCGGCGATCAGCGCACAGATCGGCCACGCCGGCCCGGTCGCGAACTCGCGGACGAACAAGGCCAGAGCGCTGGCACCCGTGCGCTTCTTCAACCCAATATCGATGCGGTTCGCCAAGAAGGCCACTCGCGAGGACATCCGCGAGGTCACCGAGGCGCACGCCAACGCCGCCCGCCTGGCGATCGAATCCGGCTTCGACGCGGTCGAGATTCACCTCGGCCACAACTATCTGGCCAGCTCCTTCCTGAGCCCGCTGCTCAACCGCCGCACCGACGAGTTCGGCGGCTCGCTGGAGAACCGCGCGAAGGTGGCCCGCGGCGTCGTGACGGCCGTGCGACGCGCGGTCGAGAAGGAGGGCAACCCGATCGCGGTGACCGCGAAGCTCACCATGGCCGACGGTGTTCGGGGCGGCATCAGCATCGAAGAGTCACTGCAGACCGCGAAGTGGCTCGAGGAGGACGGCGGGCTCGACGCCATCGAGCTGACCGCGGGCAGCTCCCTGGTCAACCCCATGTACCTGTTCCGCGGCGACGCCCCGGTCAAGGAGTTCGCCGGCGCGTTCAAACCGCCGCTGCGGTGGGGCATCCGGATGACCGGCAAGAAGTTCCTCCGCGAGTATCCCTACCGCGAGGCGTTCCTGCTGCGCGACGCCAAGCTGTTCCGCGCCGAACTGAAGCTGCCGCTGATCCTGCTGGGCGGCATCACGAACCGCGACACGATGGACCTCGCGATGGCCGAGGGCTTCGACTTCGTCGCGATGGGCCGGGCCCTGCTCGCCGAACCCGACCTGCTCAACCGTATTCAGGCCGACCGTTCCGTCCGGGCGATCTGCGACCACTGCAACAAGTGCATGCCGACGATCTACAGCCACACCCGCTGCGTGTTGACGGGTGCACCCGACAACTATCAGCCGTTCGCGGCGGGCCTCGGCTCGACGTAGGCGACCATCGGCTCGGAGTGGACGACCCGCTCCCCCGACGAGACCGCGAGTTCCTTCGCCGAGAATGTGTAGGTGGCGCCGTCGTTCTCGGCGGTGAACACTCCGTCGCCGGTCTTGGTGGCCTTGGCGGTGAGCAACGCGTCGTCGCGCATCCGCACGCCGCGGTACTCGTAGCCGCCGCTCTCTTTGCAGATCGCGACCAGCGCACTTTCGGTCCGGCCCAGCGCCACCGTTGCGGCGGGCGCTTCGCAGCGGGCTTGCGTGTCGACGAACCCGCGGTCGTCGATCGCGATCGCGTTACCTTGCGCATCGACCGTCGGCGCCAGCAACGCCGCCGCGATGCACAGGACGACAATGCCGACAACCAGGAGAGGCGCCCGAGACACCATGCCCAATGGTGACCACGATCCGGCGCCGTTGGCGCGCGACTCGCCGGGCAAGCGGCGAACTTTCGCGACTCGGCGCCCAGGACCGCCGTCGCGGCGGCCTTTCCTACCGTTAGAGTTGGCGGCGATGTCCAATGTCGCCGGCGGCCGGCTCCGATGAGCCGACCCGCCCCACCCGCGCTGACCGTTCGGTACGACGGATCGACCCGGACCTTCGCAGCGGGAAACGATGTCGTCATCGGCCGAGACCTCCGCGCCGATGTTCGCATCGCCCATCCGCTGATCTCGCGGGCGCATCTGGTGTTGCGCTTCGATCAGGGCCGTTGGGTCGCGATCGACAACGGCAGCCTCAACGGGATGTACGTCAACAACCGCCGGGTGCCCACCGTCGACATCCAGGACGGCCAGACCGTCAACATCGGCAATCCCGACGGCCCGCGCCTGACGTTCGAGGTGGGTCGCCATCAGGGCGCGGTGGGCCGGACGCCGACCATGGCGGTGCCGATCTCCACGCAGCGGCCGGCCGCAAACCATCCCACCGTGCAACCACATACGGCGGCGCCGCAGCCCCCGCGGTCCTACGCGCCGCCGCAGGGTCCGCCGCGCTCCCAACCGCCGTATCCGAGCCCGCCCCCGCCGCACCGCTACCCGAGCGCTCCGCAACCGGCGCAGCGGCCGGGTCCGCCGAGCACCCCGCAACCCGTGCGCCCGGCGCAGATCTCGCAGCCGATGTCGGCGCCGGGGATCGAGTCGGCGACCATGATGGGCCCGACCGCCGCGCCGCGCTCGAGCGACAACCTCGCGACGAGCATGCTCAAGATCCTGCGGCCGAGCAGGCCTGCGGACAACGTGCCCGGCGCAATCAAGATCGGCCGCGCGACCGACAACGACATCGTGGTGCCCGACGTCCTGGCCTCGCGCCATCACGCGACCCTGGTGCCGACCGCCGACGGCACCGAGATCCAGGACAACCGCAGCATCAACGGCACGTTCGTCAACGGTGCTCGGGTGGACTCCGCGCTGCTGCACGACGGTGACACGGTCACGATCGGCAACATCGACCTGGTCTTCTCCGGCGGCACCCTGATCCGCCGCACCGAGACCGAGGCCGCGACCCGCACCGGGGGCCTCGAGGTGCACGGCGTCACGTGGACGATCGAGAACAACAAGACGCTGCTGGACAACATCTCGATCGCTGCGCGGCCGGGCACGCTCACGGCCGTCATCGGGCCATCAGGCGCCGGCAAGTCCACGTTCGCCCGCCTGGTCGCGGGTTACACGCATCCGACGACGGGCACCGTGACCTTCGAAGGCCACAACATCCACGCCGAGTACGCGTCGCTGCGCTCCCGGATCGGGATGGTGCCGCAGGACGACGTGGTGCACGGCCAGCTGACCGTCAAGCAGGCGCTGATGTACGCCGCCGAACTGCGGTTGCCTCCCGACACCACCCGGGAGGACCGCGAGCAGGTCGTCATGCAGGTGCTCGAGGAACTCGAGATGACCAAGCACCTCGAGACCCGGGTCGACAAGCTGTCCGGCGGCCAGCGCAAGCGCGCCTCGGTGGCGCTGGAACTGCTGACCGGCCCGTCGCTGCTGATCCTCGACGAGCCCACCTCCGGCCTGGACCCGGCGCTGGACCGCCAGGTCATGACGATGCTGCGGCAGCTGGCTGACGCCGGTCGCGTGGTGCTGGTGGTCACGCACTCGCTGACCTATCTCGACGTCTGCGACCAGGTGCTGCTGTTGGCGCCCGGCGGCAAGACGGCGTTCTACGGCCCACCCGACCAGATCGGGCCGTCGATGGGCACCACCAACTGGGCGGACATCTTCAGCTCGGTGGCGGGCGACCCGGACGGCGCCAACAAGCGGTTCCTCGCCCAGCACGGACCGCCGCCGCCGCCGCCGGCCGCCGAGGCGCCGTCGGACCTCGGGACGCCGACCAGCACCAGCGTGCGGCGCCAGTTCTCCACGATCGCACGCCGCCAGGTGCGGCTGGTGATCTCGGATCGCGGCTACTTCGCGTTCCTGATGCTGTTGCCGTTCATCATGGGCGTGCTGTCGCTGTCGGTGCCCGGCGACGTCGGGTTCGGCGTGCCGGTGACCGCGATGCAGGGCGGGGCGGCACCCAACGAGCCCGGGCAGATCCTCGTCATGCTCAACGTGGGCGCGATCTTCATGGGCACCGCGCTGACGATCCGGGCCCTGATCGGCGAACGGGCGATCTTCCGTCGCGAGCAGGCGGTCGGATTGTCAACGACCGCATACCTTTTGGCGAAGGTGTTCGTGTTCACGCTGTTCGCGATCGTGCAGTCGGCGATCGTCACGGCGATCGCGATCATCGGTAAGGGCTGGGGTCCGGGCGCCGTCGAGTCGGGTTCCCTGATCGGCAACCGCAGCATCGAGTTGTTCGTCGACATCGCGGTCACGACGGTGGCCGCGGCGATGGTCGGGCTGGCGCTCTCGGCGCTGGCGCGGTCCAACGAACAGATCATGCCGCTGCTGGTGGTCGCGATCATGTCGCAGTTGGTGTTCTCCGGCGGGATGATCCCGGTGACGGACCGCGTGGTGCTCGACCAGATGTCGTGGTTCACGCCTGCGCGGTGGGGTTTCGCCGCTTCGGCCTCGACGATCGACCTGATCCGGTTGGTGCCCGGCCCGTTGACTCCCAACGACCGGCACTGGGAGCACACGTCGGGAACATGGCTGTTCGACATGGCGATGCTCGCGTTGATCTGCATCGGCTACACGGCTTTCGTGCGCTGGCGGATCCGGCTCAGCAGCACCTAGCGCACAGTTGTGCGCGGCTCACTGCCCGTGGATGTTCAAACCATGGGCGACGGCGTAGGCCAGCGCTTGATCGACGTCGATCTTGGCGTCGCGCAGGCTCGCGGTCGTCCACAACGTCGCATCCGCGCGGGCACCGCGCAGGTCGGCCTCGTCCAGCCGGAGTTTCTGTACCCGCGCGCCACTGAGATCCGCGCCGCGCAGCACGGCCTTGCGCAGGTCGGCGTCGACGAGCCCGGCCTCGCGCAACCGACACCCGCTCAGATCCGTTCCACGCAAGTCACATCCGCCGAGCACCGCCAGGGTCAGGTCGACGTCGACCAGTGTGAGCGGACGCAGCCGGGCGTCGGTGAACACCGACCCCAACAGGCTGCACTGCCGGAAGGTGCTGTGGTGCAGGGTGGCCCGCTCGAAACGGCAGTTGCGAAATGCGGAGCCGACGTGTTCGGACTCGGTGAGGTCGACGCCGCGGAAGTCGCATTCGTCGAACACCGTCCGTTCGGTGCGCAGCCTGCTGAGGTCCTCGTCCCGAAAGTCGCGGCCGGTGAATTCCTCGTCGATCCAGACCGGTTCGTCGCTGCTCACGCGGTGGTCAGGCTGTCGAGCGCGTACTCGGTGATCGCGATCAACGCCGCCTTGGCGGAGTCCCGGTCGCGAGCGTCCACGGTGATCACCGGGACACGCTCGGGCACCGCCAGCGCCTTGCGCACCGCGGCGACGGGATGCCTTGGTGCGCCGTCGAATTGGTTGATCGCGATGAGGAACGGCAGGCGGCGCGCCTCGAAGAAGTCCACCGCCGCGAAGCTGTCCTGCAGCCGTCGCACGTCGACCAGGATGATCGCCCCGATCGCACCGCGGACGAGGTCGTCCCACATGAACCAGAACCGGCGCTGTCCGGGCGTGCCGAACAGGTACAGCACCAGGTCCTCGGCCAGCGTGATGCGGCCGAAGTCCATGGCCACTGTCGTGGTGTTCTTCTGCGGGGTGGCCTCCAGGCCGTCGACGCCCGCCGACGCTGTGGTCACCAGCGCCTCGGTCCGCAGCGGCATGATCTCCGAGACCGCACCGACGAAAGTCGTCTTGCCCGAGCCGAACCCGCCGGAGACGACGATCTTTGTCGAGGCGGCGCGCCCCGGTGTGTCCGGCGCCCGGCGTTCCTCAAAGTGCCTTGAGGCCACGCAGTGTCCTCCCTATCAGCTCGCGTCGTTCAGCGACGGTGGTCGACTCGCTCAAGGTGTCGCGCACCGCCACATAACCCTGCGCCACCAGATCCCCGATCAGCACGCGCGCCACGCCGAGCGGCAAGGATAAGTTCGCGGCGATCTCGGCGACCGACGGGCGGTCGACGCACACCGCCAGGATCCGGCCCCGTACGTCGCTGTTCGACCAGCGCGCCGGCTCGGGCGGGTCGAGCGTCTCGATCGGCGCCTCCAAGGGTAGGTAGACGCTCGAATCAGTGCGGCCCGCGGTCAGGATGTAAGGCCGGACCAGGCTCGGTTTGGCGACCACGTCACGTTCCCACAACGAGCCGCCGGGTGGGCTGCTCACGAGTGCTGAGGCGCGCGGCGTCGGGCCGACTGGACGACCGTGCCCACCCGTTCCACCAATATCGCCATCTCGTAACCGATTTGGCCGATGTCGCAGTTACGGGTGGCCAGCGTGGCCAGGTTCGAACCGTCGCCGACGCGCATCAACAGCAGGTAGCCGTTCTCCATCTCGACCACCGACTGCAGCACGTGACCGCCGTCGAACAGCTGCGCCGCCCCAGCCGACAGGCTGGCAAGACCGGAGGCCACCGCGGCGAGCTGGTCGGCGCGTTCGGTCGGAATGTGCTCGCTGGCGGCCATCAGCAGGCCGTCGGCGGACACCAAGACGGCGTGGGCCACGCCGGACACGTCGCGGGCGAATCTGGAGACCAGCCAGCCGAGCGAGTCACGCTGCGAGTGGGTCATTCGCTATCTGTTCCTCTGTTGCCGGTGGTCTCCCGCGCACGCGAGCGGCCCGCATGGACCCCGCCGAAGTGGCTGCCGATGCTTGCCCGGACGGCTTCCGGGTCGCGCCGCGGATAGGACGCGGCTGCAGAGGACTCTTGCAGTTCAGCGCCGAATCCAGCCGTCGATGCTGTCTCGTCGTCGGGGTCGGAGTCGTCGGCGGCACCGGGCACCAGGCGGGCGCCGGGATCGCGCATCGGCAGGCCCTCGTCGGTGGTTCGGGTGACCGGTGTCTCGTCGGCGGCGGCGGCGGCCGACCAGCCCCGGTCCCACACCGTCTCCCAGTTCAGGTCCTCGCTGTTGGCGATTTCGGTCGGGTCGACCAGCCACTCCGAGAGCATGCTCTGGTAGATGGCGTCGTCGGAACCGGCCGGCTGCGGCGGTTCGGGTTGTGAGCGTTCCGGCTCGGGTCGGGCGGCGCCCGGCGAGTGCGTCGGCGGCACTCGCGTATCCGAAATTCCGCTGGCGCCCGGGTTGCGCTGCGGCAGCGACGTCTCGGCGGGCTCGGCGGGCTCGTGATGAACGGCCGGTGGAACTTCATTGAGCACCACGGCCGGATCATCGGCGACCTCGAATGCCAACGCCTCTTGCGGCCGGAAGTCCCGATCGGGCTGCCCGCCGCTGTCGAGGAGTTCGACGGGCACGTACACGCCTGCGGTGACACCCGAATTCGGCTCGCCGGCAACGGTACTGCGCAGCCGGACCACCAGCCCGTGCTGCGCCGCGAGGCGGCCGACCACGAACAGCCCCATGTGCCGCGCGGCGTACGGGTCGACCTCCCCGCCGGACTGCAGGCGGCTGTTGGCGACCCGCAGATCGGACTCGGTCATGCCCAACCCGATGTCGCTCACCTCGATCACCAGCCCACCGTTGGCCGCGTGCACCGCGGACACCTGCACCTGCGACACCGGCGGCGAATAGCGCAACGCATTGTCGAGCAGTTCGGCCAGCAGGTGGACGAGGTCGCCGGCGACCGCACCGGTGATCTCGGTGTCGGGCACCGTCGTGGTCACCACGCGGGTGTAGTCCTCGACCTCGGATGCCGCGGCGTCGACGACCGCCGACACCGGCACCGGCTCGACCTGTTCGCGCGGCACCTTCGCACCCGACAACACGAGCAGGTTGGCGCCGTTGCGGCGCATCCGGGCGGCCAGGTGATCCAACTGGAACAGGCGCTGTAGCCGCTCGGGATCCTCCTCGTCGCGTTCCAGCCCATCGATCAGCGACAGCTGCTGGTCGACCAGCGACCGGCTGCGCCGCGAAAGGGTCTCGAACATGTCGCCGATCTGCAGCTGCAGCCGGGACTGTTCGGCGGCCAGCATGACGGCCTGCTCGTGAAGTTCGTCGACCGCGTGCGCGACCTGACCGACTTCCTCGGAGGTGTACACCGGTATCGGCTCGATGTGGGGAGCGTCGTCACCGGCGCGGACTCGTTCGATCTCGTTCGTCAGGTCGTCGTGGGCGACCTTGAGCGCGCTGTCGCGCAGCCGCCGCAGCGGCCGGACCAGTGAGCGCGCCACCAGCGCGACGATCAGCAGCGCGAGCAGGATCGCGCCGCCGACGATGACCGCGTCGCGGATCAGCGCGGTGCGCGCCGCCGCGGCCTTGACCTGAACCGCGGAGGTGACCAACGAGGTCGACTGGTCGATGACCTGTCGCGCGATCCGGTCGGTGACGTCAACCGAGGCGAGCAGTTCGGGGTTGTTGACGAGCGGCACCGCTGGATTGGTCGTCAGCGCCATGCGTTTGACGAACTCGGCTTGAAGTGTCCGTGCGTCCGGCGATCCGACGCCGAGCACCTGGCTCATGCCGAAGAGTGTCGACGGCTCGGTGCCCGCCAGCGCGATCACCGCGGTCCGCAGGTCGGGTTCGGGCAGTTCCGCGCCGCGGGCGAGGGCGAGCCGCTGCATGGTCATCTGGCCACGGGTGCCGATGGCGCGGGACAGACCGAGCGTCTCGGCGCGGATGCGTTCGTCGTCGACGCGGACCGATCCGGTGACAGCGTCCTCGGCGGGCAACAGCAGCAACGCGTAGGCCTGAATCGTGTCGCGCAGTCCGATGCTGTTCGAGGTGACCTTGTCCACCAGTGCCTGGCCGTCGTTGATCATGGTGGTGACGCCCTGGCGGACGTCGGCGGCGACGTCGGTGTCGTCCAACCGGCGCTGCAGTTCGACGCGGCTGGTGTCGAATCCGGTCAGCGCGGACTGCACGTCACCGCCGGTGGACGCCGCCAGCATCGCGCCTTCGAGCGCGGCCATGTAGCCCTCGATGGCGGGCACCATCTCGGCGCGGTCAGCGGCGCGACGCAGATTCGATTCCTCGGTGACGCTGCCGTAGACGCGCAGACCGCCGAACGTGCCGGCCAGGATCAGCGGCACCAGGACGATCGCGAACACTTTCCAACGGACAGGCCAGTTGGACAGTGCCCATCGGGACGGCCGTCGCACCGGTCCTTCAGGGCGCGCGCCTTCGCTGTCGGCCGGTGGTCCCGATTGCAGCAATGGCGCGTCGTTCATGAAGCTTCCTATTGGGTATTACGGGGTATTGCCCTCCCCCGAGGGCGCGCGTTCCGGCCCTGGCAATTGGTCGAGTATGCCAGCGATGAGCAGCGGGTTCCACCATTCTTACCGAACGAACAGAGTTCATAACCGCAGCTCAGAGGCGGTGTGCGAATTCCGAGCAGATATTGGAATGCGTTTGTGACGCGCGGCTCACGCCGACCGCAGGACCGCGACGAGGAACTCGGATTCTTCGGTGAACGGCCGCAGATCCCAGGTGGACAACAGCAGGTCGGGAACGAGGCCGGCGGCTTGCGCATGGCCGAAGAACTCGGCGAACTCGTAACCACGCCCGGCGCCGAAGCCGATCACCGCCCGGCCGTCGTCCCGGAGATGCGCGCGCAGCCGGGACAACACCTGCCCGCGAGTGCTCGGGGCGAGAAACGTCATGACGTTGCCGGCCGAGACGATCACGTCGAACGGCTCGGCGATCCCACGCGCGGGCAGGTCGAGTTCGGCGAGATCACCGACGAGCCAGCGGGGTCCGGGATGGTCCTGTTCAGCTGCCTCGATGAGCGCCGGGTCGACGTCGACGCCGACGACGCGGTGACCGGCCGCGGCCAGGTGACCGCCCAGCCGGCCGGGGCCGCAACCCGCATCGAGGATGTGGGCGCCGCGCGGAACCATCGCGTCGACCATGCGCGCCTCCCCGGCGAGGTCCTCACCGGCGCGGGCCATGCAGCGAAAGCGCTCGATGTACCACTGCGAATGCCCGGGATCCATCGCGACCTTCTGCATCCAGAGGCTCTGCGCGACCATGCGAGCATTATCGCAAGAGCACTCTCGCGCCGAGAGGTCACACTTGTTCAGATTGATGTTCTACTCGCCACGCATCGCGCCCAACACCGGTAACGCGATCCGGATGGTCGCGGCCACGGGTTGTGAACTGCATCTGGTCGAGCCGCTGGGGTTCGACCTGTCCGAGCCGAAACTGCGCCGCGCCGGACTGGATTACCACGACCTGGCATCGGTGACCGTGCACCGCGACCTGGCGACCGCGTGGGCCGCGCTGGCACCCGATCGTGTCTTCGCGTTCACCGCGCACGCGACAACGTCGTTCGCCGAGGTCGAGTACAAGACGGGCGATGTGCTGATGTTCGGGCCTGAACCGACCGGCTTGGACGCGGCGACGTTGGCCGACCCGCACATCACCGCACAGCTGCGGATCCCGATGCTGGCCGGCCGGCGCTCGCTGAACCTGTCGAACGCCGCCGCGGTCGCGGTGTACGAGGCGTGGCGGCAGCACGGGTTCAGCGGCGCGCTCTGAACGTCACCACGTATTGAAGTGCGCGACCTGCTCGACCGGCAGACGTTTGGCGGGACGGAAATCGGTGCCCTTGGTGTAGGCGATCGGGAACAGACCGCCCTGGCTGTACTGCTCGTGCGGAATGCCGAGCACTTCGGCGGCCAGTTTTTCGCCCTTGCCCAGCAGATGCAACGTCGTCCACGCGGAGCCCAGCCCCCGCGAACGCAACGCGAGCATGTAACTCCACGCCGCTGGGAGCAGGGAGCCCCAGAAGCCGGCGCTCATGCCGGCGGGCGCGCCGTCGGGCCGGCCCTCTAGGCACGGGATGAGCATCCACGGCACCTCGTGGAGGTGATCGTTAAGATACTTCGCTGACTCAGTGACCCGCGGGCGTTGCTCATCGCGCGCATCGCCGAATTCGGGTTTGGGTGCGTCGAGATAGGGCGTCGCGTTGTGCCGGTAGATGTCGGCGAGCGCCTTCTTCTTCTCGGGGTCGTCGACGAACACCCACTGCCAGCCCTGCGCGTTCGATCCCGTCGGCGCCTGGACCGCGAGCTCGAGACATTCCAGCAGCACCTCGCGCGGCACCGGCTTGTCCAGATCGAGCCGCTTACGTACCGAACGGGTGGTGGTCAGGACTTCGTCGACGGACAGGTTCAGGGTCATTTCCCGAGACTACAGTCGCCTCATGGCAGTCGAATTCACGCAAGAAGTGGCCGACAGGCTCTCCTCCGACAAACACGGCTGGCTGACCACTGTGGCGAAATCCGGCCAGCCCGTACCGCGGTTGGTGTGGTTCTACTTCGACGGGACGGACATCTACGTCTATACCGAGCCCGGCGCCGCCAAAGTCCGACACCTCAGGGCGCATCCGCGGGTCAGCCTAAACCTCGACTCCGACGGCAACGGCGGCGGGGTCATCGCTGTCGGCGGCCCGGCGACCGTCGACGCCGAAGACGCTAATCCGTTGGAAGACACCAGGTATCGCGCAAAATACGGGGAGTACGCGGCCAGCCTCGGTTTCAGCGACGAGTTCCTCGCGGCCTACCACACGCGGCTGAAGATCAGCATCGACAAGGTGTGGACCACGCCGACCGCGGGCTAGCGGAAGTCGCGGGACTTGGAGCCGATCGCCAAGGTCAGCCTGGCCATCTTCTCCGCGACGACGGTGACGGCTCCGGTCGCGTTCTGCAGCTGACCGCGGATCAGCAACGCCGGCGCCGTCTGCGCCAACTTGCGGTGCCTCGCCCACACCCCGCGTGAGCAGATGATGTTGACCATGCCGGTCTCGTCCTCGAGGTTGAGGAAGGTGGCGCCCTGCGCTGTCGCCGGCCGTTGCCGGTGCGTGACCGCCCCGGCCACCAGCACCCGGGAACCGTCGCGGACGTCGAGCAACCCCGCCGCCGGAACCACCCCGATGGCGTCGAGATCCTCCCGTAGGAACTGCGTCGGGTAACTGTCCGGTGAGACGCCGGTCGCCCACACGTCGGCGGCAGCCAGTTCCAGTTCGGTCATCCCGGGCAGCGACGGCACGTGCGACGACGCGCCCACCCCGGGCAGCCGGTCGGGCCGTTGCGTGGCCGCCGCCCCCGCCGCCCACAGCCCTTCGCGCCGATCGATGTCGAAACAACCGAGCGCCCCCGCGGTGGCCAGCGCCTCGGTCTGCGGCACCGACAGCTGCACCCGCTGGGTCACGTTCAGCAGAGAGGTGAACGCCCCGTTGGCTTTTCGGTCGTCGACGATCTGCTCGGCCAGCTCGTCGCCGATGTGCCGCACCGCGCCGAGGCCCAGGCGCACCTCGGTGCCGCCGTTTTCCAGGGTGGCGTGCGCCACGCTGGCGTTGACGTCCGGCCCGTGCACGGTGACCCCGTGCCTGCGGGCGTCGGCCACCAGCGTCTGCGGCGAGTAGAAACCCATCGGCTGGGCCCGCAGCAGCGCGGCGCAGAACGCGGCTGGGTGGTGCAACTTGAACCACGACGAGTAGAACACCAGCGACGCGAAGCTCAGCGAATGGCTCTCGGGGAAGCCGAAATTCGCGAACGCCTCCAGTTTCTCGTAGATACGGTCGGCGGTTTCGCCGGTGATGCCGTGGCGCTGACGCATGCCGTCGTAGAACCTGCCCCGCAGCCGGCGCATCCGCTCGGTCGAGCGTTTGGAGCCCATCGCCCGGCGCAACTGGTCGGCCTCGGCGGCGGAGAACCCCGCGCAGTCCACCGCGAGCTGCATGAGCTGCTCCTGAAACAGCGGCACGCCCAGCGTCTTGTGCAACGCCGGCTCCATCGACGGATGCTCGTAGGTGACGGGCTCTTCCCCGTTGCGCCGCTTGATGTATGGATGCACCGAGCCGCCCTGGATCGGGCCGGGCCGGATCAGCGCGACCTCGACCACCAGGTCGTAGAACACGCGAGGCTTGAGCCGGGGCAGGGTGGCCATCTGGGCGCGCGACTCCACCTGGAACACCCCGACGGAGTCGGCCTTCTGCAGCATCTCGTACACCGCGGGTTCGGACAGGTCCAGTTGCGCCAGGTCGACGTCGATGCCCTTGTGCTCGCGCACCAGGTCGATGCAGTAGTGCAGCGCCGAGAGCATGCCGAGGCCGAGCATGTCGAACTTCACCAGACCGATTGCCGCACAGTCGTCTTTGTCCCACTGCAGCACGCTGCGGTTCTCCATCCGCGCCCACTCCACCGGGCACACGTCGGCGATGGGCCGGTCGCAGATCACCATGCCGCCGGAGTGAATACCCATGTGCCGCGGCAGGTTGGAGATCTGCGTGGCCAGGTCGATCACCGGTTCGGGAACGTCCTCGACGTGGGTCGCCTCGCTGAGGCTGCCCCACTGTCCGAGTTGCTTGCTCCACGCGTCCTGTTGACCTTGCGAGAAGCCGAGCGCGCGGGCCATGTCGCGGACCGCGCTGCGGCCGCGGTAGGTGATCACATTGGCGACCTGGGCGGCATAGTCGCGGCCGTATCGGTCGTAGACGTACTGAATCGCCTTCTCCCGCAGGTCCGATTCGATGTCGATGTCGATGTCGGGCGGCCCGTCGCGCGCCGGGGACAGGAACCGCTCGAACAGCAGCTCGTTGGCGACGGGATCGACGTTGGTGACCCCGAGCGCATAGCAGACCGCGGAGTTGGCCGCCGATCCCCTGCCCTGAGCCAGGATGCCGTTCTCCCTGCAGAACCGGGTGATGTCGTGGACGACGAGGAAGTATCCCGGAAACGTCAGCTGCTCAATGACTTTCAGCTCATGATCGATCTGGGCGTAGGCCCGCGGCGCGCGCTGCGGCGGGCCGTACCGCCGGAGCGCGCCTTCCATCACCAGCTGCCGCAGCCAACTGTCTTCGGTGTGGCCGGCGGGAACGTCGAACGGCGGTAACTTCGGCGCGATCAGCGCGAGCCCGAACGCACACTGCTCGCCGAGGTCGGCAGCGGCGGTCACCGCCTCGGGGTGATCGGAGAACAGGCGCGCCATCTCCGTACCCGAGCGCAGGTGCGAACCGCCCAGCGGCGCAAGATAACCGGCGGCTTCGTCCATCGAGTGCCGGGCGCGGATCGCTCCCATCGCCATGGCCAGCCGACCTCGCGACGGCTCGGCGAAGTGGGCGGCAGTGGTGGCGACGACGCTGAGGCCGAAGCGCGGAGCCAGGCCGGCCAGCGTGGCGTTGCGCTCGTCGTCGCACGGATGCCCGTGATGGGTGAGCTCGACGCTGACCCGGTCGCGGCCGAACCGGTCGACCAGGTCGGCCAACGCGCGACCGGCCGCGTCCGGGCCGCCCTCGGCAAGCGCTTGGCGGACATGGCCTTTACGGCAGCCGGTGAGAATGTGCCAGTGTCCGCCCGCCGCTTCGGTCAGCGCGTCGTAGTCGTAACGCAGTTTGCCCTTCTCGCCACCGGCCAGGTGCGCCTTGGCGAGTTCACGCGACAGCCGCCGGTAACCCTCAGGGCCGCGGGCCAGCACCAGCAGATGCGGCCCGGGCGGGTCGGGATCCTCGGTCCGGTCGCCCCCGCCCAGGGACAGCTCGGCGCCGAACACCGTCGACATCTGCAGTTCCTTGGCGGCTTCGGCGAAGCGCACCACTCCGTAGAGGCCGTCGTGGTCGGTGAGCGCGATCGCCCGCAGATCGAGTCGGACTGCCTCCTCGACGAGTTCCTCCGGCGTGCTGGCCCCGTCGAGGAAGCTGTAGGCCGAGTGCGCGTGCAGCTCGGCGTACGGGACCTCCGACACCGGCCGGTCGACGTCGGCCGCCTCGTACGCGCCGCGCTTGCGCGACCAGGCCGGGCTGTCGCCGCCGTCACCGATCTGCTCATCGATAGGCCAACCGGCGCGGCGCGGCTTGCCCGGCTCGATCAACCGACCGGAGAGCACCCGCTCCATCTCCGACCAGCTTGGCGGTCCGGTGTGCCAACCCACGTACACAGTGTATCGAACAAGCGTTCGATACGGGTCGGCCGGCCTAAATGTCTGGCGGGTCGGGGTCGGTGTGGAGAAGTTCCTCGGGGTGGTGAGCGTGGTTGATCTCCGCCGGTCGAGTTCCGTCGGTCCAGGCGAGTCGCCCCGCCTCGGTGACCTCGGTGCGCCAGTGACCGTCGGTGACCAGCTTGTGGTCGGGCCCGCAGGCAAAGAACAGCATGTCGGCGTTCGTGGCTCCGCCGTCAGCCCAGTCGGGGCAGTGGTGCACCTCGCTGTGGTACCCCGGCGCAGTGCAGTTCGGCCGCGTGCACCCGCCGTCGCGCGCATAGCAGACGATGCGCTGATCGGCGGTCGCCACCCGCTTCTGCCGACCCAGATAGATCGGGCGCTCGCTGTGGTCGTCGAACACGGCCAGGTAGTGGATGCCGTCGGCGGCCATACGGATCAGGTCGCGCATCGGGAGCGCGGTGTCCCCGCCGGTACGCGCCGGGCCCGGCATCGACACCATCGGATCGATCACGGCGTGGGCGGCCTGGTCGAGCTCGGCCAACGTGGTGCGTGCGATCACCGTGACCGCATGCCCGCGGTGCGCACCCAGCCCTCCCGAGGCGATCCCCGCCTTGAGACCCAACTTGATGCCGTCGTGACAGCGTTGCGCCGCGCTTCGCTCGTCGCGCACCTCTTCGGTGGTGCCGTCGGGCAGATGCCGGCCCGGACGCACTGCCGCAGCGACGGCCTCGACGTAGCAGCGAGTCTCCGGATCCACATAGCCGGACAACCGCGACATTCCGTCGCGGCCCTGGCGGCCCAGCGTCAGCCCACGCCGGCGCTCCCGGTCCTTCTCGTCGTAGTGCCCGTCGGGATTGAAGATCTCATCGATTTTCCGGGCCACCTGCCGCAACACCTCGGCGTCGTTCTTCGACGCCTCCCGCACCAGGCTGGTCTGCACCTCGGTCCGGTCCTGCTCAGATGTGTTCGACGGCAACTTCTTCAACGCTTCCTCGATGACCCGCAGGTGATCGTCACCGATCACGCCCTGTTCGACAGCCTCGGCGAGCACCGGCAATTCCGGCGGCAGCGGCGGACCGGTCAGAGACCGGCGCGGCCGGATCAACTCGGCCACCTTGACCCGACGCCGAATCTCGTTGGGAGCGATACGGACCCGCGCCCAGATCTTGTCCGTCCAGCCCGGAGCCGGACCGGCCTCGTCGGGCGGGCGCGCCAATTCGCCGAACACCCGATACATCAGCCCGCGGTTGGTGCGCTGCTGGTGCTCGAACCGTTCGGCCATCGCCAGCCGGAACCCGGTGCCCACCTCGTCTGAAGACAACTGCCGCAGTTCGGCGTAGGCGTCGTCCACACGATCGAGGAGCACGCCGATACGCTCGCGTGCCACTTGACCGGTAACGAATTCGCCCACATCGCAATGCTATTCACCCGGCACGCCCCGGACGCTCCCCTGCAGCCGATCTGTGGATGAATTCCAGCTTGGGGATGAAATTCCGTAGGTGTCGGTGCGCCGTGGTAAACGGCAAGCGGCCAGATGACCGTCAGTCCCGGTATTCGGCGGCGCCGTCCTCCAGCACCAGGCGGGCGTTCGACCCGTCGGGCTCGGCGGCCTCTGTGCGGAACACCGCGCGGCCGGCCTCGGTCCGCCAGATCGACGTCGTGAGGGTCTCACCGGGAAACACCGGCGAGGTGAACCTGGCGTCGATCGCGCTGACCTTCGTCGCGTCACCGCCTCCGAGCTCGGCGACCAGCGCGCGCCCCGCGACGCCATAACTGCACAGCCCGTGCAGGATCGGCTTGGGAAAGCCGGCCAACTCGCGGGCGAACCACGGATCGCTGTGCAACGGGTTGCGATCGCCCGACAGCCGGTAGATCAACGCCTGGTCCTCACGCGTCGGCAACGCGATCCGCGCATCCGGTTCCCGGTCGGGGATCTCCGGCGCGGCGGGCCGCTGGCCCGGTTGCCCGCCGAAGCCGCCCTCGCCGCGGATGACCGCCGTGGTGAACGTCTCTGCGACGACGTTCGACGTGTCCGGGTCGGTACCCGTCGCCTTGAGCATGACGATGGCGTTCTTGCCCTCGCCCTTGTCCTGGATGTCGGCGACCTCGGCGACCACGCTGAGCTTGCCGGCGGGCTTCAACGGTTCGTGCAGCCGGATTCCCTGCGAGCCGTGCAGCAGCATCGCGAAGTTGAACGAACCGATCATCGCCGCCGCCGCGAACGGCAGGCAAGCGATCACCGCGTAGGTGGGCAGCACCTGCTGTTCGATGTCGTGGCTGTTCTCGGTGGTGAACGCGAGATCGGCGGTGCCCGCCCCGACGCCCAGCGCGTACAGCAGGGTGTCTCGGTCGGTCCAGTGGAACAACTGCGGGTCGGTCTTGGCGCCGATGGCGTTGGGGTCGAGTGGCATACCCGGACGATATCCGCTTCGTCACCGGGCATTGACGTTTCCCGGGTGGGGGGCCACGATGACTCGCATGCGCTATGTCGTTACCGGCGGTACCGGGTTTATCGGACGACGCGTGGTGTCGCAACTACTGGCCCGTGACGCCGACGCAAAGGTGCTGGTGTTGGTCCGCCGCGGTTCGCTGTCCCGCTTCGAACGGCTGGCGGCGGCATGGGGTGATCGTGCGAAACCGCTGGTCGGCGACCTGAGGGCGCCGGACCTCGGGCTGGCATCCGACACGATCGCCGAACTGGGCGAAGTCGACCACGTCGTGCATTGCGGCGCCGTCTACGACATCACCGCCTCCGACGCCGCCCAGCGCGCCGCCAACGTCGACGGGGCTCGCGCGGTGATCGAGGTGGCGAAACGGCTCGACGCGACGCTGCACCACGTGTCCTCGATTGCGGTCGCGGGCACCTTCCGCGGCGAGTTCACCGAGGACGACTTCGACGTCGGCCAGGAGTTGCCGACGCCGTATCACCAGACAAAGTTCGAGGCCGAGTCGCTCGTGCGGTCGGCGCCCGGGTTGCGCTACCGGATCTACCGGCCCGCGGTCGTCGTCGGCGATTCGCGCACCGGCGAGATGGACAAGGTCGACGGACCGTACTACTTCTTCCCGATGCTGGCGAAGCTTTCCAGGCTGCCGTCGATCACCCCGATCGCACTGCCCGACACCGGCCGCAGCAACCTCGTCCCGGTCGACTTCGTGGTCGACGCGCTCGTCGCGTTGATGCACCTACCGGACCGCGACGGCCAGACCTTCCATCTCACCGCTCCGAAAACCGTTGGGCTGCGCGGTATTTACTGCGGTGTGCGCCGGGCGGCCGGGCTGCCGCCGTTACGCGCCTCGCTGCCGCGCTCCACCGTCACACCCTTCCTCAAGGTCAGCGGCCGGGCGAAAGTCGTGCGCAACATGGCGGCGACCCAGCTCGGCGTGCCCGGTGAAGTCCTCGACGTCGTCGACCTGATGCCGACGTTCACCGCCGAACGTACCGCGGAAGCGTTGCGAGACAGCGGCATCAAGGTCCCGGAGTTCGCCGACTACGCACCCGCGCTGTGGCGGTTCTGGGCCGAGCACCTCGATCCGGACCGGGCGCGGCGCGACGATCCGGCCGGACCGCTGGTGGCCAAGCACGTGATCATCACCGGCGCGTCAAGCGGAATCGGGCGCGCGTCGGCCATCGCGGTCGCCGAGCGTGGCGCAACGGTGTTCGCCTTGGCGCGCAACGCCGATGCCCTCGACGAACTGGTCGCCGAGATCCGCGCCGCCGGTGGTAGGGCGCACGCGTTCACTTGCGACGTCACCGACTCGGATTCTGTCGACAGCACCGTGAAGGACATTCTCGGCCGGTTCGACCACGTCGACTATCTGGTGAACAACGCCGGACGCTCCATCCGCCGGTCGGTGGTCGCGTCGACCGATCGGCTGCACGACTACGAGCGCGTGATGGCGGTCAACTACTTCGGGGCGGTGCGCATGGTGCTCGCGCTGCTGCCGCATTGGCGCGAACGGCGATTCGGCCATGTGGTCAACGTGTCGAGCGCGGGCGTGCAGGCACGCAACCCGAAGTACAGCTCGTACCTGCCGACCAAGGCGGCGCTCGACGCGTTCGCCGATGTGGTCGCGACCGAGACGCTGTCGGACCACATCACGTTCACCAACATCCACATGCCGCTGGTGCGGACGCCGATGATCGTGCCGTCGCGCCGGCTCAACCCGGTCCCGGCGATCAGCGCCGAGCACGCCGCGGCGATGGTCGTGCGCGGCCTGGTCGACAAGCCCGCCCGGATCGACACACCGCTGGGCACCCTCGCCGACTTCGGCAACTACTTCACCCCGAAACTCTCGCGACGGGTCCTGCACCAGCTTTACCTCGGCTATCCGGACTCCGCGGCGGCCCGTGGCGAAGCGTCCGCGGCGGCTAGGCCCGCCGGCTCCCGGCGCCCGAGGCGCCCCGCGCGCACGGTGCCGGCACTGCGGGTTCCGCGGCCGGTCAAGGCAGCGGCGCGGCTGGTGCCGGGCGTGCACTGGTAACAGCCTGCTGGCCTATCGTTGGCGGAGTGACACAGCCTGTCTTCGTCGACGTCGACACCGGCGTCGACGACGCGATGGCGCTGACGTACCTGTTCGCCAGCGCCGACGCCGAGGTGGTGGGAATCGCCTCCACCGCGGGAAACGTTCCGGTACAACAGGTTTGCCGCAACAATCTGGGCCTGCTGGAGCTGTGCCGGATGCCGCCGATCCCGGTTGCCAAGGGTTCCGAACAGCCCTTGAGCGCGCCCTTGCGCACCGCCGAGGACACGCACGGACCCGAAGGATTGGGTTATGCGCGGTTGCACCCGACCGAGCGGCAAGTCACCGGCTATGACGCCGCAGAGGCGTGGGTGCGAGCGGCGCACGCGTATCCGGGTGAACTGGCCGCGATCGCGGTCGGCCCGCTCACCAATTTGGCGTTGGCGATGCGTAGAGAACCCGCGCTGCCGAAACTGTTGCGCCGGTTGGTCGTCATGGGCGGCGCCTTCGACTACCGGGGCAACACCACACCGGTGGCGGAGTGGAACATCAGCGTGGATCCGGAAGCCGCCACCGAGGTGTTCACCGGATGGACCGCGGCCTGGGACGACGGCCAGCCGGCGCATCTGCCGATCGTGTTGGGACTGAACCTGACCGAGCACATCGCGATGACACCGGCGTTGTTGAACCGGCTTGCGTCGGAGGCGGGCGCTACGTCCGTGGCCATGAGCGTGTCGGATGACCGCGGCGCCAGGTCCTCGTGCTCCAACCCGCTGATCGCGGTGCTCGAGGACGCGATGCGGTTCTACTTCGAATTTCATTTCGATCAGGGCGAGGGCTATCTGGCACATCTGCACGACCCGTTGGCCGCGGCGGTGGCGCTGGATCCCGACCTGGTCACGTGCCGGGCGACCACCGTGGACGTCGAGTTGACGGGCACACTCACCCGCGGCATGACCATCGCGGACTGGAGCAACCGTTGGGGCCGGGAACCCAACGCGCTCATCGGCATTGACGTCGAGCCGGGCGCGTTCTTCGACCGCTTCATCGCGCGCGTGGGCGCATTCGCGTACCGCCTGGGCTAAAGGACGACCGAGACCACGACGGCCAGGAACAACAACAGGAAGATCACGATCGCGATGACGCTCGCGACGGCGGTCGGCGTCCACCGGCGCCGCGGCGGCGATTCGACCGCGCCCACGCCGGCCGTCTGGTCGGAGTCCGGCGGCGTCGACCCGGGTGCCACTCCGCCACCGGGCTCGAGGTCGGGCGTGTCGGCCGGGTCGGGATCTGGCGGAATGGCGGTCATCAGTAGGCAAGTACCCGGTCATACGGTCGTCACTCATAAATCCCTTCGACGTACCAGCGGCGCTGGCGGTAACACAGCAGCAAGGCCTGTCCGGGTGGGCCGTCGCGGGACCCTCCGTCGAGCAGCACCTGCGCCCGCGCCGTACGTCCGGATTTGCGGCCGGACGAAGCTGGTTGGGGATCCCACCACCGCTCGTCGACCGGCCACGGTCCTGCCCACCAGGCCAACCTGCCTGCCTTGACGGTCTTGCCGGGTGCGGTCAGTCGCGATGGATCGGCGGAGAACAGGCCGCGGGCGGTCACCCGCACCGGACGGCCGTCGGCGTCGAACAACTCGACCGGATCGTCGAGCAGCACCGTCGGCGACGGGTCGGGCAGTTGACCGGGCCACGGCTGACCAGGATCGGCCCGCGGCACGGGCTCATCGCCCAGCGGGGTGAGCGTGATGCGTTCGGCGGGCCCTCGGCCACCGCTGAGCACCGCCACCTGCACCGCCTCCGGCCCGAGCAGCCCCTGCACGCGCACCAGCGCGCGACGGGCCCGCAATCGATCCTCCTCGCCCACGCCACCCCACAGCGGCAGCTGCAGCGCTTCGGCCGACACCACCTCCACCGGACGCAACCGGATCACCGTGATGGGGGCAGTGGGCCGGTCGTTGGGGTTGCGCCTGTTCAGCCAGCCGTCGAGTTGCCAGCGCACCCGGTCGGCGGTTGCATCCTCGGTGAGCGGCTCGGCGCAGCGCCAAACCCGTTCCAGCTCTTGCCCGCTGGCGGTGACGGCGCGGATGGCCAGGCGAGTACACCCCACTCCGGAGGCCGCCAGGCTGCGGTGCAGGTCCGATGCCAGCGAGCGCCCGGCGAACGCCGCCGCGTCCACCCGCTCGATCGGTGGGTCGCAGTCCATGACGGCGTCGAGTTCGGGTTCGGGTTCGCGGCCTGACGGACCCCGGGCGGGCTCGCCGCGGGCGAACTGGTGCGCGGCCACCGCATCGGCCCCGAACCGGGACGCGACGTCGCTGCGGGACAGCCCGGCGAACTGCCCGATACTGCGAATCCCCATGCGCCACAGCAGATCCGCGAGGTCTTCCCGGCCGGGTGCGGCCAGGCTGGGCTCGGCGGCCAGTTGACGGATCGACAGCGCCGACAGAAACGGCGCGTCCTGTCCGGGCTCGACGATCCGCCCCGCCCGCGCGGCGAACACCGCGGTGGGCAACTGGTCGGCGACACCGACCTGGCACTCGGCACCGGCGGCGGCCACCGCGTCGACCAACCGCTCAGCGGCGGCTTGTTCGGACCCGAAGTAGCGCGCCGCGCCGCGGACCGCCAACACCAGCAGACCCGGCCGCAACACCTCGGCCCGCGGCACCAGGTCGTCCACGGCGAGCGTCACGCCCTCGAAATGGCGGGCATCGCGCGCCGGGTCGGCGGTGGCCACGTGCAGTTCCGGACACCGCGCCTGCGCCTCCCGCCGGCGCAACCCTCGACGCACCCCTGCCGATCGGGCCGCCGCCGAACACGCGATCACCCGGTTGGCCAGCGTGACCGCAATCGGCGCGGTCGACGGCAGGTCGGCTGCGGCCGCCGCGGCGACGGCCGGCCAATCCATGCACCAGATGGCGAGGACGCGCGTCGCGCTCATACCGCACGCACTGCTCTTCCCTTGGCCCGCATCGCCAGCCGCACCCGGCCGATGCGGCCGAACCCCGGGCGGCCGTGACCGGTGATCTCGTAACCGCACACCCTGGCCTCCAACCGGGCCGACGCTCCCTGCCAGTCACCGTCGGTCACCAGCAGGGTGCATCCCTTCTGCCGCGCCCGGGCAACCACCGCCCGCGCCCGGGTGGCCGGCACCGACCGTCCGCCCAGGCCGAGCACGACCAGATCCATACCGTCCATCAGCACGGCAGCGACCTCGACCGGGTCGACGCCGGGTTCCGGGATGACCGCGATCCGGCTCAGGTCGGCGCCCATCTCCACGGCCGCCAGCAGGCCGACGTCGGGTTGGCCGACGATCGCAGCGTGTCCACCCTGCGCCGTCACCTCCGACACGATGCTCAGTGGCAGCGACCGGGCTCCCGTCACCACCGCCACCGACCCGCGCGGCAACGGCCCCAGTTCGGTGAGGGTTTCGGGCGTCGGCAGCAAACTTTCCGAGGCTGGCAGCTGCTCGGCCGAAGAAGCCATGCCACGGCGGCCACCCCCCACCTTGCCCGATACCGCCGCCATCTTGCGACGCAGGTGTTCTACCTGCTCAGCGCGGGTAAGCTGACGCTGATCGAGGCCCATCGCTGCTGTCACAACAGCACCTCCCGCATCGTCTGCCCCAATGGCTTTTCGAATGTATGTTCGATGCCCTGAGTAAACACCTCCCCACCGACAAGCGTCAAGCGGTTCAGGCTGCGTGAGCACGGTGCACGCCGAGGCAATGATCAATGTGGACATTGACAAATGTCACCAATCGGTGCTGCACTGAAGCGATGCTCACCGAAGAGCCGGTCCTGCCTCCGCGCGGTTCGCTGCGCGCCCGCACTGCGGCCGCCGTCAGCAGCGTGACCCTGCGCCAGATCAGCGCCGTCCTTCCCCCGGAACAGCCATGGGGACTGTGGCTCTCGCGCCAGATCGTGGCCCGGATCATGGACACCTTCGGCCCCTCACTGGCCGGGGCCAGCGCGCACACCGTCGACACCCACACCTCCGACGGCAGGCGACTCCGAGGCGAATGGGTTTACGGCGCAGGCGTTGACCGCCACACCGACAGCGTCATCTACTTCGTGCACGGCAGCGGCTACGCCCTGTGCTCACCGCGCACGCACCGCCGCCTCACCGCATGGCTGTCGACGCTCACCGGCCTTCCGGTGTTCAGCGTCGACTACCGGCTCGCACCGCGGCACCGCTTCCCCACCGCCTCCGATGACGTCCGCACCGGCTGGGACTGGTTGACCGGCGACAACGGACTGGCACCCGAGCACACCGTCATCGCCGGTGACTCCGCAGGCGGACACTTGGCCGTCGACCTGCTTTTGCAGCCGGAGATCCCGCATCCGGCGGCGCTGGTGCTGCTGTCGCCGGTGCTGGACCTGACGTTCGAACTGGCCCGCACGCGCGAGCGGCTGCGCCGCGATCCCGCCATCCGTTCGCGCGACGCCGCGCGGCTCATCGGCTTGTATTGCACGGGAACCGATTCCGCTCACCCTCGGCTGAAGCTCGACGTCGCGGCCGGACGCGCGCTGCCACCGACACTGGTCCAGGCCGGTGGGGCCGAGATGTTGGCCGCCGACGCGATCGCGCTGGCCGATGCCATCCGCGCCGCAGGCGGCGACTGCGACCTCGAAGTGTGGCCGGACCAGGTGCACGTCTTCCAGGCGCTGCCACGGTTGACACCCGAGGCGGCTCCGGCGATGCGCCGCATCTCCGCCTTCGTCGCAGACGCTCTGCGCCACAATGACATCGACCTGGCCGCGGGGTGACCCGATGATCTTCGGACCCAAGCGCAGTCGCAACGCAGCAGCCGTCATCACCGGTGCAGGCAGCGGCATCGGCGCTGCCTTCGCCGTCGAACTCGCCAAGCGCGGCGGCCGGGTGGTGTGCAGCGACATCAACGAGGCGTCGGCCCAGAACACCGCCGAGGCGATCAAAGACAAAGGCGGACAAGCGACCTCGATCCGCTGTGATGTCACGCGGATCGAGGACGTAGCCGCCCTGGCCGACGAAGCACAATCCTGGTTCGGCGACTCGCCGACGGTGGTGATCAACAACGCCGGCGTCGGCGCGGGCGGCCTGCCGATCGGCGAGGTCAGCCTGGACGACTGGCGCTGGGTGCTCGACATCAACCTTTGGGGTCCGATCCACGGCTGCCACGTGTTCGCGCCGATCCTGCGCGACGCCGGGTACGGCGGCATCATCAACGTCGCCTCGGCCGCCGCCTTCGGCGCCGCGCCTGGGATGGCGGCCTACAACGTCAGCAAGGCGGGCGTGCTGTCGCTTTCGGAGACGCTGGCCGCCGAACTCAGCGGCACCGGCGTGCACGTCACGGCGCTGTGCCCGACGTTCGTCAAGACCAACATCGTCGAGTCCGGCCGCATTTCGGCCAAGTCCACCCAGTTGGCCGACCGGCTGATGCGCTGGACCGGCTTCGACCCCGGCCGGGTTGCGCGGACCTGCCTCGACACCATGGACCGCGGCGGCTTCTACTGCATGCCGCAACCGGATGCCCGAATCGGCTGGGGCATCAAACGATTCACCCCGACGGTGTACACCCGGGCCGTCGGGCTCACCAACCGCGTCACCACCTAGGAGGTTCGCATGGCCCCCAAGACGAAGATCGACATGGACGCAATGCTGGCCAAGATCAAGGACAAACAGTGGGCGCTGGCCGACATCGACTGGGACGCTCCGGGCGCCGAGATGATCACCGACGAGCAGCGCCCGAAGCTCAAGGCCTTCATGGCCGACCTGTGCTGGATCGAGAACATCGGTGCACGCGGGTTCGCGGCGCTGGCCAAGAAAGCACCGACACCGACGATCGCCGAGATCTACCGCTACTTCCATGCCGAGGAGCAACGGCACGCCAACGCCGAACTGGCGCTGATGAAGCGCTGGGGCATGCTCGAAGACGGCGAGGTTCCCGAGCCGAACGTCAACATCCGGCTGGCCATCGACTGGCTCGACCGCTGGGCGGACGACATGCCGCTGTCCCTGCTGGGCACGGTCATTCCGATGCTCGAAGTCGCGCTCGACGGCGCGCTGTTGAAGTTCCTGCTCGACGAGGTGCAGGACCCGGTGTGCCACAAGGTCTTCGAGAAGATCAACAACGACGAGTCCCGGCATCTCGTGGTCGACTTCGAGGTGCTCGACATGATCGGGCACGCCCGGATCCGACGGCTGCTGATCGACTTCGTCGGCCACAACGCCACTCCCGGGCTCATCATCGGCGCGGTCATGGGCGCACCGCTGATCAACCGGATCCGCAACGAGATCGTCGCCATGGGCATGGAGCCGGAGCGGTTGTATCGGGCGGTCAAGAGGTTCAAGGAGCTCGGCGACCGAGGCGAACACACCAACCGGGTACCGACATACCGCTTCCTGAGGCGCTACGCCGGCGTCGTCACGAACCCGAGGCACCCGTACCATCTGCTGGCCAATTCCATGGTGTGGCTGTCCGATCGGTATCCGCGGCCGTTGCTCCCGGCGGTGCCGAGCTGGGTCAAGGAGGTCACCCATGAACCGGCGGCCTGACATGGACATCCACGACACGCTGATCGTCGGTGCCGGCTTCACCGGCATCGGCGCGGCGATCAAACTCTCGGAGGCCGGCGTCGAGGACTTCGTGATCCTCGAGCGCAGCGACCGTGTCGGCGGCACCTGGCGCGACAACACCTACCCCGGTGCGGCATGCGACATTCCGTCGCTGCTGTATTCGTTCTCGTTCGCAAAGAATCCCCGATGGTCACGGTCCTACTCGCCGGGTGAGGAGATCCGGGCCCACATCGAGGACCTGGTCGACGATTTCGGTCTGCGCCACCGCATCCGGTTCGGGGTGGAGGTCAATGGCCTGCACTTCGACGAGACCGACGGTGTGTGGACAGTGAAAACCACAGGGCGCAAGAAGTTTCGGGCCCGCACCGTGGTCCTGGCGTCCGGGCCGCTGCCCGACCACAAGTGGCCCGAGATCCGCGGCCTGGACACCTACGAGGGTCACAAGATCCACAGCGCGCGCTGGGATCACGACTACGACTTCACCGGCAAGCGGGTGGCCGTCGTCGGCACCGGCGCCAGCGCGGTGCAGATCGTGCCCGAGCTGGTGAAGAAGGCCGACTTCGTCAAGGTCTTCCAGCGCACGCCGGGGTGGGTGCTGCCCCGCCTGGACATCGCTACTCCCCCCGCGGCGCAGACTCTGTTCGCGAAAGTGCCTGCCGCGCAGGAGATCGCGCGCCAGGCGTTGTTCTGGGGTCACGAGCTGACTGCGACGGCGCTGGTGTGGGACACCCCACTCACCGGCCTGGTGGCCCGCCTCGGTAAGGCGCACCTTCGGTTGCAGGTCAAGGATCCGTGGCTGCGGCGTCAGCTCACGCCGGACTTCACCCCGGGCTGTAAGCGGATGTTGATGTCCAGCGACTACTACCCGGCGCTGCAGCGCGACAACTGCAAGCTCATCGACTGGCCGATCGCCACCATGAGCCCCGTGGGCATCCGCACCAGCGACGGCATCGAACACCACCTCGACTGCGTGGTTTTCGCCACCGGCTACGACGTCCACCTGACCGGACCGCCGTTCGATGTGACGGGTATCGGGGGCCGCTCACTGAGCGACGACTGGGCCGGCGGCGCTGCTGCCTACAAGAGCGTGAACGCGCACGGCTATCCGAATTTGTTCTTCATGACAGGTCCGAACTCCGGCCCGGGGCACAACTCGTTGCTGGTCTACGTCGAGGGCCAACTCGACTACACGGTGCGGGCGATCACCACGATCCTGCGTGAGCAACTGCGCTATCTCGACGTGCGCGAAGACGTCCAGCAGCGCTACAACCACCGCATCCAGCAGCGGCTGAGAAGGACCACGTGGATGTCGGGGTGCAGCAGCTGGTACCTGACCGCCGACGGGTTCAACGCGTCGATGTACCCGGGCTTCGCGACCCAGTATCTTCGACAGATGCGGGACTTCCGATTGGACGACTACGTCGCGGTCGCACGCGAGGCGAAACCAGCCGCGGTCACGACACCGGCCTGATGTGACTGCGCGACAGCCCCGACCGCAGGCGGGCCCGATCTCGGCGATCCTCAACGGGTTACGGCGCGCACCGCAGCGGGTGCGCCGCGGCTCTCGCGACGTCGTCGAGACCGCCGTCTCGCAACTGTTCGACGCCGCCGTCCAACCGCATGGTGTCGAGCA
>NZ_LZKP01000222.1 GCF_001672895.1 Mycobacterium sp. E740
CGCGGCCGCCCTGTTGGCCGCCGGCGGCCTCGCCGTCACGCTGACGAGCACCAGCGGCGACACCGGCCCGGTGACCGAGACCGCGACGACGGTCGAAACGGGACCGTCCCCCGGACGAACGACTTCGGCTGCGCCGCAGACCATTACGGTCACCGGGCCGGTGTCGCCGCTGGTGCTCGTCAGCGTGACGGCGAGGCCGCCGGCGGCCAACAGGGCGGCCGCGGCCGCGGCGCCGAACAGCACCACGGGCCGTCGATACCACGGCAGCGGCGCGGGCTCGGGCTCGTACCGCTCTTCCTCGTGGGCGAATTCCATCGCGGGGCGAGCACCGGTAACGCCCGGCTCGAACGTGTAGTCCTCACCGGCGTAGGGCACCGGCTCGCCTGCCGGCGAGTCGTCTTGGGACCACGCCAGCGCCCGGAACGTCGCAGAACCCGCTCCGTCTGACGCTGACTCCGCGGCCGCCACTCCCGCCGCGCCGGCCGCCCACGCCGCGGCCGACATGCTCGTCGGCGCCATCCCGGTCGGGGCATCGGCCACCGCGGCCATACCGGTCGCAGCGTCGGCGGCGTCGGCGATCAGCGCAGCGCCCGCGGCGACGTTCAGTTGGGACTGCGGAGTGGTGATCACCGGCGCACGCAGGCGCGTCGACAGCTGCTGGGTGACCAGCGGGATGTTCGCACCGCCACCGACGGTAGCCACCGCCGACACGTTGCTCAGCGCAATGTTGTTGCGCTGCAAGGCCTCTTCGACCGCGTTGAGCACGCCGGCGAGGGGTCCCTCGATGAGGCGCTCCAGCTCCGTGCGCGTCACCCGTACATCCGAGTTGAAACCGGGCAGCTCCGCGTGCACCACGGCTGCGGTCTCGGCCGAGAGCCGCTCCTTGGCCTGCCGCGCCTCGTTGCGCAGCCGCGCCAGCGAGCTGACCGCTGCGGTGCCGGCAGGGTCGGCGTTGTTGGCCGCCGCGATGCCCGCGACGACGTGGTTGAGCAGTACCTGATCGACCTGGTCACCGGAGAAGTCGGCGTAGCGCACCGTCTCCCCGATCGAGGCGAAGTCGGCGCCGGCGTCGGCCAGCGTGATGCTGGTTCCGCTGCCGCCGAAATCGCACAGCACGACGACGCCGTCCGACGGCAGCCCCGGCGCGGCCTGCAGAGCGGCGAGCGCGGCGGCCGAATCGGCGACCAGCGCGGGTGCCACCCCTTCGGGAGCGAGGGCGGGAGCCGCGCGCAGTGCGCCCCGCAGGGCACCCACGGTGGCCGGCCCCCAGTGCGCGGGCACCGCGATCACGACGGGCGCGCCGCCGCCGACCGTGCGAGCCATCGCGTCGAGCGCCTCGACCAGCACCCGCTCCCCGCGGTGCGGCGAGCCGTCGGCCGCGACCAGCGGGACCGGGTCACCGACCCGTTCCACGAAGCCGCTCAGCACCGTTCCGGGCTGGTTCAGGTTGGGGTTCTCGCCGGGTATGCCGACCTCGGGCGCACGATCGTCGAAGACGGTGAGGATCGAACGGCGCATGACCGGTGGGCGGCCGACTCGGGCCGCCACCAAGTTGGTCGATCCGATCGACAACCCGAGTGAGTCGCTCATCTCCACCTTTACGTTTGGGTGCTCTGGGCCCGTCCATCACGATAGCGGCTGAGCCCGGTCGAACCTGGGAGCTGCCCCTAGTGCGGCGAAATCCCCTAACGGTCCGCCCCCTAACGGCTCGGCCTCGGAGCTGGGCTCCGCACCGATCGCCGAAGCAGGGGACCGCCGATAGCATCGGTTCTCAGACATCTAGTCACTTATCTGTTCGAGGGAGGAGGGCGTTTCATGGCCAACGAGTTGCTCGACTTCGTGATGTCGGTGGTTCGGGATCCCGATGTTGCGGCCCGCTTCGCCGCCGACCCTGATCAGGCTCTTCTCGACGCCCACCTGCCGGATGTGACCAGTGCCGATGTCCACGCCCTGATCCCGGTGGTGTCCGAGTCGCTGTCCTCGCTGCCGACCACGGTTCCGGCCCACGGGCTGGACGGCGGCATCGTCGAAGCGGCCGGCAACGTGTGGAGCAGCGGGGCGGCCACCGCCGCGTTCGACGCGTTCGGGGACCATCTGCCCGCCGACGCGTTCGACGACGTCCACACCGCTGTCATCGCTGACCCGGGCGCAGATGCGGGCCTGCATCCGGACGTACCGGAAACCGCCGGTGTCGCCGACGGCTCAGTGCACTTCGACCATCCCGTCATCGACCATCCGGTCATCGACGAGCCGGCCGTCCACGACGTGCCGACGATCGAAGACTTCAGCGACGGGGTGGCCCACCTGCACGAGCTGAACGTCGACGCCGGTGGCTTCGACATCTTCGACTGACGATCAGCGACGCCGGTGCGCGGTCCCTTCGCCGGGGCCGCGCATTTCTGCGTTTCGATTGTGCGTTCTCCGACACTGTCTCGGCGTGTCGCGTCGCCAGCCGCACAATTCGTGACGAAAGCGCGGTGCCCAGCCATTTCGCCGGCGGGGAGAACCCCGCGGGTCCCCCTAATCCCCTAATGAACCCCTCAGTCCCATCCCCGGGCGGGAGGCCGCAGGCAGGGGTTGCGACCCCGTTTCTGCTCCGTCCCGCCGCCCATACCGTGGTCATCAGTTCGCCGGACCACCCGGTGGCCAGCCTCTTGAAAGGACCGACAATGAACCTCATCGACTGGTTTCTGAACCTCTTCCGCGATCCCGTCTCCGCCGCGGCGTTCGTCGCCGACCCCGACCGCGAACTGCATCAGGCCGGTTTCGGCAACGTCTCGGCGGCACAGGTGCAGGCCGTCGCCGCCACTGTGGCGCCGGCTGCGGTGATGCACGGCGGCGGTGATCCCGTGCTCGGTTTGCAGCAGGCGGTTGCCCAGACGCACGGCATCGCGTTCGCTCCGCAGCGGCAGACCGATCTGTGGTCGAACAACGACACGCTCAGCCACAACGACACCCGGTTCATGAGCCCGGAGACCAACATGGTCAACCACGCCGGCCAGGACCAGCAGCAGGGCGTCGGCAACTTCGACCTGGACTTCGGTGACATCACCCTCGGCAACAAGACCACCAACACCGCCACCGACGGCGGGGTCGTCAACACCGGCACCGCGGGCCACATCGACGCCACCTCCGTCGAAGGTGACGGCAATGTGGTCGGCGACGGCAACCGCAACGTCAACACCGGTGACATCGACCACTCCAACGTCAACATGGGCGAGCACAACCGCCTCGACGACAGCGGCGACCAGACAGCAGGCGGCAACGTCGTCTCCGGCAACCACGGCCCGGTCATCAACGACGTCGACATGAGCGGCGGCAACGGTGGCGGGGCGGCCGGTGGCCACGGCGGCGGCGGCCTGATCGGGCTGGGCAACGACGGCGGCAACGCCGCCGGCGGGGCCGGTGGCTCCGGAGGGGGCATCGTGATCAACGACAGCGACACGACCACCAGCCACGTCGATGGCAACCAGACCACCGTCGGCGGCATCGACGGCGGCGTGTCCGGCGGGATCTCGGGCGGGGCGAGCATCGAGGACGACCATTCGATCGACCACTCGGTGCACAACTCGGTCGACAACTCGGTGCAGGACCACTCGGTGGACAACTCCGGTCAGGTGCACACCGACATCGACGCGCACACCGACGTCCACACCGACGTCGACGCCGGCCTGTTCTGAGTAAGAGCGCAGCGCACAACTGGCGGGGATCAATCGGCGATCCCCGCCAGTTGGCACGTTTACCGTTGACTCAGCGGCCGACCCGCCGCTCAGACATGAGGACTCCATGACGCAACCCACCGACCCCCGCAAGGTGATCGTCGAGCTGATCGACCACACCAGCAAGATCGCCGATGCCAACGATCGCGGCGATCTGGTCGAGCGGTTGGCCCGGGCCAAGACCCGCATCGCCGACCCGCAGATCCGGGTCGTGGTCGCCGGCCAGCTCAAGCAGGGCAAGAGCCAGTTGCTGAACTCTCTGCTCAGTGTCCCGGTCGCGCGGGTCGGCGACGACGAGACGACGGTGCTGGCGACGGTGGTGACCTACGGCGAGACGGCGAGCGCGAAGCTGATCGTCGCGCGGGGCGAGGGCGAGGAGCCCGAAGCCGTCGAGGTCCCGATGGCCGACATCAAGACCGATCTGCGCCGGGCGCCGCAGGCGCGCGGGCGAGAGGTGATCCGCGTCGAGGTCACCGCGGCCGGCCCGTTGCTCAAGAACGGCCTGGCGTTCGTCGACACCCCCGGTGTCGGCGGTCATGGCCAGCCGCATCTTTCGGCGACCCTGGGGCTGCTGCCTGACGCCGACGCGATATTGATGTGCAGCGACACCAGCCAGGAGTTCACCGAACCCGAGATGACGTTCATGCGTCAGGCTTTCGAGATCTGCCCTGTCGCAACGGTCGTCGCGACCAAGACCGACCTCTATCCGCACTGGCGCCAGATCGTGGAGGCGAACAAGGCTCACCTGCAGCGTGCCGGCTTGGCCGTTCCGGTGATCCCGGCGTCGTCACTGCTGCGCAGTCATGCGATCCAGCTCAACGACAAGGAACTCAACGAGGAGTCGAACTTCCCCGCGATCGTGAGGTTCCTCACCGAGCAGGTGCTCGGGCGCCAGAAGGACCGGATCCGCGATCACGTCGTCAACGAAATCTACGCTGCGGCAGAGCATCTCACGCTCAAGGTCAAAGCGGAGCTGTTGGCGCTCGACGACCCCGACGCCCGCGACCGGCTCAGGGCAGATCTGGAGCGGCGCAAGCAGGAGGCCCAGGACGCGCTGCAGCAGACGGCGCTGTGGCAACAGGTGCTCAACGACGGGATCGCCGATCTGACCGCCGATGTCGACCACGACCTGCGCGGACGGTTCCGGTTGATCAGCCAGCACATCGAGAAGGTCATCGACACGTGCGACCCCACCCAGCACTGGGCCGAGATCGGCGCCGAGCTCGAGAACGCCGTCGCCACGGCGGTCGGCGACAACTTCGTGTGGGCATACCAGCGAGCTGAGGTGCTGGCCGCCGAAGTCGGCCGCACGTTCGTCGAGGCCGGTCTCGATGCGGTCAGCATGCCGCAGCTGGACCCCAGCCACATGGGCGCCAACCTGGGGGAGATGAAGTCGCTGGCGCGGTTGGAGGCGAAGCCGGTCGGCAAGGGCCGCAAGCTGACCATGGGCATGCAGGGCTCCTACGGCGGCGTGCTGATGTTCGGCATGATGACCTCGTTCGCGGGCCTGGGCATGTTCAACCCGATCTCGCTGGGCGCCGGTCTGTTGATGGGCCGCACCGCGTACCGCGAGAACATGGACAACCGGATGCTGCGGGTGCGTAACGAGGCCAAGGCGAACACCCGCCGGTTCATCGACGACACTCAGTTCGCAGTCGGCAAGGAATCACGCGACCGGCTCAAGGCGATCCAGCGCCAGTTGCGCGACCACTACCGCGGCATCGCGAACCAGACGACCAGGTCGCTCAACGAGTCGCTGCAAGCGACGGTGGCGGCGGCGCAGGTCGAGGAGGCCGAACGCAACAACCGGATCAAGGAACTGCAGCGTCAACTCAACATCCTCAACCAGGTCACCGAGCACGCGGTGAAGCTGATGCCCACCGACTCCGCTCGCGAACCCGTGGCGACGACTTAGCAGCATCGGTATCTAAGCTGGACTCCCGGGCGGGAGGAGAGCCGAGGAGCGCGATGAGCACGAGCGATCAGGTGCGCGCGATCCTGGGCGGAACGATTCAGGCCTACCGGGCCGACCCTGCGTACCGTCAGCGGCCCGACGTGCACAACGAGTTGGAACGCATCGGCGGCCGGCTCAACCAGCCCATCCGCATCGCGCTGGCGGGCACCCTCAAGGCCGGTAAGTCGACACTGGTGAATGCCCTTGTGGGGGAGGACATTGCGCCGACCGACGCCACGGAGGCCACCCGGATCGTGACGTGGTTCCGGCACGGGCCCACGCCGAAGGTGACGGCGAATCACCGTGGCGGCAGGCGGTCCAATGTGCCGATCGGGCGTGATCCGGCCGCGGGCGGGCTGACCTTCGACTTCGCCGCCCTCGACGCCGAGGACGTCCTCGACCTCGACGTCGAGTGGCCGGCCGCCGAACTGATCGACACCACGATCATCGACACCCCCGGCACGTCGTCGCTGAACCGCGACGTGTCCGAACGCACGCTGCGCCTGCTCGTACCCGACGACGGGGTGCCGCGTGTCGATGCCGTGGTCTTCCTGTTGCGCACGCTCAACGCCGCGGATATCGCGCTGCTCAAGCAGATCGGCGAGTTGGTGGGCGGCTCGACCGGCGCACTGGGTGTCATCGGGGTCGCGTCGCGCGCGGACGAGATCGGGGCCGGACGGATCGACGCGATGCTCTCGGCCAAGGACGTCGCGACCCGGTTCACCGCGGAGATGGAACGGACCGGCACCTGTCAGGCGGTGGTGCCGGTGTCAGGCCTGCTCGCGTTGACGGCGCGGACTTTGCGGCAGAGCGAATTCGTCGCGCTGGAGAAACTCGCCGCGGTCGACGCGGCCGAGCTGACGAAGACGATGTTGTCGGCGGACCGCTTTGTGCGAGAGGACAGCTCGCTGCCGGTGGACGCCGCGACGCGGGCTGCGCTGCTGGACCGGTTCGGCATGTTCGGCATCCGGATTTCGATCGCGGTGCTGCGCGCCGGGGTCGGTGATTCGGTCGCGTTGGCCGACGAGTTGTTGGAGCGCAGCGGCCTGGTGGCGTTGCGCGACGTGATCGACCAGCAGTTCGCGCAGCGCTCGGATCTGCTGAAGGCGCACACCGCGCTGGTGTCGCTGCGGCAGTTCGTGCAGCACAATCCGATCTATGCGACGCCCTACATCCTGGCCGACATCGACCCGTTGCTGGCCGACACCCACGCGTTCGAGGAGCTTCGGCTGCTGAGCCAGTTACGTTCACGGCCAACGACTTTGAACGAGGACGAGATGGCGTCGCTGCGCCGGATCATCGGTGGGTCAGGCACCGACGCGGCCAGCCGGCTGGGTCTGCAACCGGACAATCCGTACGACGGCCCACGCGCTGCGTTCGCGGCCGCGCAGCGCTGGCGCAGGCGCGCCGACCACCCGTTGAACGACCCGTTCACAGCGCGGGCGTGCCGGGCGGCGGTGCGCAGTGCCGAGGCGCTCGTCGCCGCCTACGCGGCGCGCGGAGCCTAGCGACGCCCAGCCAGCACCCGCTGTTCGAAGAGGTCCGCGCCCCGGGCGGTGCCGCCCGTGGCGGCGAATCCCGCTGCGACGCGCCGCGCGCCCTCCGTCATGGTCTGTGCCTCTTGCACTTTCGCGTGCAGCCGCGGTACCGAGAGTTTCTTCGCGGGCAGTCGGGTGCCGCATCGCGCCACCTCGACGCGGCGCGCGACCTCGAACTGGTCCCGTCCGAACGGCACGACGCACACGGGTACGCCGTGCCACAGCGCCTTCTGGGTCGCGCCCATGCCGCCGTGGGTGATCGCGCACACCGCACGGGCGAGGACGGCTCCGTGCGGCACCACCTCGCAGACCGTGGCGTTGGCTGCCGTCGGTAACGCCGTCGGCGGGCCGGCCGGGACAGTCGCGACCACGTGTACGGGTTCATCGGCCAAGGCGGCCACCGCTGTCGAGACGAGTTTCGCGTCGGCCTGTGGTTCGGAAGACGTGGTCACCAGGACAATCGGCCGGTCGATTCGGGCCAACCAATCGGGGGTGGTGTCACCACCGGGATCCAGTGCGCAGGGCCCGATCATGTGGACGGCGTCGCCCCAGTCGGTCTGCTCGTACTGGAACGGCTTGCCGGTGGCCACCATCATGAGGGGGGCCCGCCGTAGGTACTCGTCGGCGGTCGGGACCGCGGCCAGGCCTACACCGGCACGAATGTCGTTGACGGACGGCAGCATTGCCCGTTCGATCGATCTCGTGACCACAGCGTCGATCGCCGCGTCGCGCGCTCGGCCGAGCACTCCCCGCATCGGTTTGAGGCCCAGTCCGAACGGCGGCACGCCGGGCGACCGCATCGGCGGCGTGTAGGGCGAGAAGCACGCCCAGGGAAGGTCACCGGCCTCGGCGGCCGACCTCGCACCCCAGCAGTTCACATCGATCAGCAGCGCATCGGGTGCAACGTCCGCGATGGCTGCTGTGAGGTCGGTGACTTCGTATCCGGCGCGCCGGCCGAAAGCGGCGACACCGATCTTCAAGGCCCGACGCGGGTCGGTCGTGTTCCCGTCGCCGAGCGGAATGGCTTCTATGCGTGGGTCGATCGCTGCGGCGTCGAAGCCCATGCCCGCCGCCATCTCGACCGCGCTGGACAGCGTGCGCAGATGGATGGTGTGGCCGCGGCGCGACAACTCCGCCAGCAGTGCGCTGATCGGCAACATGTGACCCAGTGCGGGCGAGGTGTAGGCCAGTATCGTCGCCATGTTCAGACCGTGCGCGCTTGCGCGACCGACTCGTCGAAAAGCATGCGTGCTTCGGCCAATCTTCCTCGCGCATCCAGCGTTTCGCACAGGTCGAGATACCTGCCGACCAGTTCAGCGTAGGCAGCCGGCCGGTTCTCGGCTCTGGCCAGCAGCGCGCCACACTTCAGCCACCACAGTTCGAGTGCTGGTATGCCGGGACTGCGTTCGGGCCACTGATCGAGTATTCGACCTGCCTCCATCAGGTCGTCATCTGTCCCTCGCTCGACCAGAAGATCCACCAGAGCCTCTGTCGGGACGACGCCGAACACCAGCGAGCCCCCGGTGCTTGTCGACTGCAGTGCCCGGAGCTCGTCGATGGCCCGGTCTCTTGCTCCATGCTGTGCGGCGTCCACCGCAAGATCGCTGATGATCGTGGTCAATCCGACGACGCCCACCCGGTGTCTCAGGATGTTCGTCCGCGCGCTCCTCAACAAATCGACTGCTTCGTCGCGGTGCTCGCGGCCGTCCCGCAGCAAGACGGTGCCGCAGGCCCACTGTGCGATGACGATTCCGCAGATGTCGCCGAACGCCTCTGCGCGGCTGAGGGCATCGCGGATGTCGCCGACCAGATCGGTTGTTTCACACAAGCCGAGGGTCAGCAGCACCGCCCAGTAGATCTGCACCGACGCATAGTTGACCGCCGGCAGCGAGCGCGCATCACGAGTTCCCGCAACGAGATTGCGCCGGCCGACCGCGGGGTAGCCCAGGCATGTCTCGACAACCCCGCGAAGCGCCACCGCGGGCGCCATCTCTACCGTCGACACATCCGGTTGGTCGATGATCGCGCGGACGGTTCGCAGAGCTGCCTCGAACTCGCAGTTGGCGAATCGGACATAAGCCACTGCGTTCAGAATTATCCCCCTGGTGTCGGCGTCGACCTCGAGGCTGGCAGCAAGAGCATCAAGTTGCGGCAACATCGCCGCGGCATCGGAGATTCGAAAGCCGTTGATGCTCAATGAGAAGATGCGGCCGGCTGTGCCCAGGGCGAGTGACTTGAGGTCCTCGGCCGCTGTCGCGAGGTCACGGAACTCTTCGAATTGTTCGTCAGTATTCGACGAGTCACCGGTGTAGAGCAGGGTGGACATCAACATGGCGCGCGGTGCGACGCGCATGTCGATGACGCCGGCACGATCGTCGCTGAGTTCGTCGGCGATGCGGCGGGCGCTTTCCCATTCCACGCGGGCGGCGCGCAGATCCAGCTGGCGGAGCCAATCAGCTGCCCGCATGCGCCAGCGGTATGCGTCCGGCAGGTCACCGGCCGCTTCGAGGTGCGCGGCGATCAGCGCCGCGTTCTCGTCGGTGGCACTCGGATCGTGGGTTTCGATGGCGGTGGCCAGGCGGCGATGCGCCCGAGACCGGGTGCTGCTCAGCTGTGAGTCGTAGGCCACCGTGCGTACCAGCGGATGATGGAAGCAATAGCGTTGTCGCGGCGCGAATTCCGTTTGATCGATCAGCTCGGCGGAGACCAGTTCGACCAAGCCTTGTGGCGGCACTTCGGGACGCAGCACCTTGAGGGTGTCGACATCGAACTGCGTTCCGATCACAGCCGCCGAATTCAGGATGGCCTTCGCCTCGGCCGACAGCCGATCGATGCGAGCCGCGAGCACCGCCTGAACCGTTGGGGGAACGGTTATCTCGCCGATACTCGCAGCCAGCCGGTAGTTGCCGCGGCTTCCGGCGAGTACGCCGCGACCGGCGAGGTCACGCACTATCTCCTCGATGAACAACGGATAGCCGGCCGCGGCGTCGGCGATCCGCTCGGCAACACCGTCAAGGGAGGAGCCGGTACCGAGAATCTGGCCGATCAGCTCGAGCTGCGTTGAACTGGTCAGTGGTTCCAGCGCCAGGACGTAGTGCGCATCGTGGTGCAGAGCCCCGTGGAACTCGGGACGATAGGTTGTCACGAACATCGACGTGGTCTGGGTGAGCGTGGCGGCGAAATCGGCGAGGACGGCGTCGCTCGGCTCGTCGATCCAGTGAGCGTCGTCGAGGACGAACACGATTCTCCTCGGATGCGCCCGCACGACCCGGGTCATCACATCGACCAGGCGTCGCCGCCGGCCGTCGACGCCGATCTGCACGGGAGGTGCGCTCGGATCGGCAATTCCCATGACGTCGAACAGGATCTGCGCATCCGCCGAGTCCGGTTCGAGGTCAGAGGCGGCCAATGTCTTCGTGCGCGCATCGGCATCGGTCTGCTCGTCGACCTCGAACATGGCCCGCAGCAGGCGCGTGACGGCGCGAAACGCGAGCGTCGTGGTATGCGCATCGCACCGGGCGGTCACCACATCGGCGCCTCTGCCGGCCGCCACCGTGCTGAACTCACGAATCAGTCGGCTCTTGCCCAGACCCGGGGCTCCGACAATCCCGACCAGCGCCGTGCGACGGCTCTCGAAGAGATTCTGCAGCCGGTTCAACTCGGCGGCGCGGCCCAGCATCACTCCGTCGTTGCGGCCCAGGATGATTCGGTCTGATCGGACGGCGAGAAGCTCCCGGGCAGGCACCGGGGTGTCACTGCCCTTGATCGCGATATCGCGGACCGGACCGAGTCGTGCGGTGTCTGCGACCAGCTGAGCTGTCGACATCGAGCACAACACCGCGCCCGGCGCAGCGGCCGCCTCCATTCGTTGGGCCATGCCCACGGGATGACCGATCGCGGTGTATCTGCCGGGGCCGGAGCCGATCTCGCCGGCGATGACCTCGCCGGAGTTCAAGCCGACACGCAGCTGCAGCGCGACCCCGTCGCGGCTGAGCACTTCGCCGGCGAGTTCTCGGGTGGCCGATTGGATCTCCAGCGCGGCGATGCACGCACGCAGTGCGTGGTCTTCGAGAGCCCGCGGTGCGCCGAACAGGGCCATCAAGCCGTCGCCGGTGAACTTGTCGACGGTGCCCTGGTAGCGCTGCACCACCGCGCCGGCGCGGTTGAGCAGGTCGTTCATGAGCTCTCGCAGTCGCTCCGCGTCCAGTCGTGCCGCGAGTTTCATCGAGCCGACCACGTCGGCGAACAACACCGTTACGTTCTTGCGTTCACCGTCGTCCCGCGGACGGGAAACCGGGGCACCGCAGGCGTCACAGAAGCGCGCACCATCCCGCAGGCCGTGGCCGCACGGCCCACACAGGTTCGCGATGTCACTGGATGGAACGGCCATCCCCCGGTATCTCCCGCGCCGTCAATTACCACTTCCGATGATCGCAAATCGCGCGGCGAAGCGGCCGATAACCGGCAAGCCGGGGGTCCGGCGGTGGGCAACCGCCCCTCAGGCGCCCGGCGGCGCCGGCGGGGCCGTCACGGTTTCGGTGATCGTCTCGGTGCTCGTGCTGATGCTCGTAGTGGGGCTGGTGGTCGTGGTTGTCGTCGTGGTGGTGGTCGTGGTGGTCGGCGCCGTCGTAGTGGTTGTCGTCGTCGTCGTCGGTTCCGTCGTCGTCGTGACCGCGGTGGTCTCAGTGACCTCCGTCGTCGTCGTGGTGGTGCTGACCGATCGGGAGGTGGTGGTCAGTGGCGTCAGCGTGGTGGGCCGGGTCGAGTCGCCGCCGCCGGTGATCAGGCTGGCCAGCAGCCACACGATCAAGGCGATCAGTAGCGCGCCCAGCGCGCCGAGCGCCACGAGCGCGGCCGGCTTGCGGTACCACGGGACCGGTTCCTCGGGCGGCGGGTAGCCGCCGTCGCCGTAGTCGATGTAGGCCGTGGGTTCGTTGTCGGGGTAGTTCGGGTCCTCTGGAGGTCCGTATCGCGCCACGGGAATTGATAGTAGGCGCTCGCTCAGCGGATCTGCGGGATGACCTCGCCGGCGAAGAACTCCAGGTGGGCGAGGTCGGACATGTCCAGCACCTGCAGGTAGACGCGCTGTACACCGGCGTCGACGAACGGGCCGAGCTTGTCGGCGATCTCGGCGGGCGTGCCGACCGTCGGGGAGTTGCTGCGCAGCTCGTCCACCTCGCGGCCGATCGCGGCGGCCCGGCGGGCGATCTCGTCGTCGTCGCGCCCCGCGCACAGGACGAACGCCGCGGAATAGGTCATCGAGTCGGCGGACCGCCCAGCTGCCGATACCGCTGCGGCGACGCGCTCGAACTGCGTCTTCGCCGTTTCCAGCGGCACGAACGGCACGTTGAACTCGGCGGCGAACTGCGCGGCCAGCGCCGGCGTCCGCTTCGCGCCCTGTCCGCCGATGATGATCGGCGGGTGCGGCGACTGGACCGGCTTCGGCAGCGCCGGGGAGTCGACGACTGTGTAGTGCGCACCGGAGTGGTCGAACGTCTGGCCCTGCGGCGTCGTCCACAGGCCGGTGATGATCTCCAACTGCTCGGTGAGCCGGTCGAATCGTTCGCGTAGCGGCGGAAAGGGAATCGCGTACGCCTGGTGTTCGGCCTCGAACCAACCCGCACCGATACCGAATTCCACGCGGCCACCGCTCATCTCGTCGACCTGTGCGACCGAGATGGCCAGCGGCCCGGGATGACGGAACGTCGCCGAGGTGACCATGGTCCCGAGCCGGATCGTCGGCGTCTCGCGGGCGATTCCGGCCAGCGTGACCCAGGAGTCGGTCGGACCGGGAAGGCCGTCACCGCTCATCGCCAAGTAGTGGTCGGACCGGAAAAACGCGGAGTAGCCGAGGTCTTCGGCGGCGCGGGCGACGGCAAGTTGGTCGGCGTAAGTCGCGCCCTGCTGAGGTTCGACGAAAACCCGGAAATCCAGCGGTGAGCTCACGGCCGCCAGCTTAGGACGCGGCGGGTCGACGTCACAGCCCGCGACGGTTGGCCCGGACCGCGGCCACGGTCCCGGCGTCGCCGTCGAACTCGAGTCGAACGGCGTCGCGGCCGGAGATGAACAGCAGCAGTTCGGACGGTTCACCGGTGATGGTCAGCGCGGGACCCTTTCCGACCGTGGCGATCACCTTGCCCTGCGGTGTCTGCAGCGTCATCCGCGCGGGCGCCTTGGCCAACGTCATCCTGGCCATGAGCGGCAGCGTCCGGGTGAGCGCCCCGACTGTCGCGTCATCGAGTGGCCTTGGCTCCCAATCGGATTGGGCGCGGCGGACATCTTCGTGGTGGATGAACATCTCGCCCATGTTGGCCACCGGGTCGAGAAGTTTGAACGGCGAGTAGACGGGCGGTCCTGCTGCCACCTTGTCGAGCAGGTCGTTCCATTCCGTGCTCGAGGCGGTCTGCCGCTGCACCTTGTCGGTGTATCCGGCCAGGGCGGGAATCATGATGCCGGGGGCGGCGTCGAGCCTCCGCTCACGGACCACCAGGTGTGCGGCGAGGTCGCGGGTGGTCCAGTCGCCGCAGAGGGTCGGCGCATCCGGTCCGACGCTGCGCATGGTTTCGACGAGCGCGGCGCGCTCCCGTTGTGCTGCGGTCATCGGTCCACCTTAGGGACGAGCGGGTGTCAGACGCTCCACTTGACCATCTCCCGGCCGGGGTGGGCGTCGTGCCAGGCCTCGATCGCGGCATCCCATTCGTCGCCGTCCAGAGAGGTCAGCGCCGCCGGGAAGATGCCGTCCTCCTCTTTTCTGGTGTGCTCCCACAGTTCTTCCACCGCGTCGCGAATCGTGGCCTGATCTTCGGGGCGGGTCAGGTCCACGGTGGCGAGCAGCTCGTCGAGTTCGCGGTGTTCGCGGATGAGCGGGGCGATGTGCTCGGCGAACATCTCCTCGCGTGCCATCACCGTGAACAGGCCGTTCTCTTCACCTCGCCAATGCCGTCGGAGCTCGGCGGCCATCTCGGCGAGCAGCCGTCGCGCGGACTCGAGGTCGCCGCGGTCGATCGCCCGGACCGCGTCGGCGCCGAGGTTGAGCACATGCGCGTGCTCGGCGATGTAGTCGCGGATGAGCGGCATATCCCGGCAACCGCAGTACTGGCACATCGATACCGACGCTACTCGGCAAGCAGATGCTCACGCCATGTCGACAACCGGCATCATTGCGTGCTGCGCGGTACGGCGACGATGTGTCTTGGCCGGAACGGGTGGCTGGCCGACCTTGACCACGGTGTGGACCTAGCTAACTAAGCAAGCCGTTCTCTTCACCGACCGCACTGCAGCTGTCAGGTGTAGGCGACGTGGACGCGATGGATGAGCCCCTCGAACGGGAACGGAGCGCGATCGCGATAGTCCAGCGATACCGGCGAGCCGAGGCAGGTACCGATGTCGAGGCAGTCATTGGCGGTGAACAACAGCGGCGCACTGACCGGAACCTGCCCGAACGCCACGGTGTTCCCGTCGACCGCCAGCGTGATATCGAGCGGTCCGGCGGGGCGCTGCTCGGCATACCGCGTCTGCACGGTGATCGTGGTGCGTCCCGGCCGAAGCTTCTCGGAGGATCGGATCTTGGTGCGCGAGAGGATGAACAAGTTGTACTCGTAGCACAAGTGGCCTCCGTCGAGGTAGCACGTCAGCCCGCCGGCGGCCGCTCCAAGGGCGTACAGCACGCCGTTGGCGTTGGCGGGAATGTCGGCATCGATGGCGACGACGTTGTTCTTGTTGCCCAACGACGGTGCGCAGAATTCGGGCATGCGCACCGTGTCCCCGGAAAACTCCCACTCCCGGTAGGGCGGGGCGATCCGCAACTCGGGGTGATACACCGGCACCCACAAACCACCGCCGATCGGCAGCACCGAATTCCGGGCCGCTTCGATGGCGAACACCTCCCGCATCTCGGTGAGCTTGTCGGGGTGCTGGGCCGCGAGATCGTTTGCCTGCGACCAGTCTTCGTCGAGGTGATACAGCTCCCAGGTGTCGTCGTCGGGGGTCCAGGTGGCGATGCCCTCGGGCTGTCCGGGAACCCACGGCAGCCGCGGCCCGCGCGCGCACGCCATCCACCCGTCGTGGTAGATGGCGCGGCTGCCCATGATCTCGAAGTACTGCGTCTTCTTTCCGCCCGGCGCGGACCGGTCGGTGAGCGTGTGCGCGAAACTCGCTCCGGCGAGCGGGATCTGCGGCTCGCCGTGGACGACCCGCGGTGGCTGGACACCGACGATGTCGTAGATGGTGGGAACGACGTCATTGCAGTGCACGAACACGTCGCGCGGTGCGGGGTCGGGCGTGATCTTGGTCGGCCATTTGACCGCCATCGGGTTGCGGGTGCCGCCGAGGTGGGAGGCAAGCAGCTTCATGCCCTTGTAGGGCGTACTACCCGCCCACGCCCACGCGGCGTGGTACTGGTTGTCGACCAGTGCAGAGCCCAGCACATCCAACCCGCCCAGCTCGTCGAGGGCGTCGATGTGTTGGCGCACGGTGGTGGGAATGCCGTTCTGCGCCAACAGTTCGGCGATCGTGCCGTTCTGCCCCTCGCCCGAGGAGCCGTTGTCGCCCCAGATGTAGAAGAACAGCGTGTTCTCGCCATACCCGAGGCGGTCGAGTTCGTCGGAGATTCTGCCGACTTGTACGTCGACGTGCTCGGCGTAGCCGGCGGCCACCTCCATGAGACGACGCTGAAAGGGCTTCTCGTCGTCAGGGATGCTGTCCCAGGAGGCCAACGAATCATCGCGCTCGGTGAGCTGACAGTCGGGCGGGATCCAGCCGTTCTCCTTGGCGCGGGCGAACACGCGCTCCCGGTACGCGTCCCAGCCGTCGTCGAACCTGCCGGCGTACTTGTCGGCCCATTCCTTCATGATGTGGTGCGGGCCGTGCAGACAGCCGCTGGCCCAATACATGAAGAACGGTTTGTCGGCGTTGAACGCCTTGTGCCTGCGCAACCACGCGATGGCGTCGTCGGCCAGGTCCTCCGACAGGTGATACCCCTCTTCCGGTGTCCGAGGCGGGGCGACGACGGTGGTGTTGCGCACCAGATGCGGCTCGTACTGCGAGGCCTCGCCGGCCAGGAACCCGTAGAAGTACTCGAAACCCAAACCGGTCGGCCAGTTCTCGAACGGCCCGGCGGCCGTCGTCTCCTCGGCGGGGGTGTTGTGCCACTTCCCGAACGCCGAGGTGGCATACCCATACTGTTTGAGCACCTCCGCGACCGTGGCACTGGAGCGCGGGATCTTGCCCGCATACCCGTCCCAGTCGTTTGCCAGCTCGGCGATCTGGCCGTTGCCGATCTCGTGGTGGTTACGCCCGGTCAGCAACGACGCCCGGGTGGGCGAACACATCGCGGTGGTGTGGAACCTGTTGTAAGACAATCCTTCCGCGCAGACGCGATCCATGGTGTCGGTGCGGACCTCGCCGCCGAACGTCGTCGGCAGGCCCGGCCCGGCGTCGTCGATCAGCACGATGACGATGTTGGGAGCATCGTCGTGCAGGCGACGTGGCACCACCCGCTGGGTGTAGGTGGATTCGCCCAGTGTGCGGCCCGCGACACTGGCCGACGGGACGGCCGCGAACGGCAGCACCTCGCCGCCCGGCAGTTTCGGAGCCACCGCGTCGTTGCCTACGCCGTCGGCCATTGCCGTCCTTTCGCCGGTTTCGCTGACGTTGTCACTTTAGACAGTCATCGTGGCGCTCACCCGAGGAACGGATTGTGCTCCGGCAGTGGCTTGATCAGGGGATCGAGCAGCCTCGCGGACTGTTCGACGGTGAGAACATCGGTGGGCTCGAGCTCGATGACTTCCCGCGCCGATTCGTCGTACTCCCAGACGTCTTCGCCGACCAGCAGGCCCCGCTCATAGGGCCAGATCATGTGCTCGGCGGTTTTCACAAGATAGGTGGCGTCGGGGTCCACCGGTAGGCCCTCGGCAATCAGAACCCGCCCCGGCGTCTGCTGGTAGATCAACGACGTCGAAACGATCATTTCGTCGCTGATCGCCAACCTCTCGTCATCGGCGTAGAAGACGCACTGCGCTGTGCCGCTCCATTCACGGTAGAGCGCCTTGACCGCCTCGGTGCCTTCGACGGTGACGCTCTTGCCGAGCATGTTGAAGTGGTACACCGGCTTTTCCACCGTCATGTCCGGAGCGAAGATCTCTTCGTAGCGCCCGGCCATTTCCAGGTAACGATGCCGGTTGTAAGCGTGCAGCAGGTACAGATGACGCGGGTTGTCCGTGGTCTCGATCAGGCGCTCCACGGCGCGGTTGGTCTGGGTGATGTCGAAGCGGCTCATGTTCGGGTTCCTTTCAGGGCGTGGTGAACAGGTTTCGCAGTTCGGATTTCTTGAACTTGCCGGTGGCGGTGCACGGAATCGCCGCCACGAACTCGAAGCGGTCCGGCAACTGCCACTTGGCAAACTCGTGGGCCAGATGTGTGCGTAGCTCGTCGGTAGTGACCTGGCCGCTTTCATGTAGCACCACGACGGCCAGAGGGCGCTCGCCCCAGCGGTCGTCGGGTACGGCGATCACGGCGGCCTGCGCAACGGCGTGATGCGACATGAGCTGGTTCTCCAGGTCGACCGAGGAGATCCACTCACCGCCGGACTTGACGAGATCCTTTGAGCGGTCGCAGATCCGGATACAGCCGTGCGGATCGATGCGCACCACATCGCCGGTCCTGAACCAGCCGTCGGCGGTGAAACTGTCGGCACCTCGGCCGCCGTGGTAGCCCGTCGCCACCCAGGGGCCACGCACCTCGAGTTCACCCATGGCCGCGTCGTCCCACGCGATGACTTCACCGGTGTCGTCACGGGCCCGGATGTCGAAGAACGGGCTCGCGGCGCCTTGGCGGCTGCGGTAGCCGTACTGCTCGTCGCGCTCGCCCTCATCGAGGCGTGTGGTCAGGCGGCAGACCGCGCCCAAGGGTGCGGTCTCGGTCATTCCCCACGCCTGGATGACGGTGAGGCCGTGGCGGTCGAACCCTTCGAACATCGACCGCGGCACGGCGGCGCCGCCGACAATCAGCCGGTCGAGCTCCGATAAGTTCCACTTGCCCGGTTCGGCATCGAGCGCCGCGAGCATCCCCATCCACACGGTCGGCACACCCGCCGTCATGGTGACCCGCTCATCGGCGCACAGGTCGAGCACGCTTGTCGCGTCGAGACGGGGTCCCGGCAGAACCAGGCGGGCGCCGGCCAGCGCCGCGGCGTACGGCAGGCCCCAGGCGTTGGCGTGAAACATCGGCACGATGGGAAGGACCGTGTCCCTCGCCGATACCGCAAGCTGGTCCGGCAGCGCCGCAACGAGCGAGTGCAGGGCGAGCGCCCGGTGCGAGTACACGACACCTTTCGGCCGGCCGGTGGTGCCAGACGTGTAACACATGGCCGCCGCGCGATTTTCGTCCAACGAGGGCCACTCGACGGGCTCGGCGCCCGCCAGCAGGGCCTCGTAGTCCAACGTTCCGGCAGGGGCCTCGCCGGTGCGCGTGACGACGATGACGTGCGGGAACTCGCGACCGGCACGGAAGCTTTCGAACACGTCCAGCAGCGACTCGTCGACGACGATCACGTTGTCGTCGGCGTCGTCGACGATGTAGGCGAGCTCCTCCGGGCACAGCCGGGGGTTGAGCGTGTGGATGACGGCGCCCATAGCTGGAACGGCGAAGTACAACTCCAGGTGTTCGCTCTGGTTCCACAACAGCGTGGCCACCGGGTCCCCTTCGCGCACACCGAGTTCCGCAAACGCGCCGGCCAGGCGCCGGGCTCGGTCAGCGCACGCGCCGAAGGTGGTGCGCGAGATCGCCCCTGACGGGCGCCGGGAGACGACGTCCCGATCGGCGTGGAACCGCTCGGCGCGTTCGACGATGCGGGTCAGGGTGAGTCCGTAGTCGTCCATGCTGTTGCTGCTCAACATGTTTGCGGTCATGACGCCGCCCTCCCCGCGGCGTCACGCAGCTCGTCCAGGCCTGCCCGCAGGGCGTCGAGGATCTGCCACGGGTCGTCGACGAGCTCGCGGTCGACGACGATCCCGAACTCCAGCGAGTCCTGGTAGCTCATCACGGTGATGTTGATGCCGATCCCGTCCAGCACGCCGGAGACCGGGAACTGCGCGCGTTGACGGGCACCACCCAGATACAACGGGGTCGACGGACCCGGGACGTTCGAAATCATCACGTTGGCCGGCTGATTCAGGCCGCGCACGCCTGCCAACCGGGACGTGGCACGGGCCGCCTGTGCGAACAGGGCCGGTGGAATGAAGTGGTTCGCGTCCTGCAGCAACGACGCCGGCAACGCGCGGTGTCGCTCCTTGGCATCGCTCATCGCGTCGTTGATGCGGCGCAAGCGCTCGACGGGATCGGCCTCGTCGGTCGGGAGCTCGGTGATCATCACCGAGACCCGATTGCCGAAGGTGCCCTTCTGTTCCGGTGTGCGCACGGACATCGGAATGAAACTGGCGAGCGGTCGGTCCGGCAGCTCTGCCCGTTCACCCAGCCAGGACCGCAGCCCGGCGGTGCAGATCGCCAGCACGACGTCGTTGACTGTGCAGCCGAGCGTGTTCTTGATGGCCTTGACCTCGGCCAGCGGCAGCGAGGCGAAGGCGACGCGGCGGTGGGGCGAGACGCGGGCCTGGAATCGGGTCCGCGGCGCCGTGACGTCGCGGACCCGCAGGCTCGCTCCGTTGGTGTCGGCGCCCACGGCTCGCTTGACCAGCCGGCCGCTGCGCGCGATGGCCTTCACGCCGGGCAGATGTCGAATCGTCGGGACGTCGTCGAGATGCGGCAATGCCGTCGGCCCCGCACGCAGGACCCGTAGCGGCTGACGCATCAGGCCGACCAGGCCGCGGCCGAGCATCTCCACTTCGGACGGAAAGCTCTCCGCGACGACTGCGGGCGCCGGTTCCCGCTCGCGCCCGGTCGTGTCATCGAGCAGGATGCTCATCACCTCGGCGCCGGAGACGCCGTCGACCGCGGCGTGATGCATTTTCGTCAGTACCGCGACTGCGCCATCTTTGAGGCCGTCGTCGAGTCCGTGGATCACGTACACCTCCCACAGCGGCCGCGCCCGGTCGAGCTGGCGGCCGATGATGCGCGCCACCTGTTCGGCGAGCTGGCGCGTGTCGCCGGGCGAGGGCAGCGCCAGCTCGCGGACGTGGTACTCGATGTCGAAGGTGCCGTCGTCGACCCAGTACGGGTAGTCAAGGGCGAACGGGACTTTCGCCAGCCGCCAGCGAAAGGTGGGCAGCAGATGCAGTCGTTCACTGATCACGTCCCGAACCAGGGATGCATCCAGGGGTCGACCGGCTGCGGTGTGGGAGTCGTAGATCCCGAGCACGCTGACGTGGCCCTGGACGCGGTCGTTCTCCATGGCCAGGAACTGGGCGTCGAGGCTGGTCAGTTGTCGCATGTGACGATGGTCCGTCTCGCAGCCGAGCTTTCTCTTGTCTGCGAGCGCCAACGTTGTGGCCGGTCGTTGTGGAATTTGCGCACCGCGGCAGGGACGCGGCGATACCGTGCAACCCATGGAGCCGGCCTGGACGGGCGTGCGCGGCGATGACGAGCGGCACGTGTGGTCGGCGGTGCTGTGTCCGGCAGCCGCTGAACTGGCGGAGCGAGCCGGTGAGATCTCGTGCGCGGTGAATGACTACACCAGCGAGCGGTTGCCCGAGTTGCTCGCCAGCGCGGAGGCGCTCGAGGTGAACCGCGCGAGCACCGAAGCCAGCATTCGCGACTTCGCCCAGGTGCTGCAGGCCGGGGCCGATCCTGCCGAGGCGGTGCGGCTGACCCCGCCGACTCTCGCCTATGCCCGAGACGGCGCGCAGCACGGCGTACCGCTGACCACGTTGATGCGCAGTTATCGGCTCGCACACGCCGCGACATCGCGCCACTTCAACGCGATCCTGGAGACACACGCGCGCAATGCCGAGCAGCGCAACTCGGCAGCCGAGTTGGGCTCGGCGTGGATGTTCGCCTACGTCGACGCCGCGCTGTGTCGCGTCGAGGAGGTGTACACCGCCGAGCGTGACCGTTGGCTGCGCACCGCCGCAGCGAGCCAGGCCGAGACCATCGACACCATCCTGGCCGGACGGCCGATCGACAGTGAGGTGGCGAGCAGGCGGCTCCGCCAGGACGTTCGCCGTGTGCACGTCGCCGCGATCGCCTGGCTCGAATCCCACGAAGAAGGGCGCAACACCCAGGCCCTCCTGGAAGCCGCCGTCCGCGACATCGGCGCCGTGATCGGCGATCAGAAACCCGTCGTGCACAGTCTCGGCATCCTGTCGGTCGCGGCCTGGCTCGGCTCTCACAGCGACGTCCCGTCAAAAGTCTTGGATGAGTTGCGATTTCGGACTGCCACGGCACCCGGCGTGCGAGTCGCCGTCGGCGAACCCGCGCGCGGTATCGCGGGCTTTCGGGCCAGCCATCTCGAGGCGCTCGAAGCCCGGCGAATCGCCCAGCTGACCAAGCGCCCCGTGGGCAGCGTCACCCGCTACCACAACATCTCGCTGCGCGCCCTCGCCAGTGTCGACATCCAGCAGGCCGTGGTTTTCGTGCGACGCGAGTTGGGCCGCTTGGGGTCGACGGATGGAACCACCCGCCGGCTGGCGGCCACGCTGCGCACCTATCTCGACGAGAACTGCAGTCGCGGACGAACCGCCAAGCGGCTCCACGTCCACGAAAACACCGTCGCCTACCGGATTCGCCAGGCCGAGGAGCTGCTGGGGCGATCGTTGGACAAGCGCACCCTCGAACTGCGCGCCGCCTTGGCACTGGCCGAACTAATCGCCGAGCCGCCCGACTCCGCGGCAGCGGTTCTCACCGACGCCGGTTCGCTGCGGCCGGCCAACTAGCGGTCAGCTCGAACCGGCTCGACGCGGCCAAGCATTGCGTCGCGAACGCGTCCCACTCCGGCCAACCGGGCGAGTTCGCCTATCCGGACCGGGGCGACGGCGCCGACCGCGACGAGGAGGCGCACACTGGCCGACGCGACCGTCGTCTCCGGTTTGTCCTGCTCGATCGCCCGGACCACCGCCCGCGCGACATCCTGCGGCGAACTCGTACTGAACCCACGCGGCAGGGCCACCCCGGTGTCCGCCAGCATCCCGGCATCGCGGATGGGTCCGGGAAAGATCGTGGAGACACCGACGCGTGTGCCGTACAGTTCCTGTCGTAGGGCGAGGCCGAGCCCGCGCAGCCCCCACTTGGTGGCGGTGTACACGGTGCCGTTTCCCGGTGTCGCAATCAGGCCCGCTCCCGATGAGATGAACACGATGTGCCCTTGACCACGCTGCATCATCGGGGCCAGCGCCGCGCGCGCGAGAGCCGCCGGAGCCAGCAGGTTGATGCGGATCGCTTCCTCGATCTCGATGTCGCTCAACATCGCGAGATCGTGTGGGATGCCGACGCCGGCATTGGCGACGAGCAAATCCACCGGCCCCGCGCGGTCCATCACATCGCGCACCTCGTCAAGGTTGGTGAGGTCCGCGGTGAACCCTCGCGTGGTCGGTCCGAGTTCGTCGACCAATCGCTTGAGCTCCAAGTCGCGCCGACCCGTGACCGTCAGCTCGCATCCGCGCGACGCCAGCTCGCGTGCGATGGCCTGACCGAGCCCTCCCGTCGCGCCGGTGACCAGAGCGCGTCGACCATTCAGTTGCATCCGAGATCTAGGCATGAGAAGACGCTAGGGCGGCATCGCGGCGGATTGCTCGTACTAATGCGCCAACATGTTCGTCGTCCGTTGTTTCGCAGCGACAACGGTCCGCCGTTGCGCTCACGCCAAGTGCCGGACGAGGTGGGCGCCAATGAGTTTCATCGCCGCGTGGGCGGTCGCGGTTTGCGACTTGGTGAATCCATGGTCCGTGGCCGCGAAGCGGTGGTGGGTGGTCGCGACACCGCTGCGAGCCAATTGTGCTGCGAGATCGTCGCCTTCGGGGCCAAGGGTGTCGAGCTCTCCGGTCATGATCAGCGTAGGCGGCAAGGCGTCCGGCAGTCCGGCGTCGAACACAGGGGACGCCAGCGGCTGGTGGCGGAGGCTCGGGTCGACGACGTAGGCATCGATGGCGAGGCGCTGGATCAGCGGTGAGATCCGTGGGCGCTTCTTAGCGGACGTCCGATCGGTGCGGGAGAGGTCGACGACTGGGAAGGCCAACACCGCTGCGCGCAGGGCGAATTCGCCGCCAGAGTGTGCCTGCTGGCATACGTTGAGCGCCAGCTTCGCCCCCGCGCTTGCGCCGGACACCGATATTCGAGAGACATCCCACCCGCGTGCGTAAGCCTCGGCGCGCAGCCAGCGCGCGACATCGAAGCATTGGTGTTCGGCCACCGGATATCGAGATTGGGGCGCCGTCGCGTAGTCAGCCAGCACGACCACCGCGCCGACCTCCGAGGCGATGAATTGCGCGATGTACTCCTCCTGCCGCGGATTGCGCACGATGAATGCGCCGCCATGCAAATGCAAGTGGACTGGAGGGCCGTCTGGGCTGGCCTTGGCAAGGGGCGCGTCTGGATGCGGTCGGTAGACCAGGCACCGGACGGTTCCGTGACGCGTCGGCACGTCGACAGTCGCCGGAGCTGCGACCTGGCGGGTGGCGAAGTGGAAGTTGCGCTGGGTGCGGATGAGCGGCAGCAGGCGCTGCGCCAACTGGGCGGCGAGCCATGTGCCGGCTCGGCGCCTCGGGGCTACGGGCATCGTCCTCTTCGTCTTTCGCTGCGGCAGTCGGTTCGTCATCACGGCACTGATTGTCTGACCAGAAGTTAGCTACCGCTCAGCGCACTCGCTCGTCGCGACTGGACGAAACTCCGGGGGGTTCTTGTGGCGCGAACACAACAGGCGCCCCGGCAAGCTGCGTCCAACCCCTCCAGAGCCGCGCAACTCCATAGGTCGCGGGAACAAAACGGGTACCGACCCCGTTGGACGCACTGACACTTGAGTGAGCCAGACTCAAGTCTGGGTTGACAGGGTAAGGTTCGTCGGCGCAGGCTTGAGTGAGGTGCACTCAGAACCTAATAGGGACTATCCAGGAGGAACAACTATGGCTCGTGCGGTCGGAATCGACCTCGGGACCACCAACTCCGTCGTCGCGGTACTGGAGGGTGGCGATCCCGTCGTGGTCGCAAACTCCGAGGGCTCCCGCACCACGCCGTCCGTCGTCGCGTTCGCGCGCAACGGGGAGGTGCTGGTCGGCCAGCCCGCCAAGAACCAGGCGGTGACCAACGTCGACCGGACCATCCGTTCGGTCAAGCGGCACATGGGCACCGACTGGTCCGTCGAGATCGACGGCAAGAAGTACACCGCGCAGGAGATCAGCGCCCGTACGCTGCAGAAGCTCAAGCGCGACGCCGAGAGCTACCTCGGTGAGGACATCACCGACGCGGTCATCACCGTGCCGGCCTACTTCAACGACGCCCAGCGTCAGGCCACCAAGGAAGCCGGCCAGATCGCCGGCCTCAACGTGCTGCGCATCGTCAACGAGCCGACCGCGGCCGCCCTGGCCTACGGCTTGGACAAGGGCGAGAAGGAACAGACGATCCTGGTCTTCGACCTCGGCGGCGGCACGTTCGACGTCTCGCTGCTCGAGATCGGCGAGGGCGTCGTCGAGGTGCGTGCCACCTCAGGTGACAACCACCTCGGTGGCGACGACTGGGACGACCGGATCGTCGAGTGGCTGGTCGACAAGTTCAAGGGCACCTCAGGCATCGACCTGACCAAGGACAAGATGGCGATGCAGCGGCTTCGTGAGGCCGCCGAGAAGGCCAAGATCGAGCTGAGCTCCAGCCAGAGCACGTCGATCAACCTGCCCTACATCACCGTCGACGCGGACAAGAACCCGCTGTTCCTCGACGAGCAGCTGACGCGCGCAGAGTTCCAGCGCATCACCCAGGATCTGCTGGACCGCACACGCCAGCCGTTCCAGCAGGTGGTCAAGGACGCCGGCATCTCGGTGTCCGACATCGACCACGTGGTGCTGGTCGGCGGCTCGACGCGGATGCCCGCGGTCACCGAGTTGGTCAAGGAGATGACCGGCGGCAAGGAGCCGAACAAGGGCGTCAACCCCGACGAGGTCGTCGCGGTCGGAGCGGCGCTGCAGGCCGGCGTGCTCAAGGGTGAGGTGAAAGACGTTCTGCTGCTTGACGTCACGCCGCTGTCCCTCGGTATCGAGACCAAGGGTGGCGTGATGACCAAGCTGATCGAGCGCAACACAACGATCCCGACCAAGCGCTCGGAGACGTTCACCACCGCCGACGACAACCAGCCGTCGGTGCAGATCCAGGTGTATCAGGGTGAGCGTGAGATCGCCGCGCACAACAAGCTGCTCGGCAGCTTCGAGCTGACCGGTATCCCGCCGGCTCCGCGGGGTGTCCCGCAGATCGAGGTGACGTTCGACATCGACGCCAACGGCATCGTGCACGTCACCGCGAAGGACAAGGGCACCGGCAAGGAGAACACGATCCGCATCCAGGAGGGCTCCGGCCTGTCCAAGGAAGAGATCGACCGGATGATCAAGGACGCCGAGGCGCACGCCGAGGAGGACCGGAAGCGGCGCGAGGAGGCCGACGTCCGCAACCAGGCCGAGTCGCTGGTCTACCAGACGGAGAAGTTCGTCTCCGATCAGCGCGGCGCCGAGGGCGGTTCGAAGGTTCCCGAGGAGACGCTGAGCAAGGTGGACTCCGCGATCGCCGATGCCAAGAGGGCGCTGGAAGGCACCGACATCGGTGAGATCAAGTCGGCGATGGAGAAGTTGGGCGTCGAGTCGCAGGCTCTCGGCCAGGCCATCTACGAGGCCACTCAGGCCGAGCAGGCGGCCGGCGGCGGCGCGGATGCCGGTGCGCCGGCGGACGACAACGTCGTGGACGCCGAGGTCGTCGACGACGACTCCGACAGCGGCAAGGAGAACAAGTGACGGGAAACGATCCGCACGAGCCGGTGACGGTCACCGACAAACGGCGCGTCGATCCGGTCACCGGTGAAGTGAGAGAAGCAGGTTCCGGACCGGCCCCCTCGGGGCCGGCACCGGGCGACGCCGCAGCGCAGGGCGCGGAGGCCGACAAGGCCTCCGAACTGCTCGCCGATCTGCAGCGTGTGCAGGCCGATTTCACGAACTACCGCAAGCGGGCGCTGCGCGATCAGCAGTTGGCGGCCGACCGGGCCAAGGCCTCGGTGATCTCGCAGCTGCTGCCGATCCTCGACGACCTCGACCGCGCCCGGACCCACGGTGACCTCGAGGGCGGACCGTTCAAGGCGATGGCCGACAAGCTGGTCAGCGTGCTCGAGGGCCTGGGCCTTTCGGCCTTCGGCGTCGAGGGCGACGAGTTCGACCCTGAGCTGCACGAAGCGGTGCAGCACGAGGGTGAGGGCACGCATCCCGTGCTCGGCACCGTGATGCGACGCGGTTACAAGGTGGGCGAGCAGGTCGTGCGCCACGCCATGGTCGGTGTGGTCGACACGGTGCCCGGCGCGGGCGATAACGCCGGCGCGGCGGGTGCTCAACCCGCAGAATCAAACGACGATTGACCGAGGTGAGGAGGTGACGCGGTATGGCCCAGCGTGAATGGGTCGAGAAGGACTTCTACAAGGTGCTCGGCGTCTCCTCCGATGCCGACGAGAAGGAGATCAAGCGGGCGGCCCGCAAGATCCTCGCCGACAACCACCCGGACCGGAACCCGGGCAACACCGAGGCCGAGGAGACCTACAAGGCCGCATCCGAGGCCAAAGAGGTGCTCACCGATCCGGCCAAGCGCAAAGAGTACGACGAGACCCGGCGGTTGTTCGCCAACGGCGGTTTCGGCCGCGGCCGGTTCGGCGGCGGTGGCGGTGGTTTCGGTGGCTTCGGCGGTGCCGATGGCGGCGACTTCAACCTGAACGACCTGTTCGACGCGGCCGGTCAGACCGGCGGCGCCAACATCGGCGACCTCTTCGGTGGGCTCTTCGGGCGCGGTGCTCAGCAGCCGCGGCCCAGCAGACCCCGCCGCGGCAACGACCTCGAGACCGAGGCCGAGCTGTCGTTCCTCGAGGCCACCAAGGGCGTGGCGATGCCGTTGCGGCTCACCAGTCCCGCGCCGTGCACGAACTGTCACGGCAGCGGGGCGCGCCCGGGCACCAGCCCGAAGGTCTGCCCGAGCTGCAACGGGTCCGGCGTGATCAACCGCAACCAGGGCGCGTTCGGGTTCTCCGAGCCGTGCACCGAATGCCGCGGCAGCGGGTCGATCATCGAACACCCGTGCCAGGAGTGCAAAGGCACAGGCGTGACGACTCGCACCCGCACGATCAACGTCCGGATTCCGCCGGGCGTCGAAGACGGCCAGCGGATTCGGTTGGCGGGCCAGGGCGAAGCGGGTCTGCGCGGAGCACCGTCGGGCGACCTGTACGTGACCGTCCATGTGCGGCCGGACAGGGTGTTCGGTCGCGACGGCGACGACCTGACCGTCACCATTCCCGTCAGCTTCCACGAATTGGCTTTGGGGACAACGCTTTCGGTGCCGACGCTGGAAGGCAAGGTGGGCGTTCGGGTGCCGAAGGGCACGTCGGACGGACGCATCCTGCGGGTGCGCGGACGGGGTGTGCCGAAACGCTCGGGCGGACACGGGGATCTGCTGGTGACCGTCAAGGTGGCGGTGCCGCCGAACCTCGAGGGAGAGGCCGCCGAGGCGCTGGAGGCCTACGCGAAGGCGGAGCGGGCCAGCGGGTTCGATCCGCGGGCCGGATGGGCGGGTGCGTGATGGCCGCGAAACGGTCGAACGATGAGGCCCGCACCTTTTTGATCTCCGTCGCCGCCGAGTTGGCGGGCATGCACGCGCAGACACTGCGGACTTATGACCGGCTGGGGCTGGTGCGCCCGCAACGTACTTCGGGCGGAGGTAGGCGCTACTCGCAGCACGACGTCGACCTGCTGCGTGAAGTGCAGCGGCTCAGCCAGGACGAAGGCGTCAACCTCGCGGGCATCAAGCGCATCATCGAGCTGACGAACCAGGTGGAGGCGCTTCAGGCGAGGGTGCGGGAGCTGACCGACGAGGTCGACTCGCTGCGCGGGGCTCAGCGCCGTGATCTCGCGGTGCTGCCGAAGAGCACGGCAGTCGTGGTGTGGCAACCGCGAAGTAAACGTTAAGCGACCCTGATCGAGAACCGAGCGGTCTCCGGCTTGCCGGGGGCCGCTTTTCGGTAGCCGCCCCGCCGCAGCGCGTCGGTGGGTGCGGCCATCGGCTCGATCGCGATCAGGTCGTCGTTGGTCGGTGCGAAGAGTTGCGCTGCGGGATAACCAGTTTCGAACGTCACGTCGATGCGGTGCGCACCGCCGGTCACGGTGAACACGGCGCCGTCGGGGACCTCGTCGAAGCCGTCGTCGTATGCGGTGGTTCCCAGTTGCTCGGTCTTGTCCGGCCACGGCGCGTGCGCGCCGGTCGGAATGCCGTTGTCGTCGACGGGTAGGTGGCGCATCGTCGGGCTGCTCAGCGTCCACTCCTCGCGGGAGACACCGGGCAGCTTCAGATACGGGTGATATCCGAAGCACAGCGGTACGGACGACGACGCGGCGGGCGTGACGGTGGTCTCGACGGTGAGCGTTTGCTCGTCGAGCGTCACGCGCTGGGTCAGCAGGTGCGGAAACGGGAACGACACGAGCAGTCGGGGATCGGCACCGTAGTCGAGCACGGCGGTCAGGCTGTTTGCGGTCCGCTCGCTGACCTCCCAGCCGGGGTAGGCCGCGAGCACGCCGTGCATCGGTGTGCCGTGTTCGTCGGGGCGCACGCCGTTGGTCCCGGGTTTCACGGTGACGACGGCGCCGTCGACCTCATAGGTGTTCGCGCTCAACCGGTTCGCCCACGGGTAGAGGATCGGGATGCCCATCGTCTTTCCGTTGTTGACGTAGGCGGCCAGCCCGCGACGCTGGCCGAGGAACTCCTCGCCGCCGTCGGCAAGCGAGACGCCCACCATGCCGGCGGCCGGAACGAAGGACGCGGTCAGCGACGACGACGGATCCGCCAGCGTGACGGTCTCGAGGTCGTCCATCACACGATCGTGCCACGCCGCGCGCTCAGGGCGGTGGATCGTGCTGAATACGTTCGGCGGGCGCACCTTTGGCGATCAGCGCGGCTTTCGTCACCGCGACCATCTCCGGGCCGCCGCAGATCAGGATCTGCCGATCGCCCCAGTTCCCGTAGCGAGTCACGACGTCGGCCAATCTGCCGGTCTGTCGCACATGCAGGCCGCGTGGCGGCCGGACGTCGGGATAGTCGGCCGCCCAGGGCGGGTCGGTGTTGAACTCCGAGACCGGCGTGACCGACAGCCACGGGTTCTGCGCGGCGATCTGCCACAGCGTGCGCAGATCGTAGAGGTCGCACGGGTAGCGGCCGCCGAAGAACAGATGCACCCGCGGGTTCACGGCCCAGCGGGCGAGGTCCATGATCAGCGTCCGCAGCGGCGCCAGGCCGGTGCTGCCCGCGACCATCAACACGTCACCCTCTTCGCGGTCGACGTGCAAGTTGCCGTGCGGGTGCGACAGCCGCCAACGGTCGCCGACGCGTGTTTCGCCGACGATCGCGGTGCTCACCATCCCGCCGGTCACCGAGCGGACATGGAACTCGATGTGGCCGGCGTCGTCGGCCGGGATCGACGGGCTCAGATAACGCCACCGGCGCGGCCACTGCGGAACCTGCACGGTGACGTACTGCCCGGGGTAGTAGAACAGCGGCCGGTCCAACTGCAACCGCACGACGGAGACGTCCCGGGTGGCGCGGATGTGCTCGATCACCGTCCCGTCGCAGAACGGCGGGCCCTGTTCGGCGTCCGCGGCGCCCCGCATCACCCCGACCATCAACGCGACGGCGTCCCGGGCAGTCCCGGCAAGCCGGTCATCCCAGCGGTCGGTCAGATGACGGCGGAAGCTGCTGTACAGCGCGGTCTGCAAGCTGTCGTAATGACGTTGTGCCACACCGTATTTGCGATGGTCGCGACCGAGTTGGGCGAGGAACGCGACCGGCTCCTCGGCCCGCCGGGCGGCGAGTTCGCCCAGCACCCAGCTGACGGCCCGCGCGAAGCGGTGCCGCTGGGCCTGCATGTCTGGCGGAAACAGGTCGCGCGCTGAGGTGTCGATCGCGAACCAGTGGGTGTAGAAGCGCCGGACCAGCTCGTCGTCGCCGAGCGCGGGATCGACCGCGTCGCGCAGCGTTCGCAGCGCGTCACGGTCGTCGAGTCCCACGCCGCCCCAGTGTAAGTCAGGTGGCCGCCGGAGCCGGGTCGTCCGCTCGCGTCCGGTGCCCGCGAAGTGCCGCGACGACGATCAGCGCCGCGCCGAACGCGGCCCAGCACGTCAGCACGATGACAGGCACCGCGCCGCCGGCACCGTCGAAGAAGGCTGCGGACCGCAGCAGGGTGGCATTGGCGCCCTGCGGAAGGAACTGCCCGAACTGGCCCCAGCCGCTCGGCAGCAACTCCGGGGCGCTGCTCAGGCCAGACAACGGGTTTCCGACGAGCAGGGCCGTCACCGCGCCGAGCGCCAGCCCCACCCGGCCGAACAACGACCCGAGGCCCAGCAGGGTCAGCCCCGTGGCCAGGATGCCGAGCGTCAACGCGCCCGTGACGCCCCAGAAGTTCGCGTCGATCGAACCGAGCACCCAACGCAACAGCGCGGCGATCGACATGCCGGCCACGGCCGAGAAGACCACTGCGGTGGTGAACCGTGTCCACACCTCCCGCTTGAACGCGAAGAGCAGCGCCACCGCGGGCAGCAGCCCGGCGAGCGTGATGGGCAGCGCCGACGCCGCCAGCCCGGCGCCACGCGGATCGTCGACGGTCGGTGGCGCCAAATCTTCGACGCGCAGTTGCGCCCCGCTCTGCGCGGCGATGCCGTTGCCGATCTGCGTCAGCATCTGGGCGATCATCGGGCTGCCGCCGGTGGCCACCAGCAGCGTCGGCCCGTCGGGCCCGAAAGCGATGCCGCCGTAGACGTCGCGGTTGCGGATCGCGTCGCGCAGAGCGGTCTCGCCGGGGTAGTAGGTGACTGAGAAAGCTCCGGGCGAGTGCTGCTCCAGCGTCGCCGCGACTTGACCGCCCGCAGCTTGCGGACCCGCTGCGCCGATCGGCACGTCGTGCGGCGCGGTGCGTGCCGCGGGCAGCGCGAAGGCCAGCGCCACGATCGCGATCACGACCGTGAGCACGACGACAACACCGGTCGCGCGGACCGCGGCCGGCTGCTCGTGAGCAGGTGAGGAGTGATGGGTGGGCCCGGCGGCCGTTTCGGTGGACATGGCGGACACCTTTTTCATTCGACGTTGAATTACCTGATCGTAGCGTAACTCGGCGCCGTCGACATTTCAACACCCATTGAAATGATAGCATCGTCTGATGGCTTCACCAGGCAAAACAGCGCGGCGTCGCGGACGTCGTCAAGGTGAACCGGTGTCTCGGGACGCCGTGCTGGCCGCCGCTCGCAAGCGGTTCGGCGCCGAGGGCTACGAGAAGACCACGCTGCGCGCGATCGCGCGGGACGCCCACGTCGACCCGTCGATGGTGCTGTACCTGTTCGGCTCCAAGGCCGACCTCTTCCGCGAGTCGCTGAGCCTGATCGTCGACCCGGCGGAGCTGGCATCGGCCGTCGCCGGCGCGTCGGACGACGAGCCCGACATCGGCACCCGGATGGTGCGGGCCTATCTGCGAATCTGGCAGTCCCCGGAGTCGGGCCCGACGATGGTGGCGATGCTGCAGTCGGCCACGTCGAATCCCGACGCGCACGAGGCGTTTCGCGGGTTCATGCAGAACTACGTGTTGACCGCGGTGTCCGGTGAGCTCGGCGGCGGGCAGCAGGCCCGGCTGCGCGCACTGTTGGCTGCCGGCCAACTCGTCGGCACCGCGGTGCTGCGCTTCGTCATGAGGATCGAGCCGCTGGCAACGCTGCCCGACGACGACCTCGTGCGGCTGCTGGCGCCGACGGTGACGCGATACCTGACCGCTGAGGCCGCCGAGCTCGGTCTGCCGGCCGCCGATTAGCTACAGGCCGTGAATTCCCTTGTACAGCACCAACAATCCGATGACCACCAGGATGGCCGCGACCAGGGCGGCATGCTGGCGCTCCGTCCAGTCCTTGAGCCGCGCCAGCGGATCGTCGAGACGGTCGCCGGATACGGCGTAAGCCAGTATCGGCGCCGCCACCGTCGACCCGGCCGCGACGACGAACCACGCCACGGCGACCCAGTCGTCGCGCGAACCGCCGCCGGCCGTGCCGATCGCCAAACCCGCCGCGGCGCAGATGAACAGGACCTTCGGGTTGACGACGGTCAGCGCCATCGCGGCGCCGCCGGCGCGAACCGGGGTCAACTTGCTCAGGCTCTGCATCCAGCGAGGCGTGTGCGCCGACTGCTTGCGGGTGAACCAGCGGTACAAGCCCAACACGATCAGCGCCGCGCCGACCACGACGCGCAACCAGGACGCCCATCCGGGCGGCCGGTCCCCGCGCCCGCCCAGCAGGCCGGACACCTGCAGGAAGACGGTCGTCAGCACAGCTAGGCCGATCAACCAGCCGGCCAGGAACGCCAGGCCGGTCGGCCGAGGTCGCGGAGTGTGTAGCACGAGCACCGCGGGGATGATCGACAGCGGCGACAGCGCGATCACCAGCGCCAGCGGTATCAGCTCGGTCAGCACTATGCGGCTTGCGTCGGGTGGTACTGGCAGGCCTTCCAGTCGCTGCCTTCCCGCAGGAAGTCGACGTCGAAGGTCTTGGCATCGGGCTGGTTGGCCGCGGCGAACCGCACCGTCGCGACGGCCGAGGCCGCCGGCTGGCCGGCCAGGGTGACCGAGTCGACCGAGATCCGGGTCGGCCCGTCGGCCTGTCGGCTCGCGTACCAGCTCTTCTCGAAATCCGCCGCACGGCGCATGGCGGTGCAGACATGCTCGGCGAAGGAGGTGAAGTCTGAGCGGTTGTACGAGCCGTTCATCACCTCGAGGACGGTGCGGACCTGGTCGGCGTCGCCTGCCGCATTTGCCGGTGCGACCGCCGTCCAGGGGATTGTCGTGCTCACCGCGAAGGTGGTGAGAGCGACGAGTCGACGCATGCGTCCAGCGTGGCCGATACCGGTGTGAAAACTGTGACACTTGCGCGGCGTGTTGCGCTACAGAGCCGGGGACTCCAGGTTTGCCGCGCGGAAAATTGGCTAGACTTGAGCGGAACAGACTCAACATTGACGGCGTTGATCAATCCGACAAGCATTTTTCTCCAAGCTCACGAACCTAGGAAAGGGAAGGTGTCGTGGACTCGTTCAACCCGACGACCAAGACCCAGGCGGCACTGACCGCGGCGTTGCAGGCGGCGACCACCGCAGGCAACCCGCAGGTCACGCCCGCCCATCTGTTGATGGCACTGCTGACCCAGAACGACGGTATCGCCGCCCCGCTGCTCGAGGCGGTCGGCGTCGAGCCGGCGAGCATCCGCGCGGAGACGCAGCGGCTCCTCGACCGGTTGCCCAGCGCCAGCGGCGCGGCTTCGCAGCCGCAGCTGTCCCCGCAGGCTCTCGCCGCGATCACCGCCGCGCAGAACCTGGCGACCGAGATGGACGACGAGTACGTCTCCACCGAACACCTCCTGGTCGGGCTCGCGGGAGGACTGGGCGGCTCGGCCGCCGCAGGCGATTCGGACACCGCCAAGCTGCTCACCGGGCACGGCGCCTCCCCGCAGGCGCTGCGCGAGGCGTTCGTCAAGGTGCGCGGCAGTGCCCGCGTCACCAGCCCCGACCCCGAGGGCACGTATCAGGCGCTGGAGAAGTACTCCACCGACCTGACCGCGCGCGCGAAGGAAGGCAAGCTCGACCCGGTCATCGGCCGCGACAACGAGATTCGTCGCGTCGTGCAGGTGTTGTCCCGGCGCACCAAGAACAACCCCGTGCTGATCGGCGAGCCCGGCGTCGGCAAGACCGCGATCGTCGAGGGCCTGGCCCAGCGCATCGTCGCCGGCGACGTCCCGGAGAGCCTGCGCGACAAGACCGTCGTCAGCCTCGATCTGGGGTCGATGGTCGCCGGGTCGAAGTACCGCGGCGAGTTCGAGGAGCGGCTCAAGGCCGTGCTCGACGACATCAAGAACTCGGCGGGCCAGATCATCACGTTCATCGACGAGCTGCACACCATCGTCGGCGCGGGAGCGACCGGCGACAGCTCGATGGACGCCGGCAACATGATCAAGCCGATGCTGGCGCGCGGCGAGCTGCGCCTGGTCGGCGCCACGACGCTCGACGAGTACCGCAAGTACATCGAGAAGGACGCCGCGCTGGAGCGCCGCTTCCAGCAGGTATTCGTCGGCGAGCCGTCGGTCGAGGACACCGTCGGGATCCTGCGCGGTCTCAAGGACCGCTACGAGGTGCACCACGGCGTCCGCATCACCGACTCCGCGCTCGTCGCGGCAGCGACGCTGTCCGACCGCTACATCACGAGCCGCTTCCTGCCGGACAAGGCGATCGACCTCGTCGACGAGGCCGCCTCGCGGCTGCGGATGGAGATCGACTCCCGACCCGTCGAGATCGACGAGGTCGAGCGGCTGGTGCGCCGGCTGGAGATCGAGGAGATGGCGCTGTCCAAAGAGGAGGACGCCGCCTCCAAAGAACGGCTGGAGAAGCTGCGCGCCGAACTGGCTGATAAAAAGGCCGAGCTCACAGTGCTTACTACGAGGTGGCAGAACGAGAAGGGCGCCATCGACGTCGTGCGCGAGCTCAAGGAGCAGCTCGAAACGCTGCGCGGCGAGGCCGATCGTGCCGAACGCGACGGCAACCTCGAGAAGGCCGCCGAGCTGCGCTACGGCCGCATCCCCGAGGTGGAGAAGAAGCTCGACGCGGCAGTACCGCAGGCCGAGGCGCGTGAGGATGTCATGCTCAAGGAGGAGGTCGGCCCCGACGACATCGCGGACGTGGTGTCGGCGTGGACCGGGATCCCGGCGGGCCGGATGCTCGAGGGCGAGACGGCCAAGCTGCTGCGCATGGAGGACGAGCTGGGTAAGCGCGTCGTCGGGCAGAAAAAGGCCGTCACCGCGGTATCGGATGCGGTGCGCCGCAGCCGCGCCGGCGTCGCCGACCCCAACCGGCCGACGGGCTCGTTCATGTTCCTCGGCCCGACCGGCGTCGGCAAGACCGAGCTGGCAAAGGCGTTGGCGGAGTTCCTCTTCGACGACGAACGCGCCATGGTCCGCATCGACATGAGCGAGTACGGCGAGAAGCACTCGGTGGCCCGCCTCGTCGGTGCGCCTCCCGGCTACATCGGCTACGACCAGGGTGGTCAGCTGACCGAGGCGGTGCGCCGGCGGCCGTACACCGTGATTCTCTTCGACGAGATCGAAAAGGCCCATCCGGACGTGTTCGACGTGCTGCTGCAGGTGCTCGACGAAGGCAGGCTGACCGACGGTCAGGGCCGCACGGTGGACTTCCGCAACACGATCCTGATCCTGACGTCCAACCTGGGCGCCGGCGGGACCGAGGAGCAGGTGATGGCCGCCGTGCGCTCGGCGTTCAAGCCGGAGTTCATCAACCGGCTCGACGACGTGATCATCTTCGACGGGCTCAACCCGGAGGAGCTGGTGCACATCGTCGACATCCAGCTGCAGCAGCTGTCGAAGCGGCTGGCGCAGCGCCGGCTCACGCTCGAGGTCTCGCTGCCGGCCAAGAAGTGGCTGGGCGAACGCGGGTTCGACCCGCTCTACGGCGCCCGGCCGCTGCGCAGGCTGATCCAGCAGGCCATCGGCGACCAGCTCGCCAAGATGCTGCTGGCCGGCGAGGTGCACGACGGCGACGTCGTGCCGGTCAACGTCAGCGCCGACGGGGACTCGTTGGTCCTGGGCTGAGTTTGCTGACGCTTCCGAGATGCGGTTGTGATCTGGACGAGTTCGGGGATTGCTACTACCTGCCAGTAGGCTAGGGCGCAATGGTTCCGCTTTGGTTCACGCTGTCCGCACTCTGTTTCGTGGGTGCGGCGGTGCTGCTGTACGTCGACATCGACCGTCGACGCGGGCTGGGGCGCCGTCGCAAGTCGTGGGCCAAGTCGCACGGCTTCGACTACGAGCACGAGTCGCACGACATCCTGAACCGCTGGAAGCGCGGGGTGATGTCGACCGTCGGCGACGTCACCGCCCGCAACGTCGTGCTCGGCCAGATCCGCGGCGAGGCCGTGTACATCTTCGACCTCGAGGACGTCGCGACCGTGATCGCGCTACACCGCAAGGTCGGCACCCACGTGGTCGTCGACCTGCGGCTCAAGGGCATCAAGGAGCCGCGGGAGAACGACATCTGGCTGCTCGGCGCGATCGGCCCGCGGATGGTCTACTCCACCAACCTCGACGCCGCGCGACGGGCGTGTGACCGCCGGATGGTGACGTTCGCGCACACCGCGCCGGACTGCGCCGAGATCATGTGGAACGAAGAGCATTGGACGCTGGTCTCCATGCCGGTGACCAGTACGCGGGCCCAGTGGGACGAGGGGTTGCGCACGGTTCGTCAGTTCAACGACCTGCTGCGGGTGCTGCCGCCGACTCCGCAGGCGATGGCGAGCCAGACGAACCAGGCCACCCTGGCCAAACGCAGCGCATCACCGAGCCGCCCGCTCACCCCCGGGCCCGGACGCGCCGAACCCGCCGGCCGCGCCGATGCAACCGCGCGCCCGGATGCCCCTCGCTATCCCCAGCAGCCCGCCCGCCCGGACGCGGGCAGGCGCCCGCCGCAGTCGCGCAACGGACGGCAGTCGCCGCACTATCAGCGCTAAGTAGTCTTAGGGCATGTCTCGCCCTGTCGCACTGATCACCGGGCCGACGTCCGGCATCGGCGCGGGCTTCGCGCGCAGGTACGCCCGCGACGGCCACGATCTGGTCCTCGTCGCGCGCGACAGCGCTCGCCTCGAGCGCCTGGCCGCCGAACTGCACGACGAAGCCGGCGCGAACGTCGAGGTGCTCACTGCCGATCTCGCCGAGGCCGCCGGCCGGGCCAAGGTCGCCGACCGGTTGGCGACCGGCGTGCAGGTGCTGGTCAACAACGCCGGGTTCGGCACGGCCGGCGAGTTCTGGACCGCCGACCTGGCGCTGCTGCAGTCCCAGTTGGACGTCAACGTCACCGCGGTCATGCAACTGACGCACGCCGCGCTACCGCCCATGCTGGCCGCGCACCGGGGCACGGTGATCAACGTGGCCAGCGTCGCCGGCCTGGTGCCCGGACGCGGGTCGACGTACTCGGCGTCGAAGGCGTGGGTGGTCTCGTTCTCCGAGGGCCTGGCCAACGGCTTGGGCGGTACCGGCGTCGGCGTACACGCGCTGTGTCCGGGATTCGTCCGTACGGAGTTTCATGAGCGCGCAGGCATCGATATGGACGGCACCCCGTCGTGGATGTGGCTCGAGGTTGACGACGTGGTGAGCGAGACCATCGCCGACGTCGCCGACGGCAAAGTCGTGATCGTGCCGGGCCTGCAGTACAAGGCGTTGATCGTCGGGGGCCGGCTGGTGCCGCGAAACCTGGTGCGCGCGATGACGAAGGTGGTCGGCCGTGGCCGCAGCAGGACGTAGAGCTTCACTTACGTGCGCGCGCTGACCGCGGCGCTGGCAGCGATCGTCGTCGTCGCGGCCTCGGCCTGTTCGGGTGACGGCGGGCCGGTCCGGCCGTACGCCGCTCAGACCGCGACCGTCGGCGAATCGCTTGCGACGCAGGGCTGGAACATGTCGGTGTCGAATCTGCGTTTCGACGGCGACTACGTACTGTTCGACGTCGATGCTTCGCCGTCGGAGGCCGGCGGCGCGCACACCAAGCCCGAGAACATTCGGTTCGGCCTCTACGGGGCGCTGGCCCACCCGGTCGAGGCCAACGCCCTCGGCAGTTGTCGCGACGTGAAAAGCCTTGACCTCAAACCACTTTCGGCCCCTACGCCCGACCGTCTCACCGGCACCGTGTGCATCGGTCCGGCGCGCGACCAGGTGCAGGTGCGAGGCGTGTACGCCTACTCGCCGGGCGACCGGATGCCGGGCACCACCGTCGCGCATCCGGTGGCCTTTCCGGTCGGGCTGCCCGCAGTCCGGGACAACGACACCGGGTTGTCCATCAAGACAACGAGCCTCGACGCGTTCCGCGCCGACGGCGCCATGCTCAGCCCGACGGCGCTCGGCGACCCGAACGCGTTCACCGGCAACGGCTACATGCTGATCGGGCTCGAAATCGGCGGTGTCGCAGAGCAATACCGCGACGTCTCCGAGCAGCGCGGCGGCCCCGCGATGGTGTTGGTTTCGCCGACGCTGCCCGCGCCGGGGCTGAACCCGGCCTGCAGCCTCTACGGTTCCTCGGTGCTGGTGCTGCCCGACATCTCCCGCGACTCGGTCCAGGTCCGGGCGTCGCTGTGCACGCAGGGCGAGATCAACAAAGCCCTGCTGTATGCGACGGTTTCGCTCGTCGGCACCCACGCGGCGCTGTGGACGAAGGATGACTGAACCCGCGGGACCGACTGAATGGGGCGAGAGCCCCGGCGTCGGCCCGTGGCAGGGCGCGCTGCCCGAGGACCCGCGCTACGACCCCGCGCTGCTGCGCGACGGCGACACCCGCAATGTCGTCGACGCCTACCGGTACTGGACGCGAGAGGCGATCATCGCCGACATCGACACGCGAAGACACCCGCTGCACATCGCGATCGAGAACTTCGGCAACGACGCCAACATCGGCGCGGTGGTGCGCACCGCCAACGCGTTCGCCGTCGACACCGTGCACATCGTCGGCCGGCGGCGCTGGAATCGCCGCGGCGCCATGGTGACCGACCGCTACCAACGGCTGTGCCACCACGACACCACCGCCGCGCTGCTCGAGTTCGCCCACCGCGCCGGACTCACCGTGGTCGCCGTCGACAACATCCCCGGCGCCGCGCGCATCGAGCTCACCGCGCTGCCGCGGGCCTGCCTGATGGTGTTCGGCCAGGAGGGCCCCGGCATCACCCCCGAAGCCGGGGCCGGCGCCGCGGTGACCGTGTCCATCGCCCAGTTCGGCTCCACCCGCAGCATCAACGCCGGCGTCGCCGCGGGCATCGCGATGCACACCTGGATCACCCAACACGGGGACCTTTCGACGGCCTGGTAGGGCAGGATCGACACCATGGATCAGCTCTGGGCCAACCGGGCAGCCAGCGCCGAGGCCGCGGTCACCAAGCGACATCTCAGACGGCTGTGGGGTCTGCCCGGCACCCAGTTGGGGGTCGTCGCCTGGCCGGCCGCCCGCCAGCACCGGCTGTTCGGAACATGGCACTACTGGTGGCAGGCGCACCTGCTCGACAACCTGGTCGACGCGCAACTGCGCGACCCGCAGCCAGAGCGGCAGACCAGGATCGCGCGTCAGATCCGGGGCCACCGGCTGCGCAACAACCTGCGGTGGGTCAACAACTACTACGACGACATGGCGTGGCTGGCGCTGGCGCTGGAACGGGCCGGGCGGCTGGCGGGGGTGCAGCGGCCCACGGCGTGCAACAAGCTGGCCGAGCAGTTCCTCAACGCATGGGTGCCCGAAGACGGCGGCGGCATTCCGTGGCGCAAGCAGGACCAGTTCTTCAATGCCCCGGCCAACGGCCCGGCGGCGATCTTCCTGGCCCGCTTCGACCGGTTGCGCCGAGCCCAGCAGATGTCGGACTGGATCGACGACACCCTCATCGACCCGGACAGCCACCTGGTGTTCGACGGGATCAAGGGCGGATCGCTGGTCCGGGCGCAGTACACCTACTGCCAGGGCGTGGTGCTGGGACTGGAAACCGAACTCGCCGCGCGCACCGACGACCCCCAGCACGCCGCGCGGGTGCACCGGTTGGTCGCGGCGGTCGCCGCCGACATGGCCCCCGACGGCGTCCTCAAGGGTGCAGGCGGCGGTGACGGCGGACTGTTCAACGGCATCCTGGCTCGCTATCTCGCGCTGGTCGCGACCGCGTTGCCGCAGCGCGGTGAGGACGACGGCGCGGCGCGCGACGCCGCCCGCTCGCTGGTGCTCACCTCAGCGGAAGCCGCGTGGCAGAACCGGCAGACGGTCGACGGGCTGCCGCTGTTCAGCGCGTTCTGGGACCGCACCGCCGAGATTCCCGCCGCGGCGGGGGCGCAGGCGCAGTTCGTCGAGGGCGCGGTGAACGCCTCCGAGGTGCCCGAGCGCGATCTGTCCGTGCAGCTGTCGGGCTGGATGCTGATGGAAGCCGCGCACGCGTGCAGCAGCGCAGCCGAGGAGTGAGCGACTCACAGTCGGTTCCGCGGATCGTCCGGCTGCTGCCGAGACGGTTCAGCGGGGACGCCAAGACGGCCCGGACCGGAGAGAACACCGCGGCCGGTCTACTGCTGCTCTTCACCCTCGTCGCGCTCGTCTGGGCCAATTCACCTTGGGCGCAAGGCTATTGGGACTTCCTCGACACCAACATCGGATTCACCTTCGGTGAGCACCGCTTCGAGCTGACCGTCAAGCATCTGGTCAACGACGGCCTGATGGCGTTCTTCTTCTTCATCGTCGGACTGGAGGTCAAACACGAGTTCGCGATCGGCGAGCTCACCGACCGGGCGAGGGCGTCCGTCCCCGTGGTCGCGGCGATCGCCGGGCTGGCGGTGCCGGCCGCGATCTTCCTGCTGTTCAACCCGTCCGGTGAGAACGCGCAGGCGTGGGGCGTGGTGATCTCGACCGACACCGCGTTCCTGATCGGCGCGCTCGCGATCATCAAACCCAAGTTCCCGGGCCGGCTGCGCATCTTCCTGCTGACGCTGGCGGTCGTCGACGACGTCGGCGCGCTCTGCGTGATCGCGCTGTTCTACTCCGAACGCATCGAGGTCGTTCCGCTCGTCGCGTCGGCGGTGATCATCGTGGCGATCGCGTTGGTGCGGTATCTGCCCGCGGCCCGCGGGCCCGCCTATGCCGCGCTGGGCTTCTCGCTGTGGGTCGCGCTGCTCATGGCCGGTGTGCACCCCACGCTGGCGGGCGTCGGCCTGGCGCTGCTGATCCCGGTCTTCCTGCCCGAGCGCACCCAGGTCGAGGAGGTCGTCGCGCGCATCCGGGCGTTCCGGCAGTCCCCGAACTCGCGCTACGCCCGCGAAGTGACCCGCGGCCTTCGCGATTCGATATCGATCAACGAACGGCTGCAGACCAGCGTCGGGCCCTACGTGTCGTTTCTGGTGCTGCCGTTGTTCGCGTTGGTCAACGCCGGCGTGCGACTGGACGGGCAGAGCGTGTCCGCGGCGTTGCGCTCACCGTTGACGTGGGGCATCGTCGCCGGTCTGGTGATCGGCAAGTTCGTCGGCATCACCGCCTCGACGTGGCTGATGCGGCGTACGGGCGCCGGCGAGTTGGCGCCCGGCCTGACGTTGCGCCGCATCGCCGGCGGTGCCGCGCTGTCCGGGATCGGTTTTACGATCTCGCTTTTCATCGTCGACATCGCGATCGATGACCCGGCGCGCCAGCAGCAGGCCATCATCGGCGTGCTGATCGCGTCGGTGGTGGCGTTCGCGCTGGGGTGGGTGATGTTTCGGATCACCGACTGGCGCAGCCCGCCGGAGCCCGTCGGGCTGAAACTGCTGCGGCCGGTCGACCCGGATCGCGACCACATCAGGGGCGATCCCGCCGCCCCGTTGACGCTGGTCGAGTACGGCGACTTCGAGTGCCCGTTCTGCAGCCGCGCCACCGGGGCGATCGATGAAGTGCGCGACCATTTCGGTGGCGAACTGCGGTACGTGTGGCGCCACCTGCCGCTGGAACGGGCGCATCCGCGGGCCTTCGACGCGGCGCGGGCGAGCGAGGCGGCCGCCCGCCAGGGCAGGTTCTGGGAGATGGCACACGAGCTGTTCGACCACCAGGACGACCTGGAGTGGTCGGACATGTACCGCTATGCCGTGGCGGCGGGCTGCGACATCGAGCGATTCGACCAGGACGTGCGCCTGCACGCCTCGAAGGTGCTGCACCACGTGCAGGACGACGCGCAGGACGCCGAGGTGATGGACCTGAACTCGACGCCGACGTTCTTCGTCAACGGCAAGCGGCACAAGGGGCCGTGGGACGCCGCCAGCTTGATCCGCGCGCTGGAGAACGCCCGACCCGGTTAGGCGCGTTTGGCCGCCCTGCGTCGCTTGTACCACTCGATGATCATCGGCGCGATGGACGCCAGCGCGATGAGAATGAAGATCGGCTCGAGCAGCTTCTGGATGATCTCGAACTGGCCGAGGCCGTAACCGAGCAGCGTCAGCCCCACCCCCCACACGACAGCGCCGATGACGTTGAAGAGCGTGAACACGCCGTAGTTCATTCGCGCGGCGCCTGCGGTGAGTGGCGCCAGCGTCCGCACGATCGGCACGAACCGTGCGATCACGATCGCGAACGGGCCGCGCTGCTCGAAGAACGCATGCGCCTCGTCCAGGTACTTCTGTTTGAGAATGCGCGCATTCGGCTTGAACATCGCGGTGCCGATGTAGCGGCCGATGAAATAGCCGACCTGGCCGCCCAGCACGGCAGCGATCGGGATGAACACCAACAGCTGCCACAGCTGGAAGTCGGCCTGCCCGGACGCGGCGGTACCCGCGGCGAGCATGCCTGCGACGAACAACAGCGTGTCGCCCGGCAGGATCGGAAACAGCACACCCGACTCGACGAAGATCACGACCAGCAGGCCCACCAACGCCCAGGCCCCGAAGTAGCCGATCAGCTTGATCGGATCCAGGAAGTCGGGCATGAGCGCGAGCTGATCGCCCGTGGCGAGAACGGTGGTCACAGGGCCCCAACATACCTAGTGTCCGGGGTATGACCACTCACAAGGCAGTTCACGTCGAATCCGCAGGCGCCCTCCTCACGCTCGTCGATGTCGAGACCACGTCGCCGCCCCCCGGCCATGTGCGCATCGCCGTGGCAGCGTGCGGGGTGTGCGGCACCGACCACGGGTTCGTCGCAGGCGGCTTCCCGAACCTGAACTGGCCGATCACGCTGGGTCACGAGATCGCGGGGACGGTCGCCGAGATCGGCGACGGTGTCGAGGACTTCGCGGCCGGCGACCGGGTGGCCGTCGGATGGTTCGGCGGCAACTGCAACCGGTGTGTGCCGTGCCGCAAAGGACAGTTCATGCAGTGCCGGCGCATGCAGGTGCCGAGCTGGCACTATCCCGGCGGTTACGCCGAGTCGGTAACCGTTCCCGTCACCGCGCTGGCCCGCATCCCCGACGGCCTGTCGTTTGCCGAGGCCGCCCCGATGGGGTGTGCCGGCGTCACCACGTTCAACGGCCTGCGCCAGACCAGGGCGAAGTCCGGCGACACCGTCGCCGTGCTCGGCGTCGGTGGGCTCGGCCACCTCGGGGTGCAGTTCGCCCGGGCGATGGGCTTCGAGACCGTGGCGATCGCGCGGGGTGCGGACAAGGAGGCCGACGCTCGCGAGTTGGGCGCCCACCACTACATCGACTCGCGGGCCGTGGACGTCGCTGCGGCGCTGCAGGACCTCGGCGGCGCGGTGGTGGTGCTGGCGACGGCGGCGAACTCGCAGGCGATGGCCGCCACCGTCGGCGGGCTCGCACCGCAGGGTGAGCTCGTCATCATCGGCGTCACCGCCGACGCGCTGCCGATCGCGCCCATCCAGCTGATCACCGACGGGCTCAGTGTGAGCGGTCACCCGTCGGGCACGTCGCGCGACGTCGAGGAGACCATGCACTTCGCCGTCCAGAGCGGGGTGCGGGCGCGGATCGAGGAGCGACCGCTGGCGCAGGCCGCCGAGGCCTACGCGGCGATGGAGGAGGGCCGGGCCCGGTACCGCATGGTTTTGACCATGTGAGACGGGCGGGTCGGTGGGATAATCGGCGCAACCTGCCGAGAGGACCGCTCATGGCCATCGCAACGCCCGAGGTGTACGCGGAGATGCTCGGCCGGGCCAAGGAACACGGGTTCGCGTTCCCGGCCATCAACTGCACGTCGTCGGAGTCGATCAACGCCGCGATCAAGGGCTTCGCCGACGCGGGCAGCGATGGCATCATCCAATTCTCCACGGGCGGAGCGGAATTCGCATCCGGCCTCGGGGTGAAGGACATGGTGACGGGCGCGGTCGCACTGGCCGAGTTCGCCCACGTCGTCGCCGCCAGGTACCCGGTCACGGTGGCGCTGCACACCGACCACTGCCCGAAGGACAAGCTGGACACCTATGTCCGGCCGCTGCTGGCGATCTCGCGGCAGCGGGTCGCCGAGGGCCGGCAACCGCTGTTCCAGTCGCACATGTGGGACGGCTCCGCGGTGCCGATCGGCGAGAACCTCGAGATCGCCCGCGAACTGCTCGCCGAGGCCGTCGCGGCGAAGATCGTCCTGGAGATCGAGATCGGCGTGGTCGGCGGCGAGGAAGACGGTGTGGCACACGAGATCAACGACAAGCTCTACACCACGGCGGCGGATTTCGAGGCGACCGTCGAGGCCCTCGGCGCGGGCGAGCACGGGAGATATCTGTTGGCCGCGACATTCGGCAACGTGCACGGCGTGTACAAGCCGGGCAACGTCAAGCTGCGTCCCGAGGTGCTCGCCGAGGGGCAGCAGGTCGCCGCCGCCAAACTCGGGTTGCCTTCTGACGCAAAGCCTTTCGACTTCGTGTTCCACGGCGGGTCCGGTTCGCTCAAGTCCGAGATCGAGGACTCGCTCAAGTACGGCGTGGTGAAGATGAACGTCGACACCGACACCCAGTACGCGTTCACCCGGCCCGTCGCGGCGCACATGTTCACCAACTACGACGGCGTGCTGAAGATCGACGGCGAGGTCGGGGACAAGAAGGTCTACGACCCGCGCAGCTATCTGAAGAAGGCGGAGGCGTCGATGAGCGAACGCGTCGTCGAAGCGTGCCAGGATCTACACAGCGCAGGCCGATCAGTCACCGCCGGCCGGTGATTCACTGCGGCGCCTGGCAGATCTTCCATTGGCCGTCACGGAACTCCAGGTCGAAGCTGCGCGTCGACCGGGTCTGCGGCGCGTAGGCCATGAAAGCGGTGACATTGGCCTCGGCGTGGTCGCCGTTGATCACCACCTGGTCGATGCTGGCGACCACCGGATACTGCTTGGCTGCGGCCACCCGCTCGTGGATCTCGGCCCACCGCTTGTCGTCATAGCGGACGTAGCTGTCCCGTTTGGTCCCGCAGGTGATGCCGCGCAACTTCGCCAGATCGCCGTTCTGGATCGCGGTGTCGAAATCCTCGATGCTGCTGCGCACCATCTGCTCCTGCGACGCCCTGCTGTTCGAGTCGCGAGTCAGCAGCACCGTGCCCAGAATCGCGATCGCGACCAGCGCGGCGATGACCAGCACCACGGCCACCACCCAACCCCAGCTGCGGCGTTGCTGC
>NZ_LZKP01000223.1 GCF_001672895.1 Mycobacterium sp. E740
CGTTGGAATAGTCGCCGACCCGGCGTTTCACGCATTCGACGAATTCAACACCCTGGTCAGAGCCAAGTCGTGGCTGTGGGCACATGAACCGCAGTGTGCTGCGATGCTCGCGGAGCACGACGACCTGATCTTGGACTTCCGGGTCATGAAGAATTACAGCCACGACTTGGCTCTGACCAGGGTGTTGAATTCGTCGAATGCGTGAAACGCCGGGTCGGCGACTATTCCAACGCTGGTGGCACCGGACGCCAGTCGAATGAGCCAGACCCAATATCCCTCGCCCATCAAATGATTGGTGGACATCGCGCGATCGCCTTCGACGAGACGCGCCCGCCAGTCCCTGTCATCGCTCCATCGACCGATATCGATTTCCGCGGCGACACGGAACCAGGCGGCACTGCAGTGATGCTCAGTGGAGCGCTTCAGATTCAACTGCCGCGACAGGACCCGGTTCCGGCCAGACGCATCGACTACCCAGTGCGCCGTTGAGCGAGTGATCGCGTCGCCGTTCTGGATGGATACTGTGTGCGGAAGATTCTCGCTCCCTAATTCGACATCGCGCACGCGGCCGTGGGCGATAGCGACACCTTCTGCGATGCAACGTCGTATGAGCTCATTTTCCAGTCTGCCGCGATCGATCTGGTAAGTCACCTGCGGCACGAATGATGATCCTCCGATTTCGACGCGTTGGGCGATATCGGTGTTTCCGTTGTTCGAGAAGAACATTCGAAGACCCATCTTGCGAAGCTGGAGAGCCTGCAAGTGGTCGGCCAATCCGAGTTTGTCACGCAAGTAGTGCGCTGACACTTCGACCGTCGACTCGCCGACCGTATGGGTAATCTCCGGCACCGGATGTGCGTTCGGCTCAATAACCAAAACACGGGCGGTAGGACGCGCACGACGAATCTCCAACGCCAATGTCAAAGCTGAAACGCCGCCTCCGAGGATGCTCACATCGTGATCCGTCCTGGGTTCATCGGCATGAGAGAGGCGAGACCTGATGCGTTGAGCGAGAACCTCTCGGCTCTCTTGACTCATTTGCGAGACCTGCGATCGAACGTCCATGCGCCACCCCCCTTCGAGTGTCGATGATGTGCCCGAGCGGTCAGCCGTCGCGCAGGCGCCGGCGCTGCAGTAGAACGACTGTACGAGCACCATTCGATGCGAAAACGATGCATCATTGATCGAGCGAATCACACACTTGGCGAATGAGCAGCGTGAAGAGTGATTACCGATTTGTGACGTCTCCGCAAGCGGCTTCGAGCGCCCAGATCTCGACGGAACAGCGGAAACCCTGCGCTTCGATTCGTGGGGATGGGAACGGCGGTTTCGTTGCGACCGTCCGGTTCTGCTGACGTTGGGGGTACCTAGCTGCCTTTTCCAACTATCCAGTGTGACAAGTTGTTGGCATGGCTCGGATTCTTCTAGCGGCTGCTCCTATCCCGGGCCACGTCATGCCGCTCCGGCGGATAGGCGCGGAGCTATGCAAACGCGGCGAGGACGTCGCCATGCTGACCGGAGTCGAGTACCACGATCAGGTCACGGCCGAGGGCATGCGATTCTTCACGTTGCCGGACGAGGCAAGACCGGCACGGCCGTCTGTCACTCGTCCGATGGCTGGCTCCCGACTGAACACGGTTTTGGACAGATGGAAGCAAGGCCGCTTAGACCTCGCTTCGGTTTTCATTTCACCGCTGAATGCGCAATTTGAGGCATTGCGACGGGTGCTAGCCGCCTCTCGTTTCGACGTTGTGCTATGTGATCTCGCGTTCACCGGAGCGCTTGCGCTGTTGCTGTCCGGCGTGCCACGCCCGCGAGTGGTCGTGTGCGGCGTCGGGCCCCTCATGTTGTCCAGCGTGGACACTCCTCCGTTCGGCGTGGGCTGGCAGCCACGGCACCAAACGAGTTACCGCGCAATGAATATCGTCGTCCAGCGGGTCCTATTCCGCGGCATCCAGCGATCCCTCAATCGATCACTCGAGGAATCCGTGGGGGTCGGTGCGCCCGTGTTCATTGCCGATTGGCCCCTGCTGGCGGATTGCATGCTGCAGCTAACGGTTCCCCAATTGGAGTATCCGAGAAGCGATCTTGCTTCATCGGTCGTCTTTTCCGGCCCGATTCTTGCCACGCTCAACGCCGAGGAGTGGGAACGTCCACAGTGGTGGCCGTTACTGAGCGAAGGCCGCAAGGTCGTCCATGTCACCCAGGGAACGTGGGACAACGGTCACCTGAACCAGCTGATAATGCCGACAGTGAAAGCTTTGCGCGATCGGGCGGATGTGATGGTTGTCGTGACAACTGGGCGGCGAGGTCAACACACCCTGGATCAGCCTTGTCCACCGAACGTGTACGTCACTGACTTCATCGACTACACCCAGTTGCTGCCGTATGTCGACCTGATGGTGACCAACGGCGGATACGGCGGCGTACACGAAGCCCTTGCTCACGCCGTTCCGCTCATCATCGCCGGCCAGACCGCCGACAAGCACGAAGTGGCGGCGCGAGTCGCCTATGCCGGCGCCGGACTCGACTTGGGCACCGCGCGACCTACCCCGGCGACGATCAGCGACGCGGTGCAGCGAGTGATGCGTACAGAAAGCTATCGTGCTGCGGCGACGGCCCTCCAGCGCAGGATCACCGAGTGCCGAGCACACGAGACAATCGCGGAACTTCTGGAGATTTCATTGGACAACAGGCGTTCCGAGTCCCAGCATCAAAACTGAAGCCCGCCGTTACATGAGGCCGTGTGGACTGCAAAGCGCGGCTCGATCGCGTGGCTATAGCTGCGTTACAGAACGGTTCCCCACGATCCCATCCAATATTAAAGACTCCGTGCCGGCTGATCGATGACCTCCCTAGATCTCCGGCGCGAACGTCGGCATCGGCTTGCCGTTCTTCCAGTGCTTCAACAGCGCCTCCGCCAACTCGCGATAGGCGAACGCGCCCTTGTTCTTGCGACTGGACAGCACCGAGGCGCCCGACGCGCTCGCCTCTGCGAACCTGACCGTGCGCGGGATCGGCGGGGCGAGCACCGCCAGGTCGTAGCGGTCGGCGACGTCGAGCAGGACGTCGCGGCTGTGCGTCGTGCGTGAGTCGTACAGCGTGGGCAACGCTCCGAGAAGATTGAGCTCGGCGTTCGTGATGGCCTGGACGTCGGCGATGGTCCGCAGGAACTGCCCGACGCCGCGGTGCGCCAACGTCTCGCACTGCAGCGGCACGATCACGTCGTCGGCGGCGGTCAGCCCGTTGAGCGTGAGCACGCCGAGCGACGGCGGACAGTCGACGAGTATGACGTCGAAGCCCTGACTGATCTTGGCCAGCGCGCGCTTGAGCGCGTACTCCCTACCGGCCCGCATCAGCAGCATCGCCTCGGCCCCCGCCAGATCGATGTTGGCAGGCAGCAGCGTCATCCCCTCGGGGGTGTCGACCAGCGCGGCGTCGGGTTCCACCTCGCCGAGCAGCACCTCGTGGATCGACACCGGCAGCTTGTCGGGGTCGTGCCCCAACGAGAACGTCAACGACCCCTGCGGGTCGAGGTCCACCACCAGGACCCGCTTGCCCTTCTCCTGAATCGCCGCACCCAGGGACGCCACCGTCGTCGTCTTGGCTACCCCACCCTTTTGATTGGCGACCGCAAGTACTCGCGTCACGGTGTTCATCGTTGCACGGGTCGGTCGCCGCGACTGCCCGTGCGGCAGAATCAATCAGCGTGGCCGTTCTGGAGCACCGCCTGATACTCCTCCGACATGGCGAGACGGAGTGGTCGAAAAGCGGTCGGCACACCGGTCACACCGACCTGGAACTCACCGAGACCGGCCGCGAGCGCGCCAAGCTGGCGGCCGAAGCGCTGGCCGAACTCGAACTGGACAACCCGCTGGTGGTCAGCAGCCCGATGCGGCGGGCGGTCAGCACCGCGGAGTTGGCGGGACTCACGGTCGACGAAGTGTCTCCCCTGCTGCAGGAATGGAACTACGGGCGCTATGAGGGCCTGACGACGCCGCGAATCCGCCAGACCGTCCCCGACTGGCTGATCTGGACCCACGGCGCCGACGGCGGTGAGAGTGTCGCCGACGTCTCCGAGCGCGCGGACCGCGCCGTCGAGTCGGCGCTTTCCCACATGGAGTCTCGCGACGTGGTGTTCGTCGGGCACGCGCACTTCTCGCGCTCGGTGATCGCGCGCTGGGTGGAACTGCCCGTGCAGAGCGGTATCCGGTTCGCGATGGCGCCCGCCTCGATCGCGGTGCTCGGCTTCGAGCACGCGGTCCGCCAGATCATCGCGCAGGGGCTGACCGGCCACCAGGACCCGTGTAAACCGCGGTGACTCGCGAACCGTCCTTCGTCCTGGCCTCCCGCGGCGCCGCCGTCGTCGCCGAGGGGGTGCACACCGCGTTCCCTCATGTCGCCGACGCGCGTGCTGCGCTGGCTTCGCACAGCGCCCCGATCATCGTGGGCGCGTTGCCGTTCGACATGACCAAGCCCGCCGCGCTGATCCGTCCGCAGAGCATCCAGTTCCTCGACGCCATGCCGAACTGGCCACTGCGCGAGCTGCCTGACGTCGAGATCGCGCAGACGCTGCCGGACCCGGGCGAACACCGCTCGCGGGTGGCCGCCGCGGTGGCCCGCCTGACCGACCCGTCGACCGGGTTGCACAAAGTCGTGCTTGCCAGGGCGCTGCGGTTGGCCGCCCACGGCCCGCTGGACGCGCGCACGATCCTGCATCGGCTGATCGCCGCGGACCCCGCCGCCAACGGCTACCTCGCCGACCTGACCGCCGCGGGTGGCGGTTACTCGGGCACCGCGCTGGTGGGCGCGAGCCCGGAACTGCTGGTGGCCCGCCGCGGCGACGAAGTGGTCTGCGCGCCGTTCGCGGGCTCGGCACCGCGCTCCCCCGACCCCGCGGTCGACGAGGCGAACGGCGCGGCGTTGGCCGCCTCGGCGAAGAACCGCCACGAGCACCAGTTCGTCGTCGACACCATCCGCGAGGTCCTCGAACCGCTGTGCGCCGACCTCGACGTCGCAGCCGAGCCGGTGCTGCACAAGACCGACGCGGTGTGGCATCTGGCCACTCGGATCACCGGCAAGCTTCGCGAAAGATCCACCACTGCACTGGATCTGGCGGTCGCTCTGCATCCCACACCGGCGGTGGGCGGCGTGCCGACGGCCGCTGCGGCCGATCTGATCGCCGAACTGGAGGGCGACCGCGGCTTCTACGCCGGCGCCGTCGGCTGGTGTGACCAACGCGGCGACGGCCGCTGGGTCGTGTCGATCCGGTGCGCACAGCTGTCGGCGGATCGCCGCAGCGCCGAAGCGTATTCCGGGGGCGGGATCGTCGCCGAGTCCGATCCCGACGACGAACTCGACGAAACCACAACGAAATTCACCACCATCCTCAACGCTCTGGGAGTCAGACCGTGTCCGAGCTGATCCGCCGCGTGCGGCCGGGCGACGAGCCGGAACTGACCGCGATGATCCACGAGCTCGCCGAGTTCGAACACGCCGCGAGCGAATGCACCGTCACCGAAAACCAGTTGCGGCGAGCGCTTTTCGCCGGGCCCGCGGTGCTGCACGGTCACCTCATCGAGGTCGACGGGTACGCCGCCGCGAGCGCATTGTGGTTCCGCAACTTCTCCACCTGGGATGGCGTCGCAGGTATCCATCTGGAAGACCTGTTCGTCCGTCCGCAGTTCCGCAGGCGCGGGCTGGGCCGCAAACTGCTGGCCGCCCTGGCCCGCGAATGTGTCGAGCAGGGATACAGCCGGCTGTCGTGGGCGGTGCTCGACTGGAACGTCAACGCGATCGCGCTCTACGAGGCCGTCGGCGGCAAGCAGCAGACGGAGTGGATCACCTACCGGGTGTCGGGTCCCGAGCTGTCCGCGCTGGCCGCCGAATCGCCCTGAGCGCCCACCCACTGCAGGGTGGCCGGGCTGAACAGCAGGCCCAGGGTCACCACCGCGACCACACCGAGCGGAACGGCGTACATCCACTGGTGCGAGCCCGGTCCCATGTACCAGACCACCGGAAGCAGTAGCAATTGGGCGAACACCGCGATGCCTCGGCCCCATCGTCGACCGGTCCACAGCGCCCAGGCCGCGGCGAGCACCGCCGAGCCCATGATCGCGAACCAGAGCGCGGTGCCGTACTTGTTCAGTCCCGACTCCTCGGCCCCGCCGAACCCGCTCACCACGTACACGAGCGCTGCTGTCAACGCGCCCGCCCCTTCTAGGGCCACCAGCACAGCGGCTTGCCGCACGGTCGTCGGCGAGGGAGTCGGCGAGGGACTCGACGGGGACACGGTCACGCCACCGAGCGTAAACCGTGGCCGGATAGGCTCGACCCTCGTGCGCGCCGTGCTGATCGTGAACCCCAACGCCACGTCGACGACTCCGGCCGGGCGCGACCTGCTGGCCCATGCGCTCGAGAGCCGGGTGAAACTGACCGTCGCACATACCGATCACCGCGGTCATGCCATCGAGATCGCCCGCGACTCGGCACGCGCCGGCGTGGAGCTGCTGATCGTGCACGGCGGCGACGGCACGGTGAACGAAGTGGTCAACGGCATCATCGAGATCGGCGGTCCCGGCGCCGAGGCGCCCGCCGTCGGCGTGGTACCCGGCGGGTCGGCGAACGTGTTCGCCCGCGCGCTGGGGATCAGTCCGGACCCGATCGAGGCCACCAATCAGCTCGTGGACCTGCTGTCGGAGTACCGCCATCGCCGCTCATGGCGCCGGATCGGGCTCATGGACTGCGGAGAACGGTGGGCGGTGTTCACCGCCGGTATGGGGGTCGACGGTGACGTGGTCGCTGCCGTAGAGGCACAACGCGCCAAGGGCCGCACGGTGACGGCCTCCCGTTACGTGCGCGTCGCGATCCGCGAAATGTTGGCCAATGCCCGCAAGGAGCCGTCCCTGACGTTGCACATGCCGGACCGCGAACCGGTCGACGGCGTGCATTTCGCGTTCGTGTCCAACGCCAGTCCGTGGACCTATGCCAACGCCAGGCCGGTGTGGACCAACCCGACCACGACCTTCGAGACGGGGCTGGGCGTGTTCGCCAGCACCAGCATGAACGTCTGGGCGAATCTGAGGCTGGTGCGCCGGATGCTCTCGAAGAAGCCGCGGATCGAAGCCAAGCACCTGGTCCGCGACGACGACCTGCCGTGGCTGCAGCTCACCAGCGAGACGCCGGTGGCCTGCCAGATCGACGGCGACTACGTGGGCTTGCGGGAGTCGATGAGGTTCACCGCGGTTCGCGACGCGCTCGGTGTCCTTGCGCCGGGGCCGACAGAACGCCTCTGACCTGCGGTGAAGGCTCTGCAGCGTACGCTTTGAGGCGCAGTCGGATCGGAGTTTAGTACAGACGGGCGAGCGATGTGCGAAGCCACCTGGCTAGTGACATTGCGCACTTGTTAACTCACGAGTATTGACATCTGTCCAGCCTGTGAAAGCATCGAAGCAACGTTGCTGAAACATTCAATGTGCATGCGTTAAACAGCCGAAGAATAAAAGCGTGCGCTGTGCTGCGCACACCGGACGTGTATGACGAGGAGTTTGATCTTATGGATTGGCGCCACAAGGCGGTTTGTCGCGATGAGGATCCGGAGCTGTTCTTCCCCGTGGGAAACAGCGGACCGGCGCTCGCTCAGATCGCTGACGCAAAGCTCGTTTGTAACCGCTGTCCCGTGACCACCGAGTGTCTCACCTGGGCATTGGAGTCCGGCCAGGACGCCGGCGTGTGGGGCGGCATGAGCGAGGACGAGCGTCGCGCGCTGAAGCGGCGTAACGCTCGCACCAAGGCCCGCAGCGGGGTCTGACCCCTCCCAGTTCGACAAATTACGGCCCCGGCAACTGTCGGGGCCGTATCTTTGTGCCGGATTAATTAGCGCCAATTCGCGACAGCAATAGTCAATTCGCGAAATACGAAGTGCTTTAGTTCGCGGCTCGGCGCTGGCGGCCCAGCGGCACCCGCAACACGACATCGGTTCCGCCGGCGGCCACCTCGTGCATGCTCAGCGACCCGCCCAGTTCCGCCGACACGAGCGTGCGCACGATCTGCAAGCCGAGCCGGTCGGCCTTCTCCAGGCTGAACCCGTCGGGCAGTCCGCGACCGTCGTCGTGCACGACGATGTCGAGCCACCGCGCCGACCGTTCGGCCCGGATCGTCACGCACCCCTGCTGTACCTCGGGGTCGAATGCGTGCTCGATCGCGTTCTGCACCAGCTCGGTGATGACCATGATCAGCGCGGTCGCGCGGTCGGCGTCGAGCACGCCGAGATCACCGACACGGGTGATGCGGATCGGACTGTCAACTGCGGCAACGTCATTCATCATCGGCAGGATCCGGTCGACGACCTCATCGAGGTTGACCTCCTCGTCCACCGACATGGACAGCGCGTCGTGCACCAGGGCGATCGACGACACTCGCCGCACCGACTCGATCAGCGCCTCGCGACCTTCGGCGTTGTTGGTGCGGCGGGCCTGCAGGCGCAGCAGGGCCGCCACGGTCTGCAGGTTGTTCTTCACGCGATGGTGGATTTCGCGGATCGTGGCATCCTTCGACAGCAGCGCCCGGTCCCGGCGCTTCACTTCGGTGACGTCGCGGATCAGCACCCCCGCGCCGACGGGCCTGCCGTGCACGACCAGCGGCAGCGTGCGCAGGAGCACTGCCGCGCCGCCGGCGTCGACCTCCATGCGCATGCTCGAACCGCCGGCCAGCGAGTCACGAACGTGGGTCGCCAGCTCCTGCGCCTCGAACGGGTCGCCTATCAAGGGGCGGGTGATGCTGACGAGGTTGTGGCCGCCCAGTTCGGCGGCCAGTCCCATCCGGTGGTACGCCGAGATTGCGTTCGGGCTGGCGAAGGTGACCACGCCGGCCTCGTCGAGCCGGATGAACCCGTCACCGACGCGCGGGCTCGACCGTGACATCGCAAGGTCTCCGACGTTGGGGAACGTTCCTTCGGCCAGCATGTGAAGCAGGTCGCGGGCGCAGTCGAGGTACGCGACCTCGAGGGGGCTGGCTTTGCGGGAGGCGAGCGCGGTCTGGTGGGTAAGCACCGCAACGACCTCGTCCTTGTACCGCACGGGGACGGCCTCCACATCGAGGCCGGGTGAAACCTGTTGTCCCGCAGCGTCTCCGACAACGACCCCACCGGAGGTGAATGCCTCGGCGACGACGGGCATCGCGTCGGCGTCGGCCAGGGTGGCGACCGCATCGGCCAACAGCACGGTCGGCGCGGTGTTCGGCCGCACCTGGGCAACGCAGACCAGTGAGCCGTCGTCGCGGCGCACCCACATCAGGAAGTCGGCGAAGGACAGGTCGGCGAGCAGCTGCCATTCCCCCACCACGGG
>NZ_LZKP01000224.1 GCF_001672895.1 Mycobacterium sp. E740
TGACCGCCGCACTACCCGACAAACTCGGCGACCTCGCCCGCGCCCAACTGGCCGAACCCGCTCCGCAAGGTGCTGCGGCGTGGCGGGCCGGTGGCGACGCCGAACCGGTCGTCCTGCGCTGCGGAGTGGACCGCCCCGCCGAGTTCGTCGTCGGGACACCGTTGCAGGGTGTCGACGACGTGCAGTGGTTCCGGGTGGGCGAGGCAGGCTCCGACGAGCTGCCCGCCGAACAACAGCGCAGCACCTGGTTTGCCGTCGACCGCGGCGTGTACGTCGCGCTGACGATGCCACCGGGTTCGGGGCCGACGGCTATCCAGCAGCTCTCCGCCGTCATCGCAAAGTCGTTGCCCGCCAAGCCCGTCGATCCGGCACCCGTCAGATGATGGGAAGTCAGCGCAGGCCGGTGCCCCGCTTGAGCGCGGTCTCGACCATGGTGGCCAACAAGGCCGGATAGTCAACGCCGCTGGCCGCCCACATCCGCGGATACATCGAGATCTTGGTGAACCCCGGCATGGTGTTGACCTCGTTGATGACCGGGCCGTCCTCGGTGAGGAAGAAGTCGACGCGGGCCAGTCCCTGGCAGTCGATCGCGTCGAAGGCCCGGATCGCCAACGCGCGCACGGTGTCGGCGACGTCGTCGTCGACCTTGGCGGGCACATCGAGTTCAGCGGCGTCCTCGAGGTACTTCGTCGCGAAATCGTAGAAACCGTCCTCGCGACCCCGCACACCGGCGACCCGGATCTCGCCGACCGTGCTCGCCTCCACGCGCCCGTCGGGGAACTCCAGCACACCGCACTCCAGTTCGCGGCCCGGCATCGCGGCTTCGACGATCACCTTCGGGTCGTGTCTGCGGGCTTGCTCGATCGCCGACGGCAACTGATCCCATGCCGTGACCCGGCTGACACCGATGGACGAGCCCCCGCGCGCGGGCTTGACGAAGACGGGCAGGCCGAGGCGCTCGCGGGCCTCGATGCTCAGCGTGCGCTGACGCGAGCGCAGCACCTCCTGGTCGCCGATCGGCAACCCGGCGGCGGACAGCAGCTTCTTGGTGAACTCCTTGTCCATCGCCGCAGCGCTGGCCAGCACGCCGGCCCCGACATAGGGGACCCCGGCGAGCTCCAGCAGACCCTGGATCGTGCCGTCTTCGCCGTACGGCCCGTGCAGCACCGGGAACACCACGTCGACCGCGGCCAGCAGTTCCCCGGCCGCCTCACCGAGCGACAGCAACTGCCCACGCCGGCCGGGATCGGCGGCCAATGCCAGCTCGGTGCCCGACGCGGCGGTGACCTCCGGCAGGCGGCCGTCGGTGATCGCGAGCGTGTCGGGGTCGGCGTCGGTCAGGATCCACGCCCCGTCGGGCGTGATGCCCACCGCGACGACGTCGAATCGCGCGGGGTCGAGGTTGCGCAGGATGCTGCCAGCCGAGACGCAGGAGATCGCGTGTTCCGGGCTGCGTCCGCCGTAGACCACAGCGACCCGGACGCGCCCCGGCATGCGGCCAGAGGCGGCCGGCCGGGCGGTTCCGGAGTCATTTGGGGCAGTCACAACCTGAAGACGCTACCGTCCGGCTCCGCAACGGGTCTTCCCATATCCGGCGCTGCGGTTTCAGCCCAGCGCCCGCTCGACATCGGCGATCAGGTCGTCGGTGTCCTCGATGCCCAGCGAGATTCGCGCGAAGCCTTCGGCGACCTCGTCGCCCCAGCGGGCGCGCCGGTCCACCGATGTGTGGATGCCGCCGAAGCTCGTCGCGGCGATCAGCAGTGCGCTGCGCTCGACCAGGGCGTGCACGGCCGCGGCGTCGGCCAGCTCGACGGCGATCAGACCGCCGAACCGCTTCATCTGCGAGCAGGCGATGCGATGGGACGGGTCGTCGGGCAGGCCGGGATACCGCACGCTGCGCACGGCCGGATGGGCGTTCAGCATCACCGCGAGCGCCGCCGCGTTGTGGCATTGCCGCTGGAATCGCAGCCCGGCCGTACCGAGGCTGCGCAGCAGCAGCCATGCCTCGAACGCGCCGAGGATGGCGCCCGACAGGAGCCGTTCGCGCGCCACTGCGGCCATCAGGTCGGAGTGACTGCCGGCGACGTAACCGGCGAGCAGGTCACTGTGGCCTGACAGGGCCTTGGTCGCGCTGGCCACGACGACGTCGGCACCCAGCGAAAGCGGTTGCTGACCGAGCGGGGTGGCGGTGGTGTTGTCGACGACGAGCGTTGCGCCGCGGCGCCGGCACTGCATCGCCAGCTGGTGCAGATCCACCACGTCCAACCCCGGATTGGCTGGACTCTCGGCGAGCACCACGTGGGCGTCGGCCGACGCCGCGCACATGTCGCGGCTGGGCGCCGCTATGACATGCACCCCTTGGGCGGCAAGGTATTCCGAGGCGTACCGGCGAACCTGGTAGTAGCCGTCGGCGGGGATGACGAGCGTGCTGCCGGGCTTGGCCAGCACTCGCAGCACCGACGAAATGGCCGCCATACCAGAGCCGAACGCCAACGCCTCGGTCGCGCCCTCGAGTCGGGCGAGCGCCGACTCCAACTGGCGCCAGTTCGGATTCGAGTTGCGGCCGTAGGCGTCCAGCGAATCGACCTGCTCGGGCGACAGGTGGAACGTGGCTGCCGGCACCGGTGACGGCGCCACCGGCCGGCCTGGAATCACCTCGGAGGCAACGGCTTTGACGCTGCGAGTGGAGTCACCGTACTGACCGTCCACCGGTCACTCCGGTTTGGTGGTGCGTCCGAGCAGCAGCACGACGGCCTCGTCGACCGACAATCCCTTGTGGCACACCCGGAAGACGGCGTCGGTGAGCGGCATCTCGACGTCGTAGCTTTCGGCAAGCGCCAGCACCGATTCGCACGATGCGACACCCTCGGCGACGTGGCCACCGGTCGCGCGCATCGCCGATTCCATCGTCCCGCCGCGACCGAGCCGCTCGCCGAAGCTGCGATTGCGCGAGTGCACCGATGTGCATGTCGCGATCAGGTCGCCCACCCCCGCCAGACCGGCGAGCGTGGCGGGCTTGGCGCCCAACGCAATTCCGAGCCGCATGATCTCGGCCAGGCCACGCGTGATGATGGCGGCCGCGGTGTTCTCCCCCAGCCCGGCTCCTGTCGCCATGCCGGACGCCAGCGCGATCACGTTCTTGCATGCGCCACCCACCTCCGCACCGATGACGTCGGCGTTGGTGTAGGGCCGGAAGTATCCGGTCGACAGCGCCCGCTGGAGCGCGACGGCACGCCCCGAGTCGCTGCACGCGACGACGGTGGCCGCCGGCTGCTCGTCGGCGATCTCACTGGCGAGGTTGGGACCGGTGACCACCGCGACCCGCGCCGGATCGGCGCCGGTGACCTGCACGATCACCTGGCTCATGCGCATGAGCGTGTCGAGTTCGATGCCCTTGGCCAGGCTGACCATGGTGACGTCGTCGCCGAGCAGGCCCGGCCACTGCTCCAGGTTGGTCCGCAACGTCTGGGCGGGCACGGCCAGCAACACCGTGCAGGCGCCGTCGAGTGCCTCGGCCGCATCGCTGGTGGCGCGGATCGTCTTCGGCAACTCGGCGTCACCGAGATACGACGAGTTGCGACCGGTGGCGTTGATCTCGTCGGCCAACTCGGGACGGCGTGCCCAGAGGCGAACCTCGTTGCCGGCATCGGCAAGGACCTTGGCCAATGCGCTGCCCCACGCACCGGCGCCCAATACCGCTGCCTCGACCACGCCATCAGCCTAGCCTGGAGCGGCCTGCTGGCAGGATGACGCACATGAGCGGGTCACCGGAAGCCGGCATCGGGTTGGTGATCGCGGTGAAACGGCTCGGCGCCGCCAAGACCCGCCTGGCACCGGTCTTTCCCGCGCCGCAGCGCGAGCGGTTGGTGCTGGCGATGCTGATCGACACGATCACGGCCGCGTCCGCGGTGCCCGCCGTGCACGCGATCACCGTCGTCACCCCCGACGACACTGCCGCCGGCGCCGCGGTCCGGCTCGGTGCGCGGGTGCTCGCCGACCCGACCCCCGACGGTCACCACGACCCGCTGAACAACGCGATCGCCGCCGCCGAGACTGAGGTTCGCCGTGAAACGCCCAATGTCGTTGTGCTGCAGGGTGACTTGCCGGCCCTGCAGCCGGACGAACTCGGCGCGGCGGTCGCGGCCGCCCGCGGTCACCAGCGCAGCTTCGTCGGGGACAGACACGGCACCGGTACCTCTGCTCTCTTCTCGTTCGGTGTCGGGTTGGACCCGCGCTTCGGCGCAGACTCCGCTCGGCGCCACCGGGATTCCGGTGCCATCGAGCTGACGGGAGCGTGGCCTGGGCTGCGGTGCGACATCGACACACCCGAGGACCTGTCGGTCGCACGACGCCTCGGAGTCGGCGCGGCGACCATGGCGGCGATCGACGCGAGCGGCTGAGCCGATCTGTTCGCGGTGGCACGATCCCCGGCGGATAAGGAATCATCTAGAAGCATGACGGAAACCGGGACCCACGTTCGTGACAGCGACGCCGACTCGGTGGCCGCGAGCGTCCGGCCGACCGCGGCAGACTCGGGCGACTCGGCGCCCGAGGCGCCCCCCGCAGCCACCTCACCCGCGATCGAAAACGCGCTTCCCGAAGACCGCTACCTCAACCGCGAACTGAGTTGGCTCGATTTCAACGCCCGCGTCCTGGCGCTCGCCGCCGACCCGTCGTTGCCGTTGCTGGAGCGGGCGAAATTCCTGGCGATCTTCGCGTCGAACCTCGACGAGTTCTACATGGTGCGGGTCGCGGGCCTGAAGCGGCGCGACGAGATGGGGTTGTCGGTGCGCTCGGCCGACGGCCTGTCGCCGCGCGAACAGCTGCGTCGCATCAACGAACGCACCCAGCACCTGGCCGATCGGCATGCGCACGTGTTCCTCGACGCCGTGCGCCCGGCCCTGGCCGACGAAGGCATCGTGATCGTCACGTGGGCCGAACTCGACGAGTCCGAACGCACGCGGTTGTCGACCTACTTCTACGAGCAGGTGTTCCCGGTGCTGACCCCGCTCGCGGTCGATCCGGCGCACCCGTTCCCGTTCGTCAGCGGGCTGAGCCTGAACCTGGCGATCACGGTGAAGCATCCCGATGACGGCGGCCAGCACTTCGCCCGGATCAAGGTGCCCGACAACGTCGATCGCTTCCTGGAACTCGGCCCGCCCGAAGGCGATTCACAGGTTGTGCGTTTCCTGCCCATGGAGGAGCTGATCGCGGCCTTTCTCACGGTCCTGTTCCCCGGCCTGGAAATCGTCGAGCACCATGCGTTCCGGATAACGCGCAACGCAGATTTCGAGGTCGAAGAGGACCGGGACGAAGACCTCCTGCAGGCGCTCGAACGCGAGTTGGCTCGCCGCCGGTTCGGTTCGCCGGTCCGGCTGGAGGTCTCCGACGACATGACCGAGAGCATGCTCGAGCTGCTGCTGCGCGAACTCGACGTCGCGCCGGGTGACGTCATCGAGGTTCCCGGACTGCTCGATCTGTCCTCGCTGTGGCAGGTCTACGATCTCGACCGCCCGGCGCTGAAGGACCGGCCGTTCGTGCCCGCCACCCCGCCGGCGTTCGGGGAACGCGAGACACCGAAGAGCATCTTCGCCACGCTGCGCGACGGCGACGTGCTCGTGCACCACCCGTACGACTCGTTCTCCACCACGGTGCAACGGTTCATCGAGCAGGCCGCCGCCGACCCGAACGTGTTGGCGATCAAACAGACGCTGTACCGCACCTCGGGTGACTCGCCAATCGTCAACGCGCTCATCGACGCTGCCGCGGCGGGCAAGCAGGTCGTTGCGCTGGTCGAGATCAAGGCCCGGTTCGACGAGCAGGCCAACATCAAGTGGGCCCGCGCGCTGGAGCGTGCGGGCGTGCATGTCGTCTACGGGCTCGTGGGCCTCAAGACCCACTGCAAGACGTGTCTGGTGGTCCGACGCGAAGGGTCGCTGATCCGCCGCTACTGCCATATCGGCACCGGCAACTACAACCCGAAAACCGCACGGCTGTACGAGGACATCGGCCTGCTGACCGCCGCGCCCGACATCGGCGCCGACCTCACCGACCTGTTCAACTCGCTCACGGGCTACTCCCGCAAGGATTCCTACCGCAATCTTCTGGTCGCTCCGCAGGGTGTCCGCAGGGGAATCATCGAGCGCATCGAACGCGAGATCGCCGCGGCCGGCGACGGTGCCGAGGGCCGGATCCGGCTGAAAGCCAACGCATTGGTCGACGAGCAGGTGATCGACGCCCTGTACCGCGCCTCCCAGGCGGGTGTGCGGGTCGAGGTGGTGGTCCGGGGTATCTGCGCGCTGCGCCCACATGCGCAGGGGTACTCCGACAACATCGTCGTCCGGTCGATTCTCGGCCGGTTCCTGGAGCATTCACGGATCATTCACTTCCGCGCCATCGACGAGTTCTGGATCGGTAGCGCCGACATGATGCATCGTAATCTCGACCGACGGGTCGAGGTGATGGCCGAAGTGAAGGATCCGAGGCTGAAAGCGCAACTGGACGACATCTTCGAGTCCGCGATGGACCCGGCCACCCGATGCTGGGAGTTGGGCGTGGACGGTAAGTGGACGGCGTCGCCGCACGAAGGCCAAACCGTCCGCGACCATCAGGTGTCGTTGATGGAACGCCGCCGGCAACCGTGACCGTCAGGACCGCGCTTGCCGTCCGGCGGCAAATGCCGTGGCTGCCCGGAATGATCTGCAGGAGTTGAGGTGCCGAAGCACAGTTCACAGACCGACCCTGCGTCGACGACGGTGCGAGCTGCCGGCGCGGTGTTGTGGCGGCCCGATTCGGACCCCGATTCACCCGAGATCGCGCTCATCCATCGCCCCCGCTACGACGACTGGTCGCTGCCCAAAGGCAAAGTCGACCCGGGCGAGACCGAACCCGTCACCGCGATCCGCGAAGTGCGAGAGGAGACCGGCTACACCGCGGTCCTCGGCAGGCGGCTGACTTCGGTGAGTTATCCGGTCGACAACGGCAAGAAGAAGAAGGTGCGCTACTGGGCGGCCCGTCAGAGCCACGGCGAGTTCCAGCCCAACGACGAGGTGGACGAGCTCAAGTGGCTACCGGTTTCCGCGGCGCTCAAGCAACTGGACTACCCGTATGACCGAAAGGTGTTGCGGCGCTTAATGAAGCACCCCGTCGACACCAAGACGGTGCTGATCGTGCGCCACGCGACCGCCGGGAGCAAGTCGCGTTTCAAAGGCGACGATCGCAAACGGCCGCTGGACAAGAACGGCCGGGCGCAGGCCGAGTCGCTCGTCGGAGTGCTGCTCGCGTTCGGTGCCGAGCACCTGTACGCCGCGGACCGTGTGCGGTGCGCGTCGACGCTGGAACCGTTGGCCGACGAACTCGGCACCGCGATCCACAGCGACGCGCTGCTGACCGAGGAAGCCTACGCCGAGAACCGCAAGGCGGCCCGGCAACGTTTCCTGGAGATCGCTGACATGCCAGGCACGCCCGCGATCTGCACGCAGGGCAAGGTGATCCCGGACCTGATCGAGTGGTGGTGTGCACGCGACGGCGTGCGGCCCGACAAGTCACGCAATCGCAAGGGCAGTACATGGGTGATGTCGCTGTCTCGCGGACGGCTGATCGCCGCCGACCACATCGACAGCCCACTGGCGCTCAAGTGACCACGCCCTGATGAATCCAAGTCAGGCGCCCGAAGACGTTGGGCGGGAGATGCTTTAGGCACAGAAACGCCGTGGGTCCCGATGACCCACGGCGTTTCCGTTGGAAACTACTTGCGGCCGCGCTTGGTAGCGGACTTCTTGGCCGGAGCCTTCTTCGCCGCGGTCTTCTTGGCGGCAGTCCGCTTGGTCGCGGCCTTCTTGGCCGGAGCCTTCTTCGCCGCGGACTTCTTGGCCGGCGCCTTCTTGGCGGCGGTCTTCTTCGCCGCTGTCCGCTTGGTCGCGGCCTTCTTGGCCGGCGCCTTCTTGGCGGCGGTCTTCTTCGCCGCCGTCCGCTTGGTCGCGGCCTTCTTGGCCGGAGCCTTCTTCGCCGCGGACTTCTTGGCGGGCGACTTCTTCGCGGCCTTGCGGGCGGTTCCTCCCGAGGTGACGCCTCTCTTCACTGCTGGTCCTTCCGCCGGGAGGCGCTGTGCCCCAGAGACAACGGCTTTGAACTGTGCGCCGGGCCGGAACGCCGGCACGGAGGTGGGCTTGACCCTCACGGTCTCGCCGGTGCGCGGGTTACGCGCGACGCGTGCTGCGCGGCGGCGCTGTTCGAAAACGCCGAAGCCGGTAATGGTGACGCTGTCACCCTTGTGAACCGCACGCACGATGGTGTCAACGACGTTCTCCACCGCGGCGGTAGCCGACCGACGATCCGAGCCCATTTTCTCCGTGAGTACGTCGATGAGCTCTGCTTTGTTCATGCATAACCTCCGGAAACCAGTGGCCCTCTTTGGACCGACTAGAGGACACGGTAAACCCATTCCCCATTGATTTCCAAGAGCCACGCGCAATTTCAGGCGTCGCCAGCGAACTTTCTTGCCCCCCTTGACGTCCTGAAGGCACCCCGGTGAACCGGGTCCGGCGGGGCGATTCCTACCCGCCGGCGGCTGTGCCCGCCGTCGGCTGAGTATGCGGCTTCCAGTCCGGCCTGCCCACTTCATACGCCTCGATTTGTTCGCATTTGCGCAGCGTAAGGCCTATATCGTCGAGTCCTTCGAGCAATCGCCAGGCGGTGTAATCGTCAATCCTGAACGGCACCATGACCGTTCCTGCGGTGATGGTCCGATCTTGAAGATTCACAGTGATTTCCATGCCTGGCTGCTCTTCTATGAGCTTCCATAAAATTTCGACATCATCTTGCGATATCTCTGCCGCCAGGAGGCCGGCCTTGCCCGCATTGCCCCGAAAGATATCGGCGAAGCGCGACGAGATGACGACCCGGAACCCGTAATCCATGAGCGCCCACACCGCATGTTCGCGCGACGACCCGGTGCCGAAATCGGGACCGGCGACCAAAACCGATCCCTTGTCGAACGGTGGCAGGTTCAACACGAATGACGGATCGTTGCGCCACGCGGCGAACAAGCCGTCCTCGAAACCTGTTCGGGTGACCCGCTTCAGGTAGACCGCCGGGATGATCTGGTCGGTGTCGACATTGGACCGACGCAGCGGGACGCCGATGCCGGTGTGGGTGTGGAAAGCCTGCATGGCTTGCGCTCCTATCGGATCAGGTCTGCGGGTGAGGACAGCGTGCCGCGGACCGCGGTCGCGGCGGCGACGGCCGGCGACACCAGATGGGTGCGGCCGCCCTTGCCTTGCCTGCCCTCGAAATTGCGGTTGGACGTCGACGCGCAACGCTGGCCCGGCGACAGTTGGTCGGGATTCATGCCCAGGCACATCGAACAGCCGGCCTGGCGCCACTCGGCCCCGGAAGCTTCGAATATGTCGCCGAGGCCTTCGGATTCGGCCTGTGCGCGCACGCGCATGGACCCGGGCACGACCAGCATCCGCACGCCGTCGGCCACCTTGCGGCCCTGCAGCACCTCGGCGACCACCCGCAGATCCTCGATCCGGCCGTTGGTGCACGAGCCGACGAAAACGGTGTCGACCGCGACGTCACGCATCGCCGTACCGGGCCGAAGGTCCATGTACGCCAACGCTTTTTCGGCCGCTTGGCGTTCACCGTCGTCGAACATCAACTCCGGGTCGGGCACGGAGTCGGACAGCGGAACTCCCTGTCCGGGGTTGGTACCCCAGGTGACGAACGGGCTCAGCGATGCGGCGTCGATGTAGACCTCGGTGTCGAATTCGGCGCCGTCGTCTGTGCGCAGCCGGCGCCATGCGGTGACCGCTTCATCCCACTGAGCACCTTGCGGCGCGTGCGGGCGTCCGCGCAGGAATTCGAAGGTGGTGTCGTCGGGTGCCACCATTCCGGCGCGCGCACCGGCCTCGATGCTCATGTTGCAGATCGTCATGCGGCCTTCCATCGACAGCGATTCGATGGCGCTGCCACGGTATTCGATGACGTGTCCCTGACCGCCGCCCGTGCCGATCTTCGCGATCACGGCGAGGATGATGTCTTTCGCGCTGACCCCGTCGGGAAGTTCACCGTCGACGTTGACCGCCATGGTCTTGAACGGACGCAACGGCAACGTCTGCGTTGCGAGCACGTGCTCGACCTCCGAGGTGCCGATGCCCATCGCCAGCGCGCCGAACGCGCCGTGCGTGGAGGTGTGGCTGTCGCCGCAGACGACGGTCATGCCCGGCTGCGTCAGGCCGAGCTGCGGTCCGATGATGTGCACGATGCCCTGTTCGGCGTCGCCCATCGGGTGCAGCCGGATGCCGAACTCTGCACAGTTGCGGCGCAGCGTCTCGACTTGCGTGCGCGAAACAGGGTCGGCGATCGGCTTGTCGATGTCGACGGTCGGCACATTGTGGTCTTCGGTGGCGATCGTCAGGTCGGGTCGGCGCACCGGCCGGCCGGCCAACCGCAACCCGTCGAAGGCCTGCGGACTGGTCACCTCGTGCACGAGGTGCAGGTCGATGTAGATCAGATCGGGTTCGCGCGCAGCGCCCTCACCGCCACCCTCGACGACGACGTGATCGGCCCACACCTTCTCGGCCATCGTGCGGGGCCGCTCGGCCCGCGCGGTGCTCGAATCTTCGGACGACATCTTGACTATCTCACAATCTGGGAAGTTAGTATCTCCTTGTGAGACAGGATAGCGGCATCGGCGTCTTGGACAAAGCCGTGTGCGTCCTGCACGCAGTGGCGGAGTCGCCGTGCGGGCTCGCCGAACTGTGCGAACGGACGGGTCTACCCCGCGCCACCGCACACCGCCTGGCCGCTGGGCTGGAGACCCACCGTCTTCTCACCCGCAACGGTGACGGCCGCTGGCGACTCGGTCCCGCCCTGACCGAACTGGCCGGCCAGGTCAACGATCCGCTCGTGGCCGCGGGCGCGGTGGTGTTGCCCCGGTTGCGGGAGATCACCGGTGAGAGCGTGCAGCTTTACCGCCGCGAGGGCTCTGCCCGGATCTGTGTGGCCGCACTGGAACCGCCGGCCGGGTTGCGCGACACCGTGCCGGTCGGCAGCCGGTTGCCCATGACGGCCGGTTCGGGCGCCAAGGTGCTGCTGGCGTACGCGGACGCCGCAACGCAACAGGCGGTGCTGCCAACGGCTAAGTTCACCGAGCGCACCCTCGCCGAGGTGCGCAAGCGCGGCTGGGCGCAGAGCGCCGCGGAACGCGAAGCCGGGGTGGCGAGTGTCTCTGCACCGGTACGAGACGGACGGGGAACGGTCATCGCCGCCGTTTCGGTGTCGGGCCCGATCGACCGGATGGGCCGCAGGCCGGGCGCGCGCTGGGCGGCGGATTTGTTGGCCGCCGCCGACGCACTGACTCGCCGACTTTGAGGAAGATTTGTACCCCCGATGGGATTCGAACCCACGCTACCGCCGTGAGAGGGCGGCGTCCTAGGCCGCTAGACGACGGGGGCTAGAACTGGTTTCCGGATGGCCAGCATATCTCAGCGAGAATTGCCGGCCTAATCACGGTCAGTGGCTGGGGTACCAGGACTCGAACCTAGAATGGCTGAACCAGAATCAGCTGTGTTGCCAATTACACCATACCCCACTGGCACCCATAACCGCAGGTCACGGGACCAATTCGGTCCTCACGCGCAACGAGCGGAGCGCGCCGCGCGTGGTTTCGGACCGACGTGCAGACTACCAAAGATTCTCGGGCCCCTTTTCACGCCCGGGCGCTACTCACGCCTGGGCCGCGGCGTGCTCTCGGCCGGCGCGCAGCCGGGCCAGGCTGCGCTCGCGGCCCAACAGGTCAAGCGATTCGAAAAGCGGTGGGCTGACCGAGGCACCGGTGGCCGCGACGCGGATGGGTCCGAAAGCCTTGCGCGGCTTGAGCCCCAGCCCATCGAGCAGGGCCTCCTTCAGGGCCGCCTCGATCGCCGCGGTGGTCCAGTCAGCGGTTCGTTCGAGCGCGCTCAGCGCTGCCTCGAGCACCGGAACGGCCTCAGCGCGCAACTCCTTGCCCGCGGACTTCTCGTCGAGCGTGAACTCGTCGTCGTTGAGGAACTTCAACAGATCCCATGCGTCGCCGAGCACCACGATGCGGGTCTGCACCAGGGCCGCGGCCTCGGCGAACCGCTTCTCGTCGAGGCCCGTGTCGTGACCCTGCTCGGCGAAGAACGCACCCAGTCGGGCCGTGAAGTCTTGCGCATCCAGCAGGCGGATGTGTTCGGCGTTCAGCGCGTCGGCCTTCTTCTGGTCGAACCGGGCCGGATTCGAGTTGACGTCGGCGACGTCGAAGGCGGCCACCATCTCGTCGAGGCTGAACACGTCGCGGTCCTCGGCGATGCCCCACCCGAGCAGCGCCAGGTAGTTCAACAGCCCCTCGGGGATGAAGCCGCGCTCGCGGTGCAGGAACAGATTGGACTGCGGGTCACGCTTGGACAGCTTCTTGTTGCCGTCGCCCAGAACACTTGGCAGATGGGCGAACTCGGGAATGCGGTCGGCAACCCCGATCCGTATCAGCGCCTGGTACAACGCGATCTGGCGCGTGGTCGAGGGCAGCAGGTCTTCACCGCGTAACACGTGGGTGATCTTCATCAGCGCGTCGTCGACAGGATTCACCAACGTGTACAACGGTTCCCCGGTGCCGCGGGTCAACGCGAAGTCGGGCACCGAACCCGCCGGGAACGTGGTCTGCCCGCGCACCAGGTCGTGCCAGCCGATGTCTTCATGCGGCATCTTCAACCGCACGACCGCCCGCCTGCCTTCGGCGCGGAACGCCGTACGCTGTTCTTCGGTGAGGTCCCGATCGAAGTTGTCATAACCCAGTTTCGGGTTGCGCCCGGCAGCGAGATGGCGCGCTTCGACTTCCTCAGGTGTGGAGAACGATTCGTACGCCTCACCGGTCTCGAGGAGCCGGGCGATGACGTCGCGGTAGAGGTCGAGTCGCTCGGACTGCCGATAGGGTCCGTACGGCCCACCGACTTCGGGCCCCTCGTCCCAGTCGAGCCCGAGCCAGCGCAGGGCGTCGAGCAGCGCGCGATAGCTCTCCTCGGAGTCGCGGGCCGAATCGGTGTCCTCGATCCGGAACACGAACGTGCCGCCCGTGTGGCGGGCGTAGGCCCAGTTGAACAGTGCGGTGCGGATCAGGCCGACGTGCGGCGTGCCCGTCGGCGACGGACAGAACCGTACCCGCACGGTGTTCTCGCTTGTCATGGTTTTCCTTTGCGCACAACCGGATTCGTCAGTGTGCCGATGCCTTCGATGGTGATGCTGACCGTGTCGGAGTCGTCGATCGGGCCCACACCGTGCGGCGTGCCGGTGAGGATGAGGTCACCGGGCAGCAACGTCATCACCCGGGAGATCCACTCCACGATCGCGCCGACGTCGTGGATCATGTTCGACGTCCGGCTGTCCTGCTTGACCGAGCCGTTGACCTCCGTGCGGATCGCGAGGTCGGTGGGGTCGACGTCGGTGGCGATCCATGGCCCGATCGGGCAGAACGTGTCGTGCCCCTTCGCGCGGGTCCACTGACCGTCTTTCTGCTGCTGATTGCGGGCCGAGACGTCGTTGCCGATCGTGTACCCGAGGATGTTCTCGGCGGCCCGCGCGGCGGGCACGTCCTTGCACGGCCGGCCGATCACAACGGCCAGTTCGCCTTCGAAATGCACGGGGTCGGCGTCGACGGGCAGCTGGATAGGGACGTTCGGGCCGACGATCGCGGTGTTGGGCTTCATGAAGATGACCGGCTCGTCGAACGTGCCGCCGCCCATCTCGGCGATGTGCGCGGCGTAGTTCTTCCCGACGCACACCACCTTGCTGGCCAGGATCGGGGCGAGCAGCCGGACGTCGGCCAGCGGCCACTGCCTGCCGGTGAACTCCGGGTTGCCGAACGGGTGCTCCGCGATCTCCCTGGCGATGGCCTCGTCGGGATCGTCGGGCGCACCCTCGATGCTGACGAACGCGACTCCGTCGGGACTGGCGATTCGGCCAAGGCGCATGCCCGTCAGCCTAGTGAACGGGGGCGTGGCCACCGCGGACCGCTCCCTCCCCGAGGGCGTCCTAATATCTGAGACAGCGATTCAGCATTGTGAGATCAATATGTCACGATGGTGCGATGTCCGTCGAGTCGATCGGCACCGCGCGGCGCTGGTCGCTGCTGTGCATCGCGCTGACCGCGACGACGAGTGCCAACGTCTTCATCAACGGCGCCGCATTTCTCATCCCGACCCTGCACACCGAGCGCGGACTCGACCTGGCCGCAGCGGGTCTGTTGTCGTCGATGCCCAGTTTCGGCCTGGTGCTCACCTTGATCGCGTGGGGCTACGTGGTCGACCGCGTGGGGGAACGTTTCGTGCTCACCGTCGGGTCAGCCCTGATCGCCGCTGCGGCATTTGCCGCTGCCGCCGCCGACTCCCTGGTCGCAGTGGGCGCCTTCCTGCTTCTCGGCGGAATGGCCGCCGCCAGCAGCAATTCCGCCAGCGGCCGCTTGGTGGTCGGCTGGTTTCCGCCCGAGCAGCGCGGGCTGGTCATGGGTATCCGCCAGACCGCTACGCCGCTGGGCGTCGGATTCGGCGCCCTGGTGATTCCGCGACTGGCCGAAAGTCACGGCGTCGCAACGGCATTGATGTTCCCGGGAATCGTCTGCGCTGTCTCGGCGGTCATCTGCCTGGTGGCGGTGATCGACCCGCCACGGCCGCCGCGTTCCGAGGCGCCGGCCGAACACCTGGCCAACCCTTATCGCGGATCGTCTGTGCTGTGGCGCATCCACGCTGTGTCGGTGTTGCTCGTCGTGCCGCAGGCCGTCGTGTGGACGTTCACGCTCGTGTGGTTGATGACCGACCGCGGCTGGTCGGCGGCCTCGGCCGGTGCCGTCGTCACCGTGGCCCAACTACTCGGCGCCGGCGGGCGAATCGCCGCGGGTTACTGGTCTGATCGGCTGGGTCAGCGGTTGCGGCCGATCCGCTGGATCGCCGCCGCCGCAGCGCTGTCGATGGGATTGCTCGCACTTTCGGACTGGCTGAGCTCACCGGTCAGCGTCGTCGTGATGGTCGTCGCCTCGGTGATCACGGTGTCCGACAACGGATTGGCGTTCACCGCCATCGCGGAGATCGCCGGCCCGTTCTGGAGCGGGCGGGCGCTGGGCACTCAGAACACCTCTCAGCATCTGGCGTCGGCGGCCGCCGCCCCGGTGTTCGGCGCGCTGATCGGTGTGGCGGGATATCCGGCGGCGTTCGCGGTGAGCGCGCTGCTGCCGCTGGTCGCGATCCCCGTTGTACCTCAGGACGACATCTCGCGAAACGACTAGAGGTAGCTCGCGATCCGGTCGCCGACCTGCGTAGTCGAGAACTTCTCGTCGCCGCGCGTGGCGAGGTGCTGTTCGACTGCCTTGTCGACGCGAGCGGCGGCGTCGACCTCACCGACGTGCGACAGCAGCAGCGCGACCGACATGATCGCCGCGGTCGGATCGGCGATCCCCTGCCCCGCGATGTCGGGGGCGCTGCCGTGCACCGGTTCGAACATCGACGGGTTCGTCCGCGTCGCGTCGATGTTGCCGCTGGCCGCCAGGCCGATACCGCCGCACACCGCGGCAGCGAGATCGGTGACGATGTCGCCGAACAGGTTGTCGGTGACGATCACGTCGAACCGCCCCGGGTCGGTCACCATATGGATGGTGGCGGCGTCGACATGCTGGTAGGCCACTTCGACGTCCGGGTATTCGGCGGCGACCTCCTGCACGGTGCGCCACCACAACGAACCCGCGAACGTCAGCACGTTGTTCTTGTGCACCAGCGTCAGATGCTTGCGGCGCCGCTGGGCCCGAACGAACGCGTCGGCCACCACCCGACGCACACCGAAGGCCGTGTTGACACTCACCTCGGTGGCGATCTCGTGCGGTGTCCCGACCCGGATCGCCCCGCCCGTACCGGTGTACGGGCCCTCGGTGCCTTCCCGCACGACGACGAAGTCGATGTCGGGGTCACCGGCCAGCGGACTGCTTACCCCGGGATAGAGCCGGCCCGGCCGCAGATTGATGTGGTGGTCGAGGGCGAAGCGGATACGCAACAGCAGACCGCGTTCGAGGACACCGCTGGGCACCGACGGATCACCGATCGCGCCGAGCAGGATCGCGTCGTACTCGCGTAGTTCGTCGAGCACCGAGTCCGGCAACACCTCGCCGGTGGCGTGGTACCGGCGCGCACCCAGGTCGTACGGCGTCTTCTGCACGCCGGGCAGCACCGCGTCGAGCACCTTGACGGCTTCGCCGACGACCTCGGGGCCGATGCCGTCGCCGGCAATGACGGCCAGCTTCATCGCGGAACTCACGACAGGTCAACCACTTTCAGCAAGTTCGCACCGACTTGCTCGGCGATCGACGAGCGCACGTCGTCGGGTACGTCGCGGTCGATCCGCAGCAGGATCGTCGCACCCGGACCCTCGGCGTCCTCGCTCAGCTGGGCGGCGTGGATGTTGATCTCCGCGCTGCCCAGCAGGGTGCCGATCTTGCCGAGCGTGCCCGGCTGGTCGAGATAGTTGACGATCAGGTACACACCTTCGGCGCGCAGGTCGAAGTTGCGCTCGTTGATCTGCACGATCTTCTCGACCAGTTGCGGACCGGTCAGCGTGCCCGCCACGTTGGCGGTCGAACCGTCGGCGTAGACCGCCCGTACGTCGACCATGCTGCGGTGGTTGGGACTTTCGGTAGCAGTGCTGATGTCGGCCTGCACGCCCCGTTCGGCGGCGAGCGCGGGCGCGTTGACGAATGTCACCGGATCCTCGATGACGGCCGAGAACAACCCGCGCAGTGCCGACAGCTTGAGCACCTCGACGTCTTCGGCGGCCAGCTCGCCGCGCACCTGGACCGACAGCGACACCGGCAGCTCGTTGCACAGCACGCCGACCAGCAGGCCGAGCTTGCGCACCAGGTCCAGCCACGGCGCGACCTCTTCGCCGACGACGCCGCCGCCGACGTTGACCGCGTCGGGTACGAACTCCCCCGCCAGCGCGAGCTTCACGCTCGCCGCGACGTCGGTGCCCGCCCGGTCCTGCGCCTCGGCAGTCGACGCCCCGAGGTGCGGGGTCACGACGACCTGCGGCAGATCGAACAGCGGGCTCTCGGTGACCGGCTCCTTGGCGAACACGTCGATGCCCGCCGCGCGCACGTGCCCGGAACGCACCGCGTCGGCGAGCGCGCTTTCGTCGATCAGGCCACCGCGCGCGGCGTTGACGATGATCACGCCCGGCTTGGTCTTCGCCAACGCATCCTTGTCGATCAGGCCTGCCGTCTCGGGTGTCTTGGGCAGGTGCACCGAGATGAAGTCGGCGCGGCCCAACAGCTCGTCGAGGCTCAGCAGCTCGATACCGAGCTGAGCGGCGCGGGCGGCCGAGACGTACGGGTCGTAGGCCACGATGTGGGCGCCGAACGCCGCCAGCCGCTGGGCGACCAGCTGACCGATGCGGCCCAGGCCGACGACGCCGACCGTCTTGCCGTAGATCTCGGTGCCGGAGAACGACGAGCGCTTCCAGGTGTGCTCGCGCAGTGAGGCGTCGGCGGCGGGAATCTCGCGCGCGGCGGCCAGCAGCAGGGCTAGCGCGTGCTCGGCCGCGCTGTGGATGTTCGAGGTCGGCGCGTTGACCACGAGCACCCCACGGGCGGTGGCGGCCTCCACGTCGACGTTGTCGAGGCCGACGCCGGCGCGGGCGACGATCTTGAGCTTGGGCGCCGCGGCCAGCACCTCGGCATCCACGGTCGTCGCGGAGCGCACCAGCAGCGCGTCGGCTTCGGGCACCGCGGCCAGCAGCTTCGGCCGGTCCGGGCCGTCGACCCAGCGGACTTCCACCTGGTCGCCGAGGGCGGCGACCGTCGATTCAGCCAATTTGTCGGCGATGAGTACAACGGGCAGGCTCACGCGGTCAGCCTAATGGGCTTGAATTGTCCGGTGGATGTCACCGTCGTCGGTAGTGGACCCAACGGTTTGGCCGCCGCGGTCATCTGCGCGCGCGCCGGCTTGTCGGTGCAGGTGCTCGAGGCGCAACCGACCTTCGGCGGCGGCGCGCGCACGCTGCCCGACCCCGAGTTTCCCGGCGTATCGCACGACATCTGTTCTGCGGTACATCCGCTCGCGCTGGCATCCCCGTTCCTCGCCGAGTTCGACCTGCCCGCCCGCGGCGTGACCCTAAAAGTGCCCGAGGTGTCCTACGCCAATCCACTGCCGGGGGCACGCTCGGCGGTCGGGTACCACGACCTCGACCGGACCGTCGCGGAGCTCGAGTGCGGCCGGTCGTGGCGCAGGCTCTTCGGGCCGATGGTCGACCACGACGACGCGGTACTCGACATCCTTCTCGGCGACAAGCGTTCGATCCCGACGAATCCGCTCGCCGCGGTACAAGTGGGACGCCGACTCATCGAGCAGGGCACGCCGGCGTGGCGGGCGCTGACGGGAGCCGATGCGCGCGCCTTGTTCAGCGGCGTTGCCGCTCACGTGATCTCACCGATGCCGTCGCTGGTGTCGGCCGGCGGTGGGCTGATGCTGGGTACGCTCGCGCACACGGTCGGCTGGCCCATCCCGGTGGGCGGCAGTCAGGCCATCGCCGACGCATTGATCGACGACCTCCGCGCTCATGGCGGTACGCTGACCGCCGACCACGAGGTCACCGAACCACCTACCGGCGTAGCGCTTTTCGACACGGCACCCACCGCGCTGCTGGGCATCTACGGTGACAGACTGCCGCGCCGGTACGCAAACGCTTTGCGGCGGTACCGATTCGGCCCAGGTGTGGCGAAGGTCGACTTCGTGCTGTCCGAGGAGGTGCCGTTCACCGACGAGCGGCTCCGGCGCGCCCCGACCCTGCACATGGGCGGCACCCGGGAGCAGATGGCACACGCCGAGCGCGAGATCGTCGCGGGCCGGCACCCGCAGTGGCCGATGGTGCTCGCGGCGCTGCCACACCTCGCCGATCCGAGCCGCGTCGATGCGCAGGGCCGCCGCCCGCTGTGGACGTACGCGCACGTGCCGTCGGGATCGACGGTCGACCAGGCCGAACGGGTCACCGATATCTTCGAACGCTTCGCGCCCGGGTTCCGCGACATCGTGGTGGCGGTCCGGTCGACGCCGGCCGCGCGGCTGGCCGACCACAACGCCAACCTCGTCGGCGGGGACATCGGGGTCGGCGGCAACACATTGATGCACGCGCTCGCCGGCCCGACACCACGCCTCAACCCGTGGAGCACGCCGCTGCACGGCGTGTACCTGTGCTCGTCGGCCACTCCGCCGGGCGGCGGAGTGCATGGAATGGCCGGCTACTTCGCCGCCCGCACGGTGCTGCGGCGCGAGTTCGGTATCAAGAGAATCCCCCCGCTTTCGCGCTATGATCAATCGATGCAAACTCGATGCATCAAATGCGGCGAAAGCGGGTACCCGCGATTGAGTGCCGCGCATCGGGGTACTTGTCGTCACATCGAGTGAAGGGGATGCTGCTTGAGCGGTATCAACGGACACGCGCACGCCCCTCTGCTGGCGATGACGCCCGCCGTTGCTCCGGAAAAGGGGCTGTTGAACACGGCCTTTCCGGTGTGGCGCGCCGCTGTGCGGCGTGCGGTGTTGCGGTCGCTGGCCGACTTCGTCACCACGCGGTGCGCCGACGACCTCGGCGCGGCAGGCGTGGATATCGCGATCGACGTACTGCAGGGCTTCGTCGACAGCGGCAAGTGCGTGCGCTCGACCTTCATGTACCTGGGCTGGTTGTGCGGGGCGCAGGACGATTCGGCAGCGCTGCGGGCCGCCGCGAGCTTCGAATTGCTCCACGCGTTCGCGCTCCTGCAGGACGACGTGATGGACGGATCGGCACTGCGGCGCGGACGCCCCGCAGCCCACGTCAGCTTCGCCCGATGGCACCGGCAGCGAGCGATGTCGGGTTCCCCCGAGCGATTCGGCGAGGCGGCCGCGGTCCTGCTCGGCGACCTGTGCCTGGTGTGGTCCCAGCAGATGCTGCGCGAGAGCGGACTCGGCGAAACGGCGCTGTCTCGCGCATGGCCCCGCTACGACGCGATGCGCACCGAACTCGCCGTCGGGCAGTTCGCCGACCTCGTCAACGACGCCGCCGAATTCCCCGAGTGGGAGCAGGTTCTCGACGTTCTGCGTCGCAAATCGGGCAACTACACCGTGCGCAGACCACTCGAGATCGGCGCCGCGATGGCCGGATGCACTTCCGGAGTCCTGGAGCTGCTCGGCGGCTACGGCGAAGCCGTCGGTGAGGCTTTCCAGTTGCGTGACGACGTCCTGGGGATCTTCGGCTCGCCCGAGATCACCGGCAAACCGGCGGGCAGCGACCTTTTCGAGCACAAAGCGACAAGCGTCGTGGTCGCGGCGTACCGGCTCGCGGACACGACCGTCCGTCGGGACCTCACCCAGTTGATGAGCACCTCCGATCTCTCCGACGGTGACGTCCGGCGGTGGCGCAAGCTGATCGTGGCCACCGGCGCAGTGGAATGGATTGAGCAGCTCATCGATTCGCGCCTGAACCGCGCGCTGGACCTGATCGAAGCGAGGCAGGTGGACCCGATGATCCGTACCGCCCTGACCGACATGGCCGCGGCCTGCACCGAACGGGCCGCGTGATGCGCACCGTCGGGGGAAGCACCGATCACGTGGTAGTGGTCGGTGCCGGGTTGGCCGGCCTTTCGGCGGCCCTGCAACTGGCCGGGCGCGACCGCGCGGTGACGGTCGTCGAACGCGGTCAGTATCCGGGGGGACGTGTCGGCCGGATGGACATCGACGGGTACCGGCTCGACACCGGGCCGACCGTGCTGACGATGCCCGACATCATCGACGACGCATTCGCCGCGGTCGGTGAGTCCCTCTCCGACCGGCTTGAGCTCATCAGCGTCGAGCCCGCCTATCGCGCGTCGTTCGCCGACGGCAGTGCGCTGCAGGTGCACAGCGACCGAGACGTGATGACGGCTGAGGTCGAGCGGTTCGCCGGCCCGCGAGAAGCCGACGGCTATGTCCGCATGCGTGACTGGCTCACCAAGCTGTACCAGGTCGAGTTCGACGGCTTCATCGCGGCGAACTTCGACTCGCCACTCTCGCTGCTCACTCCGCAGCTGGCCCGGTTGGCCGCGATCGGCGGATTCCGCCGGTGGGACAAGATGATTCGCCGCTATCTGCGCGACGAACGACTACAGCGGGTGTTCACGTTCCAGGCCCTGTACGCGGGCGTGCCACCCCACCGCGCGCTGGCCGTGTACGCCGTGATCGCCTACATGGACACCATCGGTGGCGTCTACTTCCCGCGCGGCGGAGTCCGCGCGCTTCCCGACGCGCTGGCCGCGGCCGCATCCGACGCGGGTGTCGAGTTCCGTTACGGCTCCGCGGTCTCCGCGCTGGAGCGGACGGGCGACCGGGTGGTGGCGGTGCGCACCGCCGCCGGTGACCGGATACCCGCCGATGCGGTCGTGCTGACCACCGAGCTGCCCGACACCTACCGCCTGCTCGGCCGCACACCGCGGCGCGCGCTGCCGCTGCGGCCTGCGCCGTCCGCGGTCGTCGCCCACGTCGGCTGTCGCGCGGTCGGCCCGGAGATCGCCCATCACACCATCGTTTTCGGCGACGAATGGGAGCAGACGTTCACCGACATCATCGACGACGGCCGGGTGATGTCGGACCCGTCGTTGTTGGTGACCCGGCCCACCGCCGGCGACCCCTCGCTGGCGCCCGCCGGCCGCGACCTGCTCTACGTCCTCGCGCCTGCACCGAATTTGAAAGTAGGACAAGTCGATTGGGCATCGACCCGGGACCGCTACGTCAGCCAGATGATGGACACCGTAACTGCGCGGTTACCACAGTTGGGAGCCGACGCGGAGGTGCTGCACGTGGTCGATCCGCTGGACTGGGCGCGCCAGGGCATGACGGCCGGCACACCGTTCGCACTGGCGCACACGTTCGCCCAAACCGGCCCCTTCCGGCCCGCCAACACCGTGCGTGGTGTCGCCAACGTGGTGCTGGCCGGGTCGTCGACGGTTCCGGGTGTCGGCGTGCCCACCGCGATGCTGTCCGGCCGGCTGGCCGCCGACCGAATCACCGGCCTGCCCATCCGGCGGGCCCGCAACCAGGTGGTGCAAGCATGATCGGTTCCGAACTCGACGCGGCGGGTGTACGCGATCCGGCGCTGCGCAAGGCCTACCGCCGATGCCGGACGATCAACGCCGAGCACGGCCGCACGTTCTTCCTCGCCACCCGTCTGCTCGCACCCGAACAGCGTCCGGCCGTCCATGCGCTGTACGGCTTCGCCCGCCGCGCCGACGACATCCTCGACGACTTCGATCCGGTCATCAGCATGAGCGAACGCGCCGATCAATTACAGCGGCTCGCCACAGAGCTTTTCAACCGGTTGGCTCCGGGCGGCTGCGACGACGGGGACCCGGCACTGGCCGCGGTCGTCGACTGCGCGCGCCGGTACGGCATTCCCTGGGAGCTGTTCGACGACTTCCTCAGTTCCATGCGCATGGACCTTTCCGTCACCGACTACCCCGACCGGGCGGCGCTCGACCGCTACATGTACGGCTCCGCGGAGGTCATCGGCCTGCAGCTGTTACCCGTGCTCGGCACCGTCGGCCCGCGTGAGGAAGCCGCGCCCTACGCGGCCGCGCTCGGAAAAGCCTTCCAGCTCACCAACTTCCTGCGTGACATCGACGAGGACCTCGAACGTGGCCGGGTGTACCTGCCCGCCGACGAGCTGGCCGCACACGAGGTGGACCGCGACGTGTTGATGTGGTGCCACGAGAACCAGCGCACGGACGCCAAGGTGCGGCGCGCGCTGGTCGAGCAGCACGCGATCAACCGGCGGGTGTACGACTACGCGCGGCGCGGCATCGCTCAGCTGCGGCCGCGGTCGCGGCCGTGCGTGTCGGCTGCCCTGACGTTGTACTCCGAGATCCTCGACCGCATCGAGGAGATCGACTTCGCGGTGTTCACCCAGCGTGCGAGCGTCGGGATCGGTCGCCGTCTCCGGGTCGGCGGCACCGGGCTGGTCAAAGCATGGAGCGCGCGGCGTCGGGACGGCAAGGTGTGAGGATGGAGCACTGGCAGTACCTGTTCGTGCTGGCGGCCTGCCTGGCGATCACCGCGCCGCTGGAGCTGCTCGGCGCAGGCGTGTATCGGCAGCCGCGCCGCGCCGCAGCTGCGCTGCTGCCCGTCGCGGCAGTCTTCGTGCTGTGGGACGCGATTGCGATCGCCACGGACATCTGGACATACAACCCGCGTTATGTCACGGGTTTCGACGTGGCGGGCGTGATGCCGGTGGAGGAACTCCTGTTCTTCGTCGTCATCCCGCTGTGTGGCCTGCTGACGTACAACGCCGTCGAGACGATACTGGCTTGGCTGCAACGCAAGCGGACCCGCGCGGAGCACGCGAAGTGAGCGGGCTCGGGTACACGGTGCCTGCCGTGGTGGCCGTGATCGCGGTCTGTGTCCTGGAATTGGGCGTCCTGCGCACCGGGCTGTTCCGCCGCCCGGCGTACTGGATCTCGATGGTGATCGTGGTCGGCTTCCAGGTGCCGGTCGACGGCTGGCTCACCAAGCTGGGCGCACCGATCGTGATCTACGACGAGCAGCACACCAGCGGGATCCGGTTCCCGTTCGACATACCGGTCGAAGACTTCCTGTTCGGGTGGGCGATGGTCACCGCGGTGCTGGTGCTGTGGGAGCGGCAGCGACAGCGGATGCCGAGAAAGGACGCGTCGTGAGGGACAACGTCGACGGCAGCTCCGATGACCCGGCGGACGTTCCGGCCGCCTTCGACGAAGGCGCGGCCGCCTACGACACGCTGGTCGACTCGAATCCGGGTTACCACGCCCACCTGCGGATCTCCGCGCGGCGAATGCGGCTGCCCGACGGGGGCCGCGGGCTGCGACTGCTGGATGCGGGGTGCGGCACCGGGGCGTCGACCGCCGCGCTGTTGTCCGTCGCACCCCACGCCGAGATCGTCGCGGTCGACGGCTCCGCGGGCATGCTCGCCGAGGCGCGCGCCAAGAGATGGCCCTCGACAGTGCGTTTCGTCCACAGCCGTATCGAGGACATCGCCCACGCCGGCGTCGACGGGCCCTTCGACGGCATCTTCGCCGCGTACCTGGTGCGCAACCTGCCCGACCCCGACGGCCAACTGCGCGAGTTCCGTTCGCTGCTGCGACCCGGCGCAAGGCTCGGAGTGCACGAGTACTCGGTGCGTGACTCGCGACTGGCCACCGCCGTGTGGAACGCTGTCTGCGTCGGGATCATCATTCCGAGTGGCCGGCTGCGCAGCGGCGATGCGTCGCTGTACCGGTACCTGCGGCGCAGCGTGAACCGCTTCGACGGAGCCGCCGAGTTCCGGAACCGGTTGCAGCGCAACGGTTTCAGTGCCGTAGACAGCAAGACGATGCGGGGCTGGCAGCGCAACATCGTGCACACGTTCCTCGCCGAGGCGCCCCGGTGACCGACCCACGCCGCGTGACCCACGCAGCGCCGACCGGCTTTCCCGACGCGGCAGCGCTGCCGCACAGGCCGAGCGTCGTGGTCGTCGGCGCGGGCATCGCCGGTCTGGCGGCGGCCACCGGACTGGCCGAACGCGGTGTCAGCGTCGATCTGCTCGAGCGCGAATCGTACCTGGGCGGTCGCGTCGGAGGCTGGAGCGAGACGCTCGACGACGGCACATCCGTGGCGATGAACCGCGGCTTCCACGCCTTCTTCCGCCAGTACTACAACCTGCGGAACCTGTTGCGGCGCATCGATCCCATGCTGGGAATGCTCAGCCCCGTGTCGGACTATCCGCTCGTCGACGCGCACGGCAGGCGCGACACCTTCCGCGGACTGCCGCAGACGCCGCCGTTGAACGCGCTGGCATTCGCGTTGCGCAGCCCCACCTTTCGGCTGCGTGACCTCGCGCGTCTCAACGCCCGCGCCGCGGCACCATTGGCGGCGGTCGCGGTGCCCGCGACCTACGAGCGGCTCGACCACCTCGACGCCGAGACGTTCCTGCGGCAGATCAACTTCCCCGCCGCCGCCCGGCATCTGGCATTCGAAGTGTTCTCGAGGAGTTTCTTCGCCGAACCCGCCGAACTCTCGGCAGCAGAACTGGCGACGATGTTTCACATTTACTTCCTCGGCTCCAGCGAAGGACTGGTGTTCGACGTCGCGAACGCCAACTTCGATACGGCCCTGTGGAATCCGCTACGCCGCCATCTGGAGTCGCTCGGCGTGCGGGTGCACACTTCAGTATCGGTCACCGAGGTGCACCCGGGCACGCGGTTCGTCGTCCGCTCGAACCACGGTGACGACATCGAGGCTGACGGCGTGGTGCTCGCGACCGATGTCTCGAGCCTGCAGCGCATCGTCGAAGGCTCGCCATCGCTCGGTGGCGACGGTTGGCGGCGCCGGATCGCCGCAATGGGCACCGCCGCACCGTTCGTCGTGCAGCGCTTGTGGCTGAGTAGGCCCGTCAATCCGGACCGCGCCGCGTTTCTCGGGACGGGCGGACGCCCGCCGCTGGACAATGTCAGCGTGTTGGAACGATACGAGCGGGAAGCTGCCGCGTGGGCGAACAGCACCGGCGGCTCGGTAGTCGAGTTGCACTCCTACGCGGTGACCGACGGCACGGCGGTTGTGCGCGAACGCCTTCCGGCCCGGATGCATGAACTCTATCCGGAGACCCGCGCCGCCGACATCGTCGGCGAGCGGGTGCTGTGCCGGCAGGACTGCCCGCGCTTCGCACCAGGTGACTTCGCACACCGCCCCACCGTGGGGACACCGCAGTCGGGTTTGGCGCTGGCCGGCGACGGCATCCGAATCGATCTACCGGTCGCGCTGATGGAACGCGCCGCGACGACCGGATGGTCGGCGGCCAATCTGCTGCTCGAGCGGTTCGGCCTCACCGGGCACGCGTTGCAGACCGTGCCGACCCGCGGCCGCTTCGGGCCGCTGCGGCGCCTGGCGGAAAGACAGCACAGATGAACATGCTCGCGAACGTGAAAGCCCGGTTGGCGAAAACGACACCGTTCGAGGTACTTCCGCGGACCGCGTGGTCGGGTCAGCAGCCCACCTATCACGACGCCGAGCCGGCGTTGATCCATTCGGCTCTGCGGCGCTCCCAGCGCAGGCCCAGCGGCAACTGGTATGTGTTCGCTGCCAGCGACACCATCGGCAAGCGGCCGATCCGTGCCACGGTCGGCGGGATCGAACTGGTCGCTTGGCGCGCCCGCGGCGGTGCGCTCGCGGTCGGCCCTGCGGCGTGCCCGCACCTGGGCGCGGACCTGTCGACCGGAACGGTCGACTGCGGTGCGTTGATCTGCCCGTGGCACGGTCTGCGCTTCGACGGCGGCCGCACCTGGAGTTGGCGACCCTATCCGGCACTCGACGACGGTGTGCTCGCTTGGGTCCGCCTGGATGAGCTCGGCGGTGAAACCCCCACTGCCGCACCGATACTGCCGAAGCGGCCGCACGAGCCGCAGCTGTCGGCGGTGACGCGGCTGGTCGGCACGTGTGAACCTTGCGACGTGATCGCCAACCGGCTCGACCCGTGGCACGGCGCGTGGTTCCACCCGTATTCGTTCACGCGACTCGAGGTGCTCTCGGCGCCGCCCGCCGACGACGAGCTCCCCGAGGAAGCGGACCGCCTGCTGGTCGCAGTCACGTTCCGGATCGCGCGGCTCGGTGTGCCGGTCATCGCGGAGTTCACCGCGCCGGAGCCGCGAACCATCGTGATGCGCATCGTCGACGGCGAAGGCGCGGGCAGCGTCGTCGAAACGCATGCCACCCCGCTGGGGGCCGATCGCGACGGCGCTCCGCGCACTGCCGTGATCGAGGCGGTCATCGCGCACTCCGATCGTCCCGGTTTCGGTCATGCGCTGCGCGGCGCACCGCTGATCGTCCCGTTCATGCGGCGTGCGGCAACACGGCTGTGGCGAGACGACCTCGCCTACGCCGAGCGGCTCTACCGGCTGCGCGCAAAACGTGAATCGGTTTCGCATCGATTCGCTTCGGGGTACTCCGCCGAAATGAGCAAGGACATCAGCAAGGGCGACAAAGTCCAGTGGAAGAGTCACGGCACCACGGTGACCGGGACGGTCGAGGAGAAGATCACCTCGGACACCGAAGCGGCGGGCCGCAAGGTGCGCGCCGACTCCGACAATCCGCAGTACCGGGTGCGCAGTGACAAGAGTGGACGCGACGCCGTGCACAAGCCAGGGTCACTGAAGAAGAAATAGCCTCACGGCCGACATCCCGGGTAGGTCTCATTCAGCAGCGGTATCTGTTCGGCCGCCCACGGACTGATGGCCCAGGGCAATTCGGCAGCCGACCGGAGTTGCTCCCAGGACACCCACATCCAGTCCATTACCTCGTCGGCGGCGGGTCGAATCGGTGCGTCGCAGCGCGCGACGAACACCGGACACACCTCGTTCTCCACGGTGCCGTCGGCGGCCACCGCGCGGTACCGGAAGTCCGGGAGCACGCAGGTGAGCGAATCGATCGCCACACCCAGCTCCTGCGCAGCACGGCGGCACACCGCATCGTCGATCCGCTCCCCCGGCGCTGGATGCCCACAGAACGAGTTCGACCACACCCCCGGCCAGGTCATCTTGCCGAGAGCCCGCCGGGTCAGCAGCACCCGCCCGTCCCTGTCGAACAGATAACACGAGAACCCGAGGTGCAACGGCGTCTGCGCATGGTGGACGGCGGTTTTGGCGGCACTGCCGATGTGCCGGCCTTGCTCGTCGAGTAACACGACGGATTCATCCGTTGTCGCGCTCGTCACTGCTGCCACTCCCTATACATACCCGAATTGGGCGGACTAACCGACGCAAACTCGATGCGCCCGTCATACATCGGACATGCAGTCGAGCGCTTCGCGCAGGCTGGTCACGCGCACCCCGGGCTCGATGTCGGGTACGGCGTCCCAGCCGAGGCCGCCGAGCAGTACTTCGGCATCGGCACCCAGCGCCCGGACGACGGCGATGTCGGCGGTGGCAGCGGTCTGCGACCACAACATCACCTTGACCGGTGAACCCACCCGCGAGACCGCTTCGGCCAACGCAGATTGCGGGACGTCGGCGCCGAGCGCCAGCGCGCCCTGTCCCTGCTCCGCGAGAGCCGCCCGCAGCGCCTCGAGCGGCAGGGCGTGCGTCTCGCCCGCAGTGCACGCCAGGATGACCGATGCCGCACCGGCGAGCGGCGCCAGCGGCGCGCGCTGCAGCGACCGCGACACCGCCCACGACAGGGCATGCTCGACGTCGACGCAACCGCCGCTCTCGTCCTGTTCCGTCATGATCGTCGAAAAGGCCGGGCGCACAATGAGATCCCAGGTGTCGAGGACGCCGAAATGGCGCAGGTGCGACTCGAGTAGCCGGCCCAGCGAGACGAGGTCGAGTTCGAATGCGGCAGCCACCAGCGAGTCGACATCGCCGCGCGGCGGCTTGAGCGACTCGGTCGCCAATTGCGCCGCGCTGCGCGCGCTGGTGCCCTGCTCGATCAGCTCGTGCATATGCCGAACGACCGCGATGTCGTGCTCGCTGTAAAGGCGGTGGCGGCCCGGACGGTGCCGGGAGGGCCCGACGCCGTAGCGCTGACTCCAGCTGCGCAGCGTCGCCGTCGGGACACCGACACGTTCCGCTACGACGCGGACGGTGTACCTCGGCTGGTCGGCGTCGTCGATCGGGCTGCGGCTGGGGGTCTCGACCCCGTCAGAGTATCCCCCGACTCGATCGGCCGAGGAATCAATGCGCAACCGATGCAAAATTTCGCCAACTGGATAGGATTTGCAGCCCGGAGCGGGTACTGCAACCTTCATGACCGATCAGGACAACGATAGCCACAGCCGCCCCGAGGGTCTCGGCGACGCCACGGTCGAAGCGCTCGGCGCCGTCTCCGAAGCGCTGGAATGGGTCGAACGTGCGCGCGGTGAACTGTATTCGTTTCATCAGCTGATGGGTCGGGCCGACCTCCTGCTGGGCGAAGCCTGCGACAAGCTGCGCGACGCCGGGCACGCCTCGGCCGCCGAACGCCTGGAGTCTGAACTCGTCGGTCGCAACGTGCTCTACGGCCGCTGGACCTTTCAGATCGTCGAGGACTTCGACGACAACTACTGGTCGGTGTTCCGCGACCACGAACGCCGAGTTCGCGACGAGCTCGCCCAAGGCCGCCGGCACGTGTTCGAGTCGGAGATGAAGGAGCGGCGCCGCACCCAGGGCAACTCCGGGCACGAACGCCGCCCCTGAAAAGCCGCGTTTTGGGGAGCGTCAGCGGCGCTGAGCACCGCTGCGGCTCCACAAACCGCTAGGCGGTCTCGGTGATCGGCCGGTCGACCCAGCTCATCAGGTCGCGCAGCTTCTTGCCGGTCACCTCGATCGGGTGCTCGGCGTTCTTCTTGCGCAGACCCTCGAGTTCCTTGTTGCCGCCCTCGACGTTGGCGACGAGCTTCTTGACGAAGGTGCCGTCCTGAATCTCCTTGAGGATTCCGCGCATCCGCTCTTTGGTGTCGGCGTCGATGACCCGCGGACCGGACAGGTAGCCGCCGAACTCGGCGGTGTCGGACACCGAGTAGTTCATCCGCGCGATGCCGCCTTCGTACATCAGGTCGACGATCAGCTTGAGCTCGTGCAGCACCTCGAAGTAGGCGAGTTCCGGCGCGTACCCGGCCTCCACCATCACGTCGAAGCCGGTCTTGACGAGTTCCTCTGTGCCGCCGCACAACACGGCCTGCTCGCCGAACAGGTCGGTCTCGGTCTCGTCCTTGAAGGTGGTCTTGATGACGCCGGCGCGGGTGCCGCCGATGCCCTTGGCGTACGACAGCGCCAGCGCCTGTCCCTCGCCTGTCGGGTCCTGGTCGATCGCGATCAGGCAGGGCACGCCCTTGCCGTCGACGAACTGCCTGCGCACCAGATGGCCGGGGCCCTTCGGGGCGACCATGCCGATGGTGACCCCGGCCGGCGGCTTGATCAAGTCGAAGTGGATGTTCAAACCGTGGCCGAAGAACAGCGCGTTGCCGTCCTCGAGGTTGGGTTCGATGTCGCTGGCGAAGATCTCGGCCTGCGCGGTGTCGGGCGCCAGCAGCATGATGACGTCGGCCCACTTGGCCACCTCGGCGGGCGTGTCGACCTCGAGGCCCTGCTCGGTGACCTTCTCGCGGGACTTCGACCCCTCCTTGAGGCCCACCTTCACCTGCACGCCGGAGTCACGCAGACTCAGCGAGTGCGCATGGCCCTGGCTGCCGTAGCCGATGACGCCGACCTTGCGGCCCTGGATGATCGACAGGTCCGCGTCGTCGTCGTAGAACATCTCGATGCTGCTTGAAGACACTGTTAACTTTCCTTCTCTTTCAACCGATTTCGGGGCTTACTTGGCGGTGCCGATACCGCGGGGGCCGCGGGAAAGTGACACCACTCCGGACTGCACGATCTCGCGGACACCGTACGGCTCCAGCACTCGCAGCAGCGCTTCGAGCTTTGCCGGGGTGCCGGTCGCTTCGATCGTCAACGACTCCGTCGACACGTCGACGACCTTGGCGCGGAACAGGTTCACCGCCTCGATGACCTGCCCGCGAGTCGACGCGTCGGTCCGCACCTTGATCAACGCCAGCTCGCGCGAGACCGAGTTCTCTTCTTCCTGCTCGACGATCTTGATCACGTTCACGAGTTTGTTGAGCTGCTTGGTGATCTGCTCCAGCGGTGCCTCGTCCACGCTGACGACGATCGTCATCCGCGACATGTTCTTCTGCTCCGTGGCACCGACCGCCAGCGACTGGATGTTGAAGCCGCGCCGCGAGAACAGCGAGGCGACCCGGGCCAGCACGCCGGGTTTGTCCTCGACGAGCACCGACAGCGTCTGCGTATTCGTGCCGGTCATGCGTGTCCCTCTTCCGGATCGTCGAACAACGGCCGGATGCCGCGCGCGGCCTGGATCTCGTCATTGCTGGTGCCTGCCGCCACCATCGGCCACACCTGGGCGTCCGCGCCGACGATGAAGTCGATCACCACCGGGCGGTCGTTGATCTCCCGAGCCTGCCTGATCACATCCTCGACGTCTTCGGCTCGCTCACAACGCAATCCGACGCAACCGAGCGCCTCGGCCAGCTTCACGAAGTCAGGGATCCGGCGCGAGTGCGTGGCCAGATCCGTTTGGCTGTACCGCTCGTCGTAGAACAGCGTCTGCCACTGCCGGACCATGCCGAGGTTGCCGTTGTTGATCAGGGCCACCTTGATCGGCGCACCCTCCACGGCGCAGGTGGCCAACTCCTGGTTGGTCATCTGGAAGCACCCGTCCCCGTCGATGGCCCACACCTCGGCCTCGGGGCGACCGAACTTGGCGCCCATGGCCGCAGGTACGGCGAAGCCCATGGTGCCCAGACCGCCGGAGTTGAGCCACGTCTTCGGGTTCTCGTAGGAGATGAACTGCGCGGCCCACATCTGGTGCTGGCCGACGCCCGCGACGTACACCGCCTCCGGCCCGGCCATCTTGCCCAGCATCTCGATCACGTACTCCGGGGACAGGCTGCCGTCGCTCTGCGGCCCGTAGCTCAACGGGTAGGTCGCCTGCACACCGCGCAGGTAGTCCATCCAGTTGTCGATCCCCAGCGAGATGTCGTTGCGGCGCAACGCAGCGATCAGGTCGACGATCACCGCCTTGACATCACCCACGATCGGCACGTCGGCGTGGCGGTTCTTGCCGATCTCGGCAGGGTCTATGTCGGCGTGGATCACTTTGGCTTCGGGGGCAAAGGAATCCAGCCGGCCGGTCACCCGGTCGTCGAAGCGGGTCCCCAACGCGATCAACAGGTCGCTGCGCTGCAGTGCGGCCACGGCGGACACCGTGCCGTGCATCCCGGGCATGCCCATGTTCAGCGGGTGGCTGTCGGGAAACGCTCCGCGCGCCATCAGCGTGGTGACGACGGGAATGCCGGTCAGCTCGGCCAGCTCCAGCAGCTCAGCACTGGCCTCACCGCGGATCACGCCGCCGCCGACGTAGAGCACCGGCTTGCGGGCGGCCCCGATCAGCCTGGCGGCCTCGCGGATCTGGCGGCTGTGCGGCTTGGTGTTCGGCTTGTAGCCGGGCAGGTCCATCTTGGGCGGCCAGCTGAAGGTGCACTGGCCCTGCAGGACGTCCTTGGGGATGTCGACGAGCACCGGGCCCGGGCGACCCGACGAGGCGATGTGGAAAGCCTCGGCGATCGCCTGCGGGATCTCGTCGCCGCTGCGCACCAGGAAGTTGTGCTTGGTGATCGGCATCGTGATACCGGAGATGTCGGCTTCCTGGAATGCGTCGGTGCCGATCAGTCCGCGCCCGACCTGGCCGGTGATCGCCACCACCGGGATCGAGTCCATATGCGCATCGGCCAGCGGCGTGACGAGGTTCGTGGCTCCGGGCCCCGACGTCGCCATCATCACGCCGACCTTGCCGGTGGCGTGCGCGTAGCCGCTGGCGGCGTGGCCCGCCCCCTGCTCGTGACGGACCAGCACGTGACGCAGCTTCTGCGAGTCGAAAAGCGGGTCGTAGACCGGCAAGACGGCGCCGCCGGGAATCCCGAAGATCGTGTCGACGTCGAGTTCCTCGAGCGACCGGATCACCGCCTGTGCACCGGTCATCTGTTGCGGCACAGCACGTTTCGCCGGTGCGGGCGCAGGCTTCGATGCCGGCGTGGCGACATGTCCGTCGTCGGGCACGGTCGCCGCGACTTGCTCCAGCGGCCGGGTTGTTGGTGCGCTCACGGTGTTCGTTCTCCTAAATCCTGTTCCGGATCCGTATCTAGGGTCTCAAATCGGTGGTCGGGCAAGAAAAAACCCCCGTCAGCTGGGCTGCTGTACGAGGGTCGCGCGTCGGTGCCGGTGGTTATGCCCGAGTACGGGCGAGCGCGGCATCAACGCGCTTCCCAATTACTACGAGCAACCCCACGGCCTGCATAACCGTCGACGGTAGCCTCCGCACAGGTCACAGGTCAAATTTGCCGGTGACCACCGCGCCGGTGCGAAGATGGCCGGGTGAGCCGCGACGCCGAATCCGCCCCCGTCGTCATCCGCATCTCGCCCATGGCGCATTTCGCGGTGGCATTTCTGGCGCTGGCGCTGCTGTCGCTGGTTCTCGCGGGGCTGACCTGGGTGGCAGTGCTGTTGATCGTTCCGATCGGGCTGTCCGTCTATGTCGTGCGCTGCCGCACCGTGGCCGATCGCGAGACGGTCACCGCACGATCTTTGCTGTCCAGCAAAACGGTGAGGTGGGCCGACGTCGACGGCCTGCGGTTCGGCAAGGGTTCGTCGGCTTACGCCCAGCTCAAGGACGGCACAGACGTGCGCCTGCCCGCGGTGACGTTCGCGACGTTGCCGCTACTGACCGAGGCCAGCGGCGGCCGCGTGCCGAATCCGTACGCGCCGAGTTAGGCGAACGGGTTGCCGCCGTTGAGCAGCACCCAGATCGCAACACCCGCGCCCACGCCGAGCACCAGCGCGCCGAACGAGCCGATGAACGGTCGGCGCGCCCACCCCCGGCCGGCGTCGAAGCCGTACCGGCCGGGGCCGGTCAGCACCAGAGCGGCCACCGCGCAGAGCAGGAACACCTTGTACTCGTGTCCGTCGGTGAGGAAGTTCGACAGCTGTGCAGCCTCATGGGCCTGCATGGCGTCGGCCAGCACACCGGTCACCAGGTACGCCAGCGCGCCGGCGGCCGCCACCGGCGTGAACAGACCCAAGATCAGCAGCACGCCGGCGGCGATCTGTCCGCCAGCCGCCACGTAGGTCAGCACGCCCGCGTACCGGAACCCCATGTCGGACAGTTCCGCCTGCCAGCCGTCGAGCCCGGGACCGCCCCACAGGCCGAAGGCCTTCTGCAGTCCGTGTCCGATGAACAGCGCGCCCACCGCGAGGCGCAGCACCAGAATGCCGAGGTCGAGCGTGCCGCGCCGGTCCGCCGCACGATTGAGCGGGTCGGGTCCGATCGCGGCCGGCTCGGCCGAGAAGCCGGTCAGCGGATGCTGTCCGTCGGGCTGCACGTAGGGCAGCGGCTCGGGCTCGTTGAGCAGCCCGAACGCCGGCGAGACCGGCGCGCCGCTGTTGGCGTCGTAGTGCGGGATCGCGGTGGTTTCGAAATCGCCCCCGTAGTTGGAGGACGGAAGATCGTCTTCGGGGTCGACCAGGCTCGCCGACACAGGCCGCCCGGCCGCGTCGTCGGGCCGCTGCCAGGCGCGTGGGTCATTGGAAGGACTGGTCACGTAGTCAGCGTAAGTGCTAGTCACCCGGTAGCCGGGTATTGGCGCGGCGCTTTGCGGGCCTTATTTAACGAGCTCGCGCGGCACGTCAGGTGGTGTGCATGGCGCGTCCGGCTCGACGATCCGTAACCTGGCTCGCATGAAACTGCGCCGGCCGATGCGGGGTGTGCTCGCCGTGCTGTGCGCGGCGTTGCTCGTCGGGTCCGGGTGTGCGCGGTTCGACGACGCGCAGTCGCAACCGTTCACGACCGAGCCCGAACGGGGGCCGGGGCCGACGTCCACACCGCCGCCCCCGCCGCCGCTGCCTCCGACGCCGTTCCCGAAAGAGTGCCCGGCGCCGGGCGTCATGCAGGGCTGCCTGGAGAGCACCAGCGGGCTGATCATGCTGCCCGACAACCAGTCGGCGCTGGTCGCCGAGCGCACGACCGGTGTGGTCAAGGAGGTGTCGGTCCGAGCCGAACCGAAGGTCAAGACCACCCTGCCCGTCGACGGCTCGGGTGACGGCGGGCTGATGGACATCGTGTTGTCGCCGACCTACCAACAGGACCGGCTGATGTACGCCTACGTCAGCACCCCGACGGACAACCGCGTCATCCGCATCGCCGACGGCGACATCCCCAAGCCGATCCTGACCGGCATCCCGAAAGGCGCGACCGGTAACACGGGCGCGTTGATCTTCACCAGCCCCACCACGCTGCTCGTGCAGACCGGCGACGCGGGCAACCCGGCCGACGCCGCAAACCCGGGTTCGTTGGCCGGCAAGGTGTTGCGTATCGAGCAGCCCACCACGGTGGACCAGGCGCCGACGACGACCGCACTGTCGGGGTTGGGAGCCGCCGGCGGCATGTGTATCGACCACTCGGACGGGTCGCTGTACATCACCGACCGCGCCCCGTCCGGTGATCGGTTGCAGCGCATCACCAAGGACTCCAAGACATCGACGGTGTGGACCTGGCCCGACCGGCCGGGCGTGGCGGGCTGCGCGGCGCCCGAGGGTGCGGTGCTGGTCAACCTCGTCAACACCAAGCAGACCGTCGCGGTGCGACTCGCTCCCGAAACCGGCGCGGTCACCGGTGATCCCGAGGTGGTCCGCCAGGATCAGCACGGGCACGCGTGGGCGCTGGCGACGTCACCCGACGGCAACATCTGGGGCGCCACGGTCAACAAGACCGCCGGCGATGCGCAGAAACTCGACGACGTCGTGTTCCCGTTGTTCCCGCAGGGCGGCGGCTTCCCGCGCAGCCCGGCCGACAACACCTGACCGACCGGCGGCGAAAAGCCCCAAACGCTAGCTGCAGGCCGCCAGCACCAGTTCGCGCACTCGTGCGGCGTCAGCCTGGCCCTTGGTCGCCTTCATCACCGCGCCGACGATCGCGCCCGCCGCCTGCACCTTGCCGCCGCGGATCTTCTCGACGATCCCGGGGTTGGCGGCCAGCGCCTCGTCGACGGCCGACTGCAGCGCCGAGTCGTCGCGCACCACTTCGAGCCCACGGTTCTTCATGACCTGTTCGGGTTCGCCTTCACCGGCGAGCACTCCCTCGACCACCTGGCGGGCGAGCTTGTTCGACAGCTTGCCGTCCTCGACGAGCTTGACCACCCCGGCCACCTGAGCGGGTGAGATCGGCAGCGCGTCGAGTTCGACGCCTGCCTCGTTGGCCTTCTGCACGAGGAAGTTTCCCCACCAAGCCCGGGCAGCGTCGCTGGCTGCCCCCGCTTCGACGGTGGCGGCGATCAGGTCGATCGCGCCGATGTTCACGAGGTCGCGCATCACCTCGTCGGAGATGCCCCAGTCTTGCTGGATTCGGTTGCGCAGCAACCACGGAAGCTCGGGGATCGTCTGACGCAGACGCTCGACCCACTCGGCGTCAGGAGCCACCGGTTCGAGGTCGGGTTCGGGGAAATAGCGGTAATCCTCGGCGGTTTCCTTGCTGCGCCCCGGCGAGGTGTAGCCGTCCTCGTGAAAGTGTCTGGTCTCCTGAGTGACTCGACCCCCTGCGTCGAGAACCGCTGCCTGGCGGCGCATCTCGTAGCGGACGGCGACCTCGACACTCTTGAGCGAGTTGACGTTCTTCGTCTCGGTGCGGATACCGAACTCGGCCTGCCCGATCGGCTTGAGCGAGACGTTCGAATCGCAGCGCATCGACCCCTGGTCCATCCGCACATCGGATACGCCCAAGCCGCGCAACAGGTCTCGCAGAGCGGTGACGTAGGCGCGGGCGATCTCCGGCGCGCGGTCACCGGTGCCCTCGATGGGCTTGGTGACGATCTCGATCAGCGGCACACCGGAGCGGTTGTAATCGATCAGCGACGTCGTGGCGCCCTCGATGCGGCCGGTCTGGCTGCCGAGATGCGTCAGCTTGCCGGTGTCCTCTTCCATGTGCGCACGCTCGATCTCGACCCGCCAGGTGGAGCCGTCGTCGAGCGGCACGTCGAGATGACCGTTGATCGCGATCGGCTCGTCGTACTGCGAGATCTGGTAGTTCTTCGGCATGTCCGGATAGAAGTAGTTCTTCCGGGCGAACCGGCACCACGGCACGATCTCGCAGTTCAGCGCGAGCCCGATCCGGATCGCCGACTCGACGGCCTTCTCGTTGAGCACCGGCAGCGACCCGGGCAGACCCAGACAGACCGGACACACCTGGGTGTTGGGTTCGGCGCCGAACTTGTTGGCGCAGCCGCAGAACATCTTGGTGGCGGTGGACAACTCGACGTGGACCTCCAGGCCGAGCACGGGCTCGTAGCGCACGACGACGTCGTCGTAGTCCATCAATTCGGCGGTCGCAGCAGTCATGGGAGCGAGTTTAGTAAGCGCCCTCAGCCGAAGAACTCCGCGGCGTCGTCGTAGCGGCTCTGCGGCACGAGCTTCAACTGCCGGGTCGCGTCTGCCAACGAGACCCGCCCGATGTCCTGGCCGCGCAGCGACACCATCATCCCGTACTCCCCCGCGTGCGCGGCATCGGCGGCGTTGACGCCGAAGCGGGTGGCCAGCACGCGGTCGAAAGGCGTCGGGGTGCCGCCGCGCTGCACGTGGCCGAGCACGGTCACCCGCACCTCCTTGTTGATCCGCTTCTCCACCTCGAGCGCGAGCTGCTGCGCGACGCCGGTGAACCGTTCGTGGCCGAACTCGTCGATGCCGCCTTGCCGCAACTGCATCGACCCTTCCGCGGGCTTGGCGCCTTCGGCCACCACGCAGATGAAGTGCGAATCGCCGCGCACGAAGCGCTGTTTGATCAGTCGGCACACCTCTTCGACGTCGAACGGCTGCTCGGGGATCAGCGTCATGTGCGCGCCGGAGGCGAGGCCGGCGTTCAGCGCGATCCATCCGGCGTGGCGGCCCATCACCTCGACGAGCATCACCCGCTGATGCGACTCGGCCGTGCTGTGCAACCGGTCGATGGCCTCGCTCGCCACGCCCAGCGCGGTGTCATGGCCGAACGTCACATCGGTGCAGTCGATGTCGTTGTCGATGGTCTTGGGCACACCGACCACCGGCACGTTCTCCTCCGAGAGCCAGTGCGCCGCGGTGAGCGTGCCCTCGCCGCCGATGGGGATCAGCACGTCGATGCCGTTGTCGTCGAGCGTCTGCTTGATCTGGTCCAGCCCCGCGCGCAGCTTCTCCGGATGAACGCGCGCGGTGCCGAGCATGGTGCCGCCCTTGGCCAGCAGGCGGTCATTGCGGTCGTCGTTCTTCAACTGGATGCGCCGGTTCTCCAGCAGCCCACGCCAACCGTCCTGGAACCCGACGACCGACGAGCCGTAGCGCACGTCGCAGGTGCGCACCACCGCCCGGATCACCGCGTTCAATCCCGGACAGTCGCCGCCGCCGGTCAGCACTCCGATACGCATGCCTACATACTCCCCGAGCGCACGGCTGTTCGCGCCCCTACTCGGCGTTTGCGTATGACAACCCGGGTGATCGACGAAGATCTACAGCGCCGTCGGCAGCGGCCCGCGCGCCGCCTCGTACGCCGCACCGACGCGATACAGGCGGTCGTCGGCGAGTGCGGGGGCCATGATCTGCAGGCCGGCCGGCAGGTTGTCGTCAGGTGACAATCCCGACGGCACCGACATGCCGCAGTGCCCGGCCATGTTCAGCGGCAGCGTGCACAGATCGAACCGGTACATCGCCAGCGGGTCGTCGACCTTCTCCCCCAACAGGAATGCGGTCGACGGCGTCGACGGCGAAACCAGCACGTCGACCTTCTCATACGCCTCGTCGAGGTCACGCGCGATCAGCGTGCGGACCTTCTGCGCCTGGTTGTAGTACGCGTCGTAGTAGCCCGCCGACAACGCGTAGGTGCCGATCATGATGCGGCGCTTGACTTCTGGGCCGAATCCGGCTGCCCGCGTCATCGCCATGACCTCTTCGGCGCTGTGCGTGCCGTCATCGCCGACGCGCAGCCCGTAACGCATGGCATCGAACCGCGCGAGGTTGCTCGACACCTCCGACGGCAGGATCAGGTAGTAGGCCGACAGCGCGTAGTCGAAGTGCGGGCAGTCCACCTCGCTGACCTCGGCGCCCAGCGCGGTGAGCTGTTCGACGGCGGCATGGAACGACTCGAGCACGCCGGGCTGATAGCCCTCTCCGTCGAACTGGCGCACCACGCCGACGCGCACGCCCTTCAAGTCACCGGCCGCGCCGGCCTTGGCCGCGCCGACGACATCGGGCACCGCGGCGTCGACCGACGTGGAGTCCTTCGCGTCGTGGCCGGCCATGACCTGGTGCAGCAGCGCGGTGTCGAGGACGGTGCGGGCGCACGGTCCGCCCTGGTCGAGGGACGACGCACAGGCCACCAGCCCATAACGCGACACCGTGCCGTAGGTGGGCTTCACCCCGACCGTCGCGGTCAGCGCGGCCGGGGTGCGGATCGAACCGCCGGTGTCGGTGCCGATGGCCAGCGGCGCCTGCAGCGCCGCCAGCGCCGCCGCGCTGCCGCCCCCAGAGCCGCCGGGGACGCGTTCGACGTCCCACGGGTTGCGCGTCGGGCCGTATGCGGAGTTCTCGGTGGACGAGCCCATTGCGAACTCGTCGAGGTTCGTCTTGCCGAGGATCGGCAGGCCTGCCGCACGCAACCGCACGGTGACGGTGGCGTCGTACGGCGCGGTCCAACCCTCGAGGATCTTCGAGCCGCACGTCGTCGGCATGTCGGTCGTGGTGAACACGTCCTTGAGCGCCACCGGGACCCCGGCCAGCGGGGAGGGCAGGTCTTCTCCCGCGGCGACCGCGGCATCGACGCGTGCGGCGGCCTCCAGTGCGCGGTCGCCGGCGACGTGCAGGAAGGCGTGGTAGCGCTCGTCGGTCGCCGCGATCTGGTCGAGGAAGGCCCGGGTGACCTCGGTCGACGACAGCTCCTTGGCCGCGATCTGGTGTCCGAGCGCGGCCGCGTCCATCCGGATCAGGTCGCTGCTCATGCCTCTGCCCCGAGGATGCGCGGGACCGCGAAGCGGCCCTCAGCCGACTTGGGCGCCTCCTCCAGCGCTTCGTCCTGCGTCAGCGACGGCTCGACGGCGTCGGGCCGAAAGATGTTGACGTCGGTCAGCGGGTTTCCGGTCGGTGCGACGCCCGTGACGTCGACGGACTGGATCTGGCTGACGTAGCCGATGATGGCGTCCAACTGCCCGGCATAGCTGTCGAGCTCGTCTTCGGTCAGGGCGAGGCGAGCGAGACGGGCCAGGTGGGCCACCTCGTCTCGGGAGATCTGCGACACGACACGAAAGCCTAGTCACCGCAGCCACGCCGGAATGCCCGGCACCGCCCGTTGTGGAACAGTGTGCGCGTGCCTTCATACCTGCTGCGGGTCCAGCTGGAAGACCGACCGGGCAGCCTCGGCTCGCTGGCCGTCGCGCTCGGGTCGGTGGGCGCCGACATCCTGTCGCTCGACGTGGTGGAGCGGTGGTCGGGCAACGCCGTCGATGACCTCGTCGTGGAGTTGCCCGCCGGCGCGATGCCGGACATGCTGATCACCGCCGCCGAGCAGATCAGAGGCGTCTACGTCGACTCCATCCGGCCGCACACCGGGCTGCTCGAGGCGCACCGCGAACTCGAGCTCATCGACCACATCGCCGCCGCGGAACGCAAACACAAACTCCAGGTCCTCGCCGACGAGGCACCGCGGGTGTTGCGCGTCGGGTGGACCACTGTCATCCGGCTCACCGATGCGGGGCCCGAGCGCATCGTCGGCAGCCAGGCCGCGCCCGAGACGCAGGCGGCCCAGACGCCATGGCTGCCGCTCGAGCGTGCCCGCGCCCTCGACGGCGACGCCGACTGGGTGCCGCAGTTGTGGCGCGACATGGCCACCACCTTGGCCGCCGCTCCGCTCGGCGACCCGCGCACGGCGGTTGTCCTCGGGCGCCCGGGCGGCCCGCTGTTCCGGCCGTCGGAAGTCGCCCGACTGGGCTACCTGGCAGGCATCGTCGCCACGATCGTGCGCTGAGTCCGCGCTGTCGAGCGTCAGCCGCCCGCGGGCACCGGCCACCGGTCGTTGACGTCGGCGTTGGAGTCCTTGCGCGCGCAGTGCGCGCAACAGAACATCGCTTCCTCGGTCTCGATGCCGTGGCCGAGAATCCGGCAACCGCAGTGGGCGCATTCCGGGGCCAGTTGCCCGGCCGCGCACTCGACGCTGTCGAACGTCGCACTGCGGCCGTCGGGCCATGTCACGGTGAACGCCTTGTCGTAGTCGTTGCCGCAGGTATCGCAGATCGCCATCTCAACTCCTTGTCGCCTCGACCAGTCGGGTGCCCGGTGGTCGGGACGGACAAACGCAGCGTCGGGCCGACGATGGGCCGCACCCGGCCGAGATCGACGAACTGGCGGTCTCGCTCGCCACAAATCCGCCAAAGCGTCGGTTTGGGCGCAGCTAGGCGCCGTCGGGTCCGTTCTCCAGCAGTCGCGTGAACCCGGCCTCGTCGAGGATCGGCACGCCCAACTCGACGGCCTTGTCGTACTTCGAACCGGGCGAGTCCCCGGCGACCACGAACGCGGTCTTCTTCGACACCGAACCGGCCGCCTTCCCACCGCGCGCGACGATCGCCTCTTTCGCGTCGTCACGCGAAAACCCGGCCAGCGATCCGGTGACGACGATCGACAGGCCCTCCAGGGTGCGCTCGATGCTGGCGTCGCGTTCGTCGGCCATCCGCACTCCGGCGGCGCGCCACTTGTCCACGATCGCGCGGTGCCAGTCGACGGTGAACCACTCCGTCACCGCTGCCGCGATCGTCGGGCCCACACCCTCGACGACCGACAACTCGTCCTCCGAGGCCGCCATGATCGCGTCCAGGCTGCCGTACTCGGTGGCCAGCGCGCGCGCCGCCGTCGGTCCGACGTGGCGGATCGACAGCGCGACGAGCACCCGCCACAACGGCTTGGCCTTGGCCTCGTGCAGGTTCACCAGCAGCCGCTTGCCGTTGGCCGACAGATTGCCGTCTTTGGTCCGGAACAGCTCGGTGCGCAACAGATCCGCGCTGCCGAGCGTGAACAGGTCACCCTCGTCGGCGATGACGCCGGCCGCGAGCAGAGCAGTCGCCGCCTCGTAACCCAGCCCCTCGATGTCGAAGGCGCCGCGGCCCGCGACGTGAAAAACGCGTTCCCGCAACTGCGCTGGACACGACCGGGTGTTCGGACAGCGGATGTCGGCATCACCCTCCTTGGCCGGCGCGAGTTCGGTCCCGCACTCGGGGCAGTGCGTCGGCATCACGAACTCGCGTTCGGACCCGTCGCGCAGGTCCACGACTGGACCGAGCACCTCGGGTATCACGTCTCCGGCCTTGCGGATCACCACCGTGTCGCCGATCAGCACACCTTTGCGCTTGACCTCCGACGCGTTGTGCAGCGTGGCCTGGCTGACCGTCGAACCGGCCACCTTGACCGGTTCCATCCACGCGAACGGGGTGACCCGGCCGGTCCTGCCGACATTGACTTTGATGTCGAGCAGCTTGGTCTGCGCCTCCTCGGGCGGATACTTGTAGGCGATCGCCCATCGCGGGGCCCGCGATGTGGATCCGAGGCGGCGCTGCAACGCGACGTCATCGACTTTGACCACCACACCGTCGATTTCGTGCTCGACGTCGTGGCGGTGCTCGCCCCAGTAGGCGATGCGCTCGGCGACTGCGGCCATCCCTTTTACCTGTGCGGTGTGCTCGGACACCGGCAGTCCCCAGGCCTTCAGTGCCCGATAGGCGTCGTGCAGGGTCTTGGGCCGAAAGCCCTCGGCCCGACCCAGCCCATGACAGATCATCCGCAGCTTGCGACGGGCGGTGACGGCCGGGTTCTTCTGGCGCAGTGAACCGGCCGCGCTGTTGCGCGGATTGGCGAACGGCGGCTTGCCTTCCGCGACGAGCCCGGCATTGAGGTCTTCGAAGTCGGCCACCCGGAAGAACACCTCGCCGCGTACCTCGAGAGTCTTCGGGATCGGGAATTCCTTGCTGGCCGTGAGCTTTTCGGGGACATCGTCGATGGTGCGCGCATTGAGCGTGACGTCTTCACCCGTGCGGCCGTCGCCTCTGGTGGCGGCACGCTCCAGCCGGCCGTCGCGGTACACCAGGGCCAGGGCCACCCCGTCGATCTTCAGTTCGCACAGGTACTGCGCGTCCTCCCCGATCTCGCCCCTGATCCGCCCAGCCCACGCCGCGAGCTCTTCGGGCGTGAACACGTTGTCCAGGCTCAGCATGCGCTCGAGGTGCTCGGCGGGGGTGAAGTCGGTGGCGAAGCCGGCGCCTCCGACCAGCTGGGTGGGCGAGTCCGGCGTGCGCAACTCGGGGTGCTCGTCCTCGAGGGCCTGCAGCTCGCGCAGCAGCTTGTCGAACTCGGCGTCGGTGATGATCGGCGAGTCACGCACGTAGTAGCGGAACTGGTGCTCGCGGACCTCGTCGGCGAGCTCCTGCCAGCGGCGACGCAGGTCAGCGTCGGGGCCTTCGTCGGCCTGGGCGGCCAACGTTGCCTGGGGATCCTCGGGACTCACTCTCGCAGGCTAACGGAGCGGCCCGACAGGTCGGCACCATTACCCTGGGCGCATGCCGCACCCGATCATGTTCCGCGACGACGACCCGGTGCTGGCCCGGGTTCGCAAGGTGGCGCTGTCGTTTCCCGACGCCTACGAGAAGGTTTCGCACGGCAGGCCGGCGTTCTTCGTCGCGAAGATGTTCGCCATGTACGGCGGCAGCGTGAAACCCGAAGCCAAGGGCGAGTACGTCCAGTACCCGCAGTCGGTACTGGTGAAGGTCGACGACAGCGACCGCCAGGCTCTGCAGCAGGACGGCCGGTTCTTCTGCCCCGCCTACCTCGGACCGTCGGGTTGGCTGGGCCTGGATCTGACGGCCACCCGCGACATCGACTGGACCGAGGTACGCGAGCTGATCGACGCCTCGTTCCGGTTGACCGCCCCCAAGAAACTCGTCAAGCAGCTCGACGATGCTTGACCCGAGAACCGACAGTCCATGATCCGATCGGAGGCGCCATGAGCTTCGCGAGCCCGTTCCCCGAAGTCGACATCCCGTCCAGCAGCGTCTACGACTACCTGTTCGGCGGCATCGCTGAAGCCGATCTCGATCGCGTCGCGCTCGTCGACGCGAAGTCCGGCCGCGAGACCACCTACCGCGAAATGGTCGCGCGCATAGACGCATTCGCCGGTGCGCTCGCCGGTCGTGGGATCGGCGTCGGCGACGTCGTCGGTCTGCTCTCGCCGAACAGCTCGGGATTCGCCGTCGCCTTCCACGGCATCCTGCGGGCGGGCGCGACAGCCACCACCATCAACGCGTTGTTCACTCCCAAAGACATCGCCAAGCAGCTGACCGACTCGAACGCCAGGATGCTGGTGACGGTGTCGGCTCTGCTGGCACCGGCCGAGGAAGCGGCCGCGGCCGCCGGAATCGGCGACGACGGGCTCGTCGTCCTCGACGGCGACGGGCTGGACGCCGACGGCCATCCCAACGCCGAGGACCTGATGGGGCCCGGGCATCCGCCGCCGCGGGTGAGCTTCGCACCGTCCACCCACCTGGCGGCGCTGCCGTACAGCTCGGGGACGACTGGAAACCCCAAGGGCGTCATGCTGACTCACCGCAACCTGGTCGCCAACGTCGCGCAGATCCGGCCGTTGCACGGGATGACTCCCGGCGACACCGTTCTGGCCGTTCTGCCGTTCTTCCACATCTACGGGATGACGGTGTTGCTCAACGCCGCGGTGCACGCGCGCGCCCGGCTGGTCATCATGGGCAGCTTCGACCTCGGTGATTTTCTGGCCAACATCCAGAACCACAGGTGCACAATCGCTTTCATCGCGCCTCCGGTCGCCGTGGCACTGGCCAAGCACCCGCTGATCGACGACTACGACCTGTCGTCGCTGAACACGGTGATGTCGGGTGCGGCCCCGCTGGACGCCGACCTCGGCCACGCGGTTGCGAAACGGCTCGACTGCCGCGTGGTCCAGGGGTACGGCATGAGCGAGCTCAGCCCGGTCAGCCACATCACCCCCTTCGACGGCGGTCAGCGCGAGATGAAGATGGTGGCGCCGCTGAGCTCGGTGGGCTGGACGGTCTCCAACGCCGCCTCGAAGATCGTCGACCAGGAAACAGGTGACGAAATCGACCCGCCCACGCAGGGTCTCAGTGCGACGGGCGAACTGTGGTTCAAAGGCCCGAACGTCATGGCCGGATATCTCGGCAACGACGAGGCCACCAAGGAGACGATCGACGACAGCGGTTGGCTCCACACCGGCGACCTCGCCCAGGTCGACGCGAACGGCTGCGTGTACATCGTCGACCGGCTCAAGGAGCTGATCAAGTACAAGGGGTACCAGGTGCCGCCCGCCGAACTGGAAGCCGTGCTGCTGAGCCATCCCGACATCGCCGACGCCGCCGTCATCGGGGTCAACGACCCCGGGGGCGAGGAGATCCCAAAGGCGTTCGTGGTCAAGCGATCCGGCGCGGATCTGACCGAAGACCAGGTGATCGACTTCGTCGCCGGACAGGTGGCGCCCTACAAGAAGGTCCGCCAGGTGGCGTTCATCGATGCGGTGCCGAAATCCGCCTCCGGCAAGATACTTCGCAAAGATCTTCGCGGCTGATCAGCGCTGGCGCATCCGCTCGGCGGCCCGGGCCGCGCGCGCCTGGCGGTAGCCGAGCACCGCGCCTGCCGCCGGTATGAGCAACAACCCGGCGATGCCCCACATCGGGTCGGTCGACTGGGCGCCCGGCGCGACGACGAACTGCCTCGCGGTGACCGGCGGCGCGAGCACACGCTCGACCCACGTGGGAGTCCGCGGCGTCGGGATGACGGGCGCTGGCGGTGGTGGTGGCGGTGCTTCAGCGGATTCGAGCGGCCGAGCCGGCGGAGGCAGTTCCGGTTGACCGGCCTGAGCGATGGGCGCGCGACCGTTGCCGAACGTCGCCTTGGGAGGGGCAAATTCGGGCGTCGGCGCATCCGTGCCTCCGGAGGCGGCGGGGAAATCCGTCGTGGGAGCGCTGCTCGGCACAGTGACGATCGGCCCGCTGTCGGTGACCGGTTCGCTGTCCAGCGCGGGACCGTCGGCGAGCGAGGGGCGGTTGGCCGATGCCACCGCCGAAGCCGATCTTCTCACCGTGTCCGAGTCGTCGACGACGTCCGACGTTTCGCGGCCTGACCCGACGCGGGACGGGGTGCTGTCGATGTTCGCCTTCGCGCCGCCGCGGTTTCCCCTGTGCTCACCACGACGACCGTTGTCGTGGTTGGCTTTGTTCGACGCTCGGCCGTGACTGCCGCCGCGATCGGAGCTGTTGCCCTTGTCCGATCCGCGCGAGTCACCCGGGTGCGCGTACGCGACAGTGGTGACGCCGGCCCCGCTCATCAGGAGAAAGGCGGACACCACCCCGACACCTGCGGCGAGGCGCGGGTTCACGACGGGCACATTCCTTCCATTGGCAAAGGCGAACGACATCGCCCGCGCTGCATTCTTGCACGCCGGATGACCGGACATGCGCGGGTGCGCAAAACTGCGCGCCAACTGACGAGGCGACCCCCGACACTAGATCGCGTCGGGGTCCTCGGCGAAGGCATCCGCCGTCTTCTGCGTCAACGCGATCGCGGCGCGCGCCCATTCGGCGGTCGCACCGGACAGCCCGCACGCCGGCGTCACCCCGATGCGCTCGCTGAGCACGGATCGGGCGAAGCCCAGGCGGTCGGTCACCGAAACCGCCGCCTTGGCGATCTCCTCGACCGACGGCCGGGTATCGGGAGCGCCCGAAGGCACCACGCCGAGCAAGGCGGTGCGGCCCGAATCGACGAACTCACCGATCCCGTCGAGATCTTCGGCGACAAGAGTGGAGATGTCGACCGAGACGGCGTCGATCTGACTGCGCTGCAGGCCTTTCCACGGCAAGTCCGAAGCGCAGCTGTGCACGACGACGGGGGCGCCCACGGCCGCCACGCACTCGTCGAGCAAGCCGATCGCGACCGGCTCGTCGACCGCGTGTACCGGTGTCAGGCTGGTGACCCCCGTCAGTCGGCCCGCGAGCGCGGCGGGCAACAGCGGCTCGTCGAATTGCACCGCCACCGCCGCGTCCAGTCTGCGGCTGACTTCGGCCCGGTGTACCGCCATCCCCTCGGCGAGCGAGGCAGTCAGGTCGCGCACCGCGCCGGGATCGGTGAGCGCGCGGTGGCCGTTGGCGAGTTCCAACTGCGCCGCCAGCGTGATCGGGCCCGGCGCCTGGACCTTCACGGTGCGGCCCGCACCGCGCAGACCCGCCTTCTCCCACGCTTCCTCGAGCGCGTCGAGGTCCTCGTCGAGCAGGCTGACCGCGCGCCTCGCGACCGCTGTGCGGCCCGACGCGATGCGGTAACCGCGCGGCACGGTGTCGATGCCGATGTCGACGAGCAGCGCCCCGGACCGGCCGATGATGTCGGCGCCGACGCCGCGGGCCGGCAACTCGACGAGGTGCGGCAGAGTATGCAGTTCACCGATGACGACCTCGGCGGCCTGCCGCGCCGACGTCCCCGGCCAGGACCCGATGCCGGTGGCGGCGGCGAAAGCACTCACTCGTTTGACAGTATTCGATAGGGCTAGTCTCGCTCGGAGAAGGGTTGGAAGGAACGCGCCATGCCCGCAGCGCCGAAGGCGATCGTGTTGTGGTGTGCGGTGGCAGCGCTCGCTGCGGGGTGTAGTCATACCGTCGACGGTCAGGCGCTGCGAGCCGCGCCGGGCATCGACGACGACTCGTTGTCGCCGGTCGATGTCGAGAAGATCATGCTCGACCAGTCGCAGATGCGCGCAATCACCGGCGCGGGAGACGATCTCACGATCATTCCCACCATGGACGGCAAGATCCCCGTCGACATCGAGCCGCTCGTCGACACCACTCCGCGGCAATGCCAATGGATCTTCGCCGAGACGCAGACGTTCGGACCCGACCTCGAAGAGTTCCACAAGACGACGTTCCAGAACCCGCCCGGCGGCGGGCTGATCTCCCAGGGCGCCGCCGCGTATCGCGACGCCGCGACGGCGCGCCACGCCTTCGACGCGCTCGTCGGTTCCGTGAACGATTGCAGCACAACGCCTTTGGGGCCGATGTTCGTCGGCGAGTGGACGGTGAGCGCGGACACCCTGCAGACGCGGCCACTGAGCGCCTGCGGCCGCGACTACCGCGTCAAGTCGGTCGTGCTCGTGGAGGTGACCGCGTGCCGGTTCCCCGACTCGGTACCCGAGATCGTGATCACCAACATTCTGGCGAACGTACCGGGGTAGTCACCGGCTGATGGTCGCGCTGGCCAACACCTCGTCACCGGCGGGGTCCGGCCGGTAGAGCACCATCGTCTGGCCCGGCGCCACCCCGCGCAGCGGCGCACGCAGCTCGACGACCAGTCTGCCGTCGCGCAGCTCGGCCACGCCGTCGCCGACACCGCCGTGTGCGCGCACCTGCACCTGGCATTCGACCGGACCCAAAATCGGCGCACCGGAGGTGAAGACCGGCCGCTCACCGGCCAGCATCCACACGTCCAGGTCGGTGGCATTACCGACGCGCACGGTCGCGGTGTGCGGATCGATTTCCGTCACGTACCGCGGCTGTCCGTCCGGACCGGGGCCGCCGATGCCGAGGCCTTTGCGCTGACCGACCGTGAACCCGTGTACGCCGTCGTGCTCGGCCAGCACCGTGCCCGCGGCGTCGACGACGGCTCCGCGCCGGACTCCGATCCGTGTGCCGAGGAACGCGCGTGTGTCGCCCGAGGGGATGAAGCAGATGTCGTGGCTGTCGGGCTTCTCGGCGACCGCGAGCCCACGGCGCATCGCCTCTGCACGAATCTGCGGCTTCGGGGTGTCCCCGACCGGGAATACCGCGTGGCGCAACTGTTTCGCGGTCAGCACGGCCAACACGTAGGACTGGTCCTTGTCGACATCGACGGCGCGCCGCAGCCGGCCGTCGGACAACCGCGCATAGTGTCCGGTGGCCACGGCGTCGAAGCCCAACGCCAGCGCTCGGGCGGCCAACGCGGAGAACTTGATCCGCTCGTTGCAGCGCACGCAGGGGTTCGGGGTCTCGCCGCGCGCGTAGGACGAGACGAAGTCGTCGATCACGTCTTCTTTGAACCGGTTGGCGAAGTCCCACACGTAGAACGGAATGCCGAGCACGTCGGCAACGCGGCGGGCATCCCCCGCGTCCTCCTTGGAGCAGCACCCGCGTGACCCGGTGCGCAGCGCGCCCGGCGTCGCCGACAACGCGAGATGCACGCCGACCACGTCGTAGCCGGCGTCGACCATCCGGGCGGCGGCGACCGACGAGTCGACCCCGCCGCTCATGGCCACGAGAACCCGCATCGTCATCGGAACTCCACAGCTCCCGAACTCGCCAGTGCCGCCTGGCGCGCCCTTTGGACCGCGGCGGGCAGCACCTCCAGGGCCGCATCCACGTCACTTTCGGTGGTCGTGTGGCCGAGCGAAAGCCGCAGCGAACCGCGCGCGCTGGCGGGGTCGGCGCCCATGGCCATCAACACGTGCGAAGGCTGCGCGACGCCTGCGGTACACGCCGAGCCGGTCGAGCACTCGATGCCCTTGGCGTCCAGCAACATCAGCAGCGAGTCACCTTCGCAGCCCCGAAAAGTGAAGTGGGAGTTGCCTGGAAGTCGAGCACTTCCCACCGCCCCGTTGAGGTCGACGTCGTCGATGCCCGTCAGCACACCTTCGATCAAGCGGTCGCGCAGCGCCGACACCCGGGCGCTGTTGGACTCCAGCCCTTCGACCGCGACTTTCGCGGCCACGGCCATCGCGACGGCGCCGGCCACATACGGGGTCCCGGACCGCACGTCGCGCTCCTGGCCGCCGCCGTGCAGCAGCGGCACACAGGCAGTGTCCCGCCGTAGGAACAAGGCTCCGATCCCCGTCGGGCCGCCGAACTTGTGCGCGGCGATGCTCATCGCCGAGAGCCCGCTCGCAGTGAAATCGACCGGAACGTGCCCGGCGGCCTGGACAGCGTCGCTGTGCATCGGCACCGCGAATTGCGCTGCGACAGCGGCTAATTCGCTGATCGGCATGATTGTGCCGACCTCGTTGTTGGCCCACATCACCGACACCAGTGCCACGTCGTCGTGATCCTGCAGCGCCTGGCGTAGGGCCGCGGGCGTCACCGAGCCGTCCCTCTCGACGGGAAGCCAGGTCACTTGGGCACCTTCGTGCTCGACCAGCCATTCGACGGAGTCGAGCACAGCGTGGTGTTCGATCGGCGTGGTCACGATGCGGCGGCGACGCGGTTCGGCGTCTCTGCGCGCCCAGTAGATGCCCTTGACCGCCAGGTTGTCGCTCTCGGTGCCGCCTGCGGTGAAGATCACCTCTGAGGGGCGCGCGCCGAACAGCTTGCCCAGCGTCTCGCGCGACTCTTCCATCCGCCGGCGCGCAGCGCGACCCGCGCCGTGCAGCGACGAGGCGTTGCCGACCGTCGTCAGCGCGGCCGTCATCGCCTCGACCGCAGCGGGGTGCATCGGCGTGGTGGCGGCGTGATCGAGGTAGACCGGCTTCGACGAGGTCATAACCAGTCAAGAATAGCGGCCGAGCCCGTGAGCCCCCGCGCCGCTCAGGCCGCGACGACGTGCCCGACGGGGCGCCGGGTGAGGTCACCGCGTACCACTGTCTCGCAGCGGGCTGCCAGCTCGCGACGGTCGGTCCCCGGCAACTGCAGCGACTCGACGTGCACTCGCGCCGTGGTCCGCTTCTCGGTGATGAGCCGCCGGATCGACGCGAGCAGCGTGTCGTCACCCACGTACGCCGCCACCGTCGACGGCCGTCCGTCGGTGTGGTGATAGCTCAACCGCAGCGGCTGCACCGGCCTTCCCGCGTCCACCGCGGCCTGGAACATCGCCGGGCGGAAGCTGCCGTACGCCAACCCGCAGTACGTGGTGCCCTCGGGGAAGGCGACGACGGTCTGGCCGGCGCGCAGCCCGTTCGCGACGGAGTCCACCACCTCGGGCAGCCGCCGCAGATTGCCTCGCTCGATCGGTATCACCTTCAGCAGTCGCGCCAGCAGCCCGAGGCCGGGCCAGCTCACGAGTTCCGCTTTCGCGACGAACCGGCCAGGCAGCACCGAGCCGATGACGAAGATGTCGGTCCAGGACACGTGACCGCTGACCACCAGCACGCCACTCAGATTGCGAACGGGCCCGCCCGTGACCGTCGTGCGCACGCCCAGCGCCCACAACAGCATCCGGCAGTAGCCGCGTTGCAGGCGAGACCGCCCCGGCGCGGGGATCGCGAGCAGCGGCGCCAACGCCAGCAGTGTCACCGCGGAGGTGGCGCGCAGCACGGCCCGGCAGATGACGAGCGGCCGACGGCTTCGGGCGGAAACTTGGCTGACACAGCTCGAGTCGCATGCGGCCTGCGGCACCCAGCTTCTCGGGACGCTCACGACGCGATCGCCCCGGCAACGTCGGCCATCGACCTCAGCTTCCGCAGATACCGGATGTCGGCACGCCGTTTGTCCAGCAGCGCCGGGAAGTCGGCCACCCCGAAGGCGGGATCGTGCGCAGGCTCGCCGCAGACCTGCGCGCCGAGCCGCAGATATCCCCGCATCAGCGGCGGGACCGTGATGCGCGCCGGCGGGTCGATGTCGTCGAGATCCCTGCCGCCGAGCCGCACGGGATTGTGGGGATGGACCGTGTATCGCGCCGGGGCGGCGTGCCGGTGACGGACCACGTCGCGCACCCCGCGGATCTGTGCGCCGGGCACCTCGTCAGAGCACCCGTGCGTCGGCACCGAGACGCAGCCCGTGACGTAGTCGTATCCGCACCGGTCTAGGTAGGCCAGGATCCCCGCCCACATGAGCAGCACCACCCCGCCGTTGCGGTGATCGGCGCGAACCACCGCCCGGCCCATCTCGACCAACGACGGCCGCAGCGAGTCCAACCCGCGCACATCGAATTCCGTTGCCGCGTAGAGGCCACCGGCGCCGATGGCGCCCGCCGGCGGCAGCATCCGGTAGCAGCCGACCAGTTCACCGGTGCGGTCCTCGCGCACCAGCAAGTGGTCGCAGTGCTCGTCGAACCGGTCGGCATCCAGACCGTCGGCGCGGCCGGCGAGCGCGTAGCCCGGCTCGGCGGTGAACACCTGATGACGCAGCCGTTGGGCCGCCTCGACGAGCGTGGCATCCGTCGACAGCAGCAGGGAGTAGCGCGGCGCCGATCCGGCACGGCGGTCGGTCTCGTCGGGAGCGATGAGTACAGATGCAGTGCTCATGGCTGCACGGTCGCCCAGCCGCATCTCCGAACGGCGTCGTGCGCATGACGTGTCCGTGAGCGTCAGGTGACGAGTTGACCGCCGGCCGCGCTTTCCGCAGGAACGCGAAAGCCCTCGGAACGGTCGTGTCCCGAGGGCTTCGCGTGCGAGATCAGCCCTTGCGGGCCTTGACCGCGTCGGTCAGCTGCGGCGTGACCTTGAACAGGTCACCGACGATGCCGAGGTCGGCGATCTCGAAGATCGGCGCCTCTTCGTCCTTGTTCACCGCGATGATCGTCTTGGACGTCTGCATACCGGCCCGGTGCTGGATCGCGCCCGAGATACCCAGCGCGATGTACAGCTGCGGCGAGACCGTCTTACCGGTCTGGCCCACCTGGAACTGGCCCGGGTAGTAGCCGGAGTCGACGGCCGCGCGCGATGCGCCGACGGCGCCCCCGAGCGAGTCCGCCAGATCCTCGACGACGCTGAAGTTCTCGGCGCTGCCGACACCGCGCCCGCCCGAGACGACCACGGTGGCCTCGGTGAGCTCCGGACGGTCGCCGGCCACTGCGGGTTCGCGCTTGGTGATCTTCGTCGCATTCTCGGCCTGGGCGGGAACCTCGACGTTGACGACCTCGCCCGCGCCGTCGGCGGGTTCGGCGTCGACCGAACCGGCGCGCAGCGTAATGACGGGCAGCTCACCGGTGGACTCGGCCTCGACGGTGAACGCGCCGCCGAAGATCGAGTGGATGCCCTTGCCGCCCTCCTGCACGTCGACGACGTCGGTCAGCACACCGGCACCGATGCGGGCCGCCAGCCGTCCGGCGATCTCCTTGCCGTCGGCGTTGGAGGACAGCAGCACGCCCGCGGGCGAGGCCGACTCCACGAGCGAGGCCAGCACGTCGACGTACGGGGTGATGAGGTAGTTCTCCGCGTCGTCGGACTCGGCGACGTAGATCTTGGCGGCGCCGGCCGCCTTGAGTCCCTCGATGAGGGGTTCGGCCGTGCCGGGCTTGCCCACCACCACAGCGGAGGGTTCACCCAGCTTGCGGGCGGCGGTGATCAGTTCCGAGGTGACCTTCTTCAGCGCACCTTCGGCGTGCTCGGTGAGCACGAGTACTTCAGCCATGAGTTCTCTCTCGTCCTTGTCTTCGGCAGTCTGTTCGAGTCTCAGATGATCTTTTGAGCGACCAGGTACTCGGCGATCTTGGTGCCGCCGTCGCCTTCGTCGGTCACCTTCTCGCCGGCGGTCTTCGGCGGCTTCGGCGTCGACGACAACACCTTCGAGCCGGCGTTGTCCTTGCCCACCTCGTCGGCCTCCACGCCGATCTCGGCGAGCGTGAGCTTGGTGACTTCCTTCTTCTTGGCGGCCATGATGCCCTTGAAGGACGGGAAGCGCGGCTCGTTGATCTTCTCGTTGACGCTGACCACCGCGGGCAGCGACGCCTCGACGGTGAACACGCCGTCGTCGGTCTCGCGCTCGCCGGTGACCTTGTCACCCTCGACCGTCACCTTGCGCAGGTGCGTCAGCTGCGGCAGACCCAGGTACTCGGCGATGATCGCGGGAACCGCGCCGCCGGTGCCGTCAGTGGCCTCGTTGCCGGCGATGACCAGCTCGGTGCCCTCGATGGTGCCGAGCGCGCGGGCCAGCGCCCAACCGGTCTGGATCATGTCCGAGCCGTGCATGCCCTCGTCGACGAGGTGCACAGCCTTGTCCGCACCCATCGACAGCGCCTTGCGGATCGCCTCGGTGGCGCGTTCCGGGCCGGCCGTGAGCACGGTCACGGTGCTCTCGCCGCCTTCCCGCTCCTTGATCAGCAGCGCCTCCTCGACGGCGCGCTCGTTGATCTCGTCGAGCACCGCATCGGCGGCCTCCCGATCGAGCGTGTAGTCGCCGTCGGTCAGCTTGCGCTCCGACCAGGTGTCTGGGACCTGTTTGATCAGGACCACGATGTTCGTCATGAGTCTGGTTCGTCCTCCTCGAAGGGACCGGTGGCCGGCCCGCAATCCACGCTTTGAGCACTCACCACTACGTTACTCGTCGGTAACTTATGGTGGTTCGCAGGAACACAATAGCGGGTCGAAGTTCGCGTTCTAGCAGCACGTAGGCGGTCAACCATTCGCCTTCGGCCCGATCCGCGTTAGCCTGCCTTGCAATGAGCGCATTTGTCACCGACGGTCCGGACCTGCCCCTGACGGGGGAACGCACGGTTCCGGGACTGGCGGAGGAGAACTACTGGTTCCGCCGCCACGAGGTCGTCTACGAGCGGCTGGCCCGTCGTTGCGCGCAGCGCGACGTGCTCGAGGCGGGCTGCGGCGAGGGTTACGGCGCCGACCTGATCGCCGATGTGGCTCACCGCGTGATCGGCCTCGACTACGACGAGTCGGCGGTCGCCCACGTCCGCGCCCGTTATCCCCGGGTGGACATGCGCCACGGCAACCTGGCTCAACTTCCGCTGCCGGACAGTGCCGTCGACGTCGTCGTCAACTTCCAGGTGATCGAACACCTATGGGACCAGGGACAATTCGTCGCCGAGTGCTTCCGCGTGCTGCGGCCCGGCGGCAGCCTGCTGATGTCGACGCCGAACCGGATCACCTTCTCCCCCGGTCGCGATACGCCGATCAACCCCTTCCACACCCGCGAGCTCGACGCCGCCGAGTTGACCGACTTGCTGACGACGGCCGGGTTTTCGGTCGAGGCGATGCTCGGTGTCTTTCATGGCCCGCGGCTCGTCGAACTCGATGCCCGGCACGGCGGATCGATCATCGACGCCCAGATCGCCCGCGCGCTGGCCGATGCGCCGTGGCCCGAAGACCTGCTCGCCGACGTGGTGTCGGTGCGCAGCGACGACTTCGAACTGGTGGACGCTCGCGACCGCAACATCGACGACAGCCTGGACCTGGTGGCGATAGCGGTGCGGCCGTGACTTCCGCCGGCGCTCCGGCTCCGGGGCTGACTGTCGCCGGCCTTCCGGCTCCGGGGCTGAATGTCGCCGGCCCTCCGGCTCCGGGGCTGAATGTCGCCGGCCCTCCGGCTCCGGGGCTGTTCACGCTCGTCCTGCACACGCACCTCCCGTGGCTCGCCCACCACGGCCGCTGGCCCGTCGGCGAGGAATGGCTCTATCAGTCGTGGTCGGCGGCGTATCTGCCACTCATGCGGGTGCTGCGGACCTTGGCGGCCGAGGGCCGCCGACACCAGCTCACGCTCGGCATGACGCCGGTGGTGACGGCCCAGCTCGACGACCCGTACTCCCTGACGGGCATGCACCACTGGTTGGCCAACTGGCAGCTGCGGGCGCTCGAGGCGACCACACTCGGAGATCCGTTGCGGCAGTTCGGTGTTCGCGAGCACGCCGAAGCCGAGCAGGCGATCGCCGACTTCGAGGCGCTGTGGTCGCACGGCGGCAGCCCGTTGCTGCGCGAGTTGATCGACGCCGAGACCATCGAACTGCTCGGCGGCCCGCTGTCGCATCCGTTCCAGCCACTGCTCAACCCGCGCCTGCGGGAGTTCGCCCTGCGCGAAGGGCTGGCCGACGCCCGCCTGCGGTTCGCGCACACACCCGTCGGAATCTGGGCACCCGAATGCGCCTATGCGCCCGGTTTGGAGAACGACTACGCCGCAGCCGGAGTCGGCCACTTCATGGTCGACGGGCCGTCGCTGCACGGTGATACCGCGCTCGGCCGCCCGGTCGGATCGTCCGACGTCGTGGCGTTCGGCCGCGACCTGCAGGTGAGCTATCGGGTGTGGTCGCCGAAATCCGGCTACCCCGGGCACGCCGGCTACCGCGACTTCCACACCTACGACCACACGACCGGCCTGAAGCCGGCGCGGGTCACCGGCCGCAACGTGCCCTCCGAGGCGAAGGCGCCCTACGACCCCGAGCGCGCCGACCGCGCGATCGACTCCCATGTCGCCGACTTCGTCGAAGTGGTCCGCAAGCGACTGCACGACGAGAGCGAACGCATCGGCAGGCCCGCACACGTCATCGCCGCGTTCGACACCGAGCTGTTCGGCCATTGGTGGTACGAGGGCCCCGCATGGCTGGAACGCGTGCTGCGCGCACTTCCGGAAGCCGGGGTGCGCGTCGGCACCCTGGCCGACGCCAAGGCCGACGGTTTCGTCGGTTCACCCGTCGAATTGCCGCCCAGCTCTTGGGGTTCCGGCAAGGACTGGCAGGTGTGGGCGGGCGAGCAGGTCGCCGACCTGGTGCAGTTGAACGGTGAGGTCGTCGACACCGCGCTCACCACTGTCGACAAGGCACTCGGCGAGACCGACGGGCCCGCGGCCCGCAACTTCGTCGCCGACCAGATCCTGCGCGAGACGCTGCTCACCGTGTCGAGCGACTGGCCGTTCATGGTCAGCAAGGATTCGGCTGCCGACTATGCGCGCTACCGCGCGCACCTGCACGCGCACGCCACCCGTGAGATCGTCGACGCGCTCGCGTCCGGCCGCGACGAGCAGGCGCTGCGGCTCGCTGCCGGCTGGAACCGCGCCGACGGCCTGTTCGGCGCCCTGGACGCGCGACGGCTCCCGAAGTGAGCCCCTCCTTGTTCTTCTTCTTGCGCGAGCGTGCGTGTTTGCACACGACACGCCGCGCGTTGACAGTACTTTCCGCACGTTCGCGCGGCAGCGAGCGACCGTGAAGATCCTGATGGTGTCGTGGGAGTACCCGCCGGTGGTCATCGGCGGACTGGGCCGCCACGTCCATCACCTGGCCACCGCGCTGGCCGACGTCGGCCACGAAGTCGTGGTGCTGAGCCGTCGACCCAGCGGCACCGACCCCAGCACTCACCCGTCGACCGACGAGATCGCCGAAGGTGTGCGCGTCGTCGCCGCAGCCCAGGATCCGCACGAGTTCGACTTCGGCAGCGACATGATGGCGTGGACGCTGGCGATGGGTCATTCGATGATCCGGACCGGTCTGACTCTCAAGTCGCGGCGCGGCCATCCATGGCGGCCCGACGTCGTTCACGCCCACGACTGGCTCGTCGCACATCCCGCAACCGCCCTGGCCGAATTCTTCGACGTGCCATTGGTTTCCACGATCCACGCCACCGAGGCAGGCAGACACTCCGGATGGGTGTCAGGCCGGATAAGTCGGCAGGTTCATGCGATCGAATCCTGGTTGGCGCACGAATCCGACTCGCTGATCACGTGTTCGACATCGATGAGCGACGAAATCGTCGAGCTGTTCGGTCCCGGGCTGGCTGAGACACACGTCATCCGCAACGGAATCGACTGTGCGCGATGGCCCTTCGCAGAGCGTCGGCCTCGGTCCGGACCGGCGCAGTTGCTGTATCTCGGCCGGCTCGAGTACGAGAAGGGCATTCACGACGCGATCGCAGCATTGCCTCGTATTCGGCGCACTCACCCCGGGACCACGCTGGCGATCGCCGGCGAGGGCACGCAACTCGACTGGCTCGTGGCGCAGGCGCGAAAGCACAAGGTACTCAAGGCCACATCGTTCGTCGGGCATCTCGGTCACGACGCGTTGGTGGACGTGCTCCATGCCGCCGACGCCGCCGTGCTGCCCAGCCTCTACGAGCCGTTCGGCATCGTCGCGCTGGAGGCCGCGGCGACGGGCATCCCGCTGGTCGTCTCGGACGTCGGAGGGCTGGGCGAGGCGGTGATCGACGGCCGCACCGGCGTCACGTATCCACCGCGGGACGTGGCGGCACTCGCCGCGGCGGTGCGCTCGGTCCTCGATGACCCGCAAGCCGCGCAGCAGCGCGCGGTCGCTGCGCGTGAGAGGCTCACCTCCGATTTCGAATGGCACACGATCGCCGACGAAACCGCTCAGGTGTACGTGGCGGCCAAACGGCGAGAGCGCGAACCACACCGGCGTCGCCCGATCGCCGAACACGCCCTGCCCGGCCGCTAGTCTGCGAATACTCGGCGCGAACGTGCGCAAACCGCCGAAATCTCGCGGCGTGTCGTGTGCCAACACGCACGCTCGCGCAACATGACTGCTAGCGAGAAGCCTTCTTGCGTTCGATGTCGGCGAGTGCGGCGGCGAGTTCCGCCCGCTGCGCGGCCGACGTCTCCCACGCGAGTTGGCGGTTCTTGACGACCTTCGCCGGCGCCCCGACCGCGATCGAATAGTCGGGTACGTCGCCGCGCACGACGGCGTGCGAACCCAGCACGCAACCGCGGCCGATCGTCGTGTTGCGCAGCACCGTGACCTTGACGCCGACCCACGTGTCGGGCCCGATGCGCACCGGCCCCTTGACGATGCCCTGGTCCTTGATCGGCACGTTGATGTCGTCCATCCGATGGTCGAAATCGCAGATGTAACACCAGTCGGCCATCAGGACCGAATCGCCCAACTCGATGTCGAGGTAGGTGTTGATCACATTGTCGCGGCCCAGTACGACCTTGTCGCCGAACCGCAGCGACCCCTCGTGACAGCGGATCGTGTTCTTGTCGCCGATGTGGACCCAGCGGCCGATCTCCATGGTCGACAACTCCGGTGTCGCCTCGATCTCCACGCCCTTGCCGAGGAACACCATGCCGCGCGTGATGATGTGGGGATTACGCAGCTTGAACTTCAACAACCGCCAGTAGCGCACGAGGTACCACGGTGTGTAAGCGCGGTTGGCCAACACCCATTTCAGCGACGCCAACGTGAGGAACTTCGCCTGCCTCGGGTCACGCAACCGCGACCCTCGCCAGCGCTTGTGCAACGGCGCGCCCCACATCGTCGTCATGGCCGGAAAGCCTACGCGAGCGATCCGGTCCGCAGCGGTTACCCTCACCTGGACCGAAGACGAGGAACGGGAAAGGATCGAGTGTTCCGGCGACTGACCGTGCTGGCTGTTCTTCTTCAAACAGCGCTGCTCACGGCCACATTGGCAGGATGCCAAAACACCGACTCCTGGGTGGAGGCGAAGGCCGCCGACGGTTGGCCGGCCCAGTACGGGGACGCCGGCAACAGCAGTTACCGATCGACCGCGGGCGCCGACACGCTGCGCTTGGACTGGATGCGGTCGGTCAAGGGCAACCTCGCCGCCGAGGTCGCGCTGGGCTCCGGCGGCTACCTGGCCGTCAACGCTCAGACCCCGGGCGGCTGCTCGCTGATGGTGTGGGAGGCCGACAACAGGGCCCGGCAGCGCTGGTGCACCCGCATCGTGCAGGGTCCGGCTTCAGGAGGCCCGGCCTCCAGTCCTCTGTTCGACGGGTTCGACAACCTCTACGTCGGACAGCCAGGCGCCATGCTGTCGTTTCCGCCGACGCAGTGGATCCGCTGGCGTCAACCGGTCATCGGGATGCCGACCACGCCGCGCATCCTCGATCCGGGCCACCTGCTCGTCGTGACGCATCTGGGTCAGGTCCTGGTGTTCGATGCCCACCGCGGCACCGTGGTGGGCAGCCCGCTGGACCTCGTCGCCGGCGTCGACCCGAAGGACTCCGAGCGCGGTTTGGCCGACTGTCGCCCCGCGCGCGCCCACTGCCCGGTGGCCGCCGCGCCGGCGTTCGCGGCCGGCTCCGGGACCGTCGTGCTGGGGCTGTGGGAGCCCAACGCCGACAAGCCGATACTCGTCGGGTTGCGGTACCGGCCCGGTCAGACGCCGCTGCTCACCCGGGAGTGGACGAGCGACGGCGTCGGCGGCGGACCGCTCGCCGGCCCGGTGTCTTCCGCCGACGGCTCGACGGTGTACGTCAACGGCCGCGACAGTCGGTTGTGGGCATTGAACGCCGACGACGGGAAGGTCAAGTGGTCGGTCCGGCTCGACTTCCTCGCCCAGACCCCACCGTCGGTTTCACCTGACGGGTTGATCGTGGCGGGCGGCGGTCCCGGCGCGAAACTGGTCGGCATCCGCGACAACGGCGACTCCGGCGAGGTGCTGTGGACCCGCGACGACGTGGAACCGCTGTCGACATCGAGCCGATCCGGTACCGGCGTCGCCTACACCGTCGCGCGCGACGGGACCGGACCTGAGGCCGGTCAGGCTCTGCTGGTGTTCGATCCCGCCGACGGCCGAACGCTCAACAACTATCCGCTGCCGAAGGCCACCGGATGGCCCGTCGGTGTCTCCGTCGGACACGACCGCCGCGTCGTCACCGCCACCAGTGACGGCATGGTGTACGGCTTCGTGCCTGCCTGAGGCGCGCCCGCCTAGAGCGCGAGGAGCGGCGCCACCGCGGCCCGCGGGACCGTGGCCTGAACCGGGCCCGCGGACTCCGGGAAAAGCCCACCCTGGCTGAAGCAGAAGATCAGCGAATCATCGGCGATCGCGAAGTTCTGGTAGTTCGCGGGATCGGTCCCGGCGCCCGGCGACACCGGATACGTCATCCCCTGTCGCTGCAGATAGCGCTCGACCTCCGGGAAGAGCACGTCGATCGGTTTGGTGCCCGGCTTGAACAAGGTCCCGAAAGTGATCGGTGCGTTCTTGGCGACGTCCCAGTTGAAAGCTTGGTAGAAGGTCTGCGGACGCACTCCGCCGACGTTCTGCCAGACAGTGAAAACCACGCTGCGGGTGCCGGCAGTCGGCGGACCCGACCGGTAGCCGGCACCTTTGGCGTCGAGTTCGTAGGGCAGGTTGTAGGCGTCCGGGTCCTCGGCGACGTTGACGAACCCGTCGCGCGTCTGCTTCAGGTACGTCACTATGGGCGCTTGGTCCGGGTAGTCGTTCGGGAAGCTCAGATCGATGGTGTACGTGGGATTCTGAACGTGTACCCGACAGATCTGGTCCGGCCCGACGTTCCCTTGGATGTCGGCGCAACCGGTTTGGGCGGCCGCTTCCGGTCCGGCGGCGATGACGCCGGCGACGGCGACGACCGCGAAGCAGGCGGTCCACCTGAGAAAGCGCATCGTCGACGTCCTTGCAATCGGCGCCGGTCCGGGCTCCGGCGCATCAACCTTCACAATACGTGGGTGCTCAACGAGACGGACGACAAATGAATGCCGTTGTCCGGCTTGCACCTTTGGCGCCGATGCGGGCGATGACCACCGACGCCGGCTGGGCGCCGCGCAGGCGAAGCCGTGGCCGCAGCCCATCGGGGTCCACGTCGGCTCCGCGAACGAGGATCTCGACCGCGCCGACGTCGCGGGCCGAAAGCTCCTGTCGTAGCCGCCGTTCGCTGAACGGAACCTCGTCGAGCACCTCGAAGCCGCGCACTCCGGGCGGCAAGTGGTCTCCCGAGAGGTACGCGATATCGGGGTCGAGTTGCCACATGCCGTGGCGCGCCGCGTAATGCCGCACCAGACCCGCGCGCACGACGGCGCCATCCGGGTCGACGATCCAGCGTCCGACGGGCCGGACGCCACAGTCGTCGTCCTCGGCGTCGGTGACCTCCTCACCGGTGTCCAGTAACGATGCCCGGCGACGGACGCCGGAGCGTGTCAGCCCTGCCGACCACAGGCACGCCTCGCGGACGCTACCCGCCAACGACGTCACTTCGATCTCTCCGTCGAAGCCCAGCCGCCTCACCGCGTCGAAATCGATTCCGGGAGCGCACTTGACCACCGTGTCGCGACCTCGGTACGCATCGAGGAGTTCATCGAGTGGGGGCGTGTAGACGCGCGGATCGAACCGGCGGCGTGTGCCACTGCGCCGCGCCGGGTCGAGCACCACGACGCCGTCACGCGTTATCGGCCGAAGCGCATCGGCGCGAGAGATATCGACGCCGGGCACGTTGTGCCGGGCCATCGCAAGCCGGACCGGATCGATGTCGCTGCCCAACACCAGGGCGGCTGAATCCCGAAGCGCGGCAAGTTCGCTGCCGATCGAGCAGGTCGCGTCGTGCACCCGCAGGCCGCGGAGCCGCCGGGCGCGATGGTGAGCGACCGGTTCCGCGGTGGCCTGCTGCAGCGACTCGTCGGTGAACAACCATTCGTCGGGCCGGCTCATCTTCACCGCGGCCCTCCGGCGCAACATTGTGGTCTCGACGAGGATCGGTGCACGCTCCGCGAAACGGGCACGCGCAGAGGCGATGTCGGCTACCAGCGTCGCGCTTGTCAGCGGCAGCGCGGCGATCTCGCGCAGCGCATAGACGCCGGCCTCGCTGCGCAGGAAGTCGACGTCCTCGACGCCGAACGCCACCGTCACTTCGCGGGTGGCTTGACCCCGGTCACCATGACGTTGTAGAACCAGCTCTTCGGCACCACCTGGCGCCAGATGTTGTGATCCACCCAGGACAGCGCTATCCAGCTGTTGAACGCGAATTTGGCCCAGCCCCAACCCAATCGGTCCGGCGGGACTGCGGCCTCGAACGTGCGCAGCGGCCAGCCGAGCATCGCGGCGGTGAACTCGGTGGTGGCCGTGGAGATCTCGGTGGCTCCTGCGTTTCGCGCCATGCGTTCCAAGTCGACTGGTGCGAATGTGTGCAGGTCGACGACCGCCTCCAACGCTGCCGCCCGAGACGACTCGTCGAGCTCGGCCTGCGGGCGGCGCCAACCCGAAAGCCCCGGCAACCTGGTCACATTGGTGACGGCCCGCCAGGTCGCCGTCGACAGCGGCCGCGCGTAGTTCTCCCCCGCGTTCGTCGGCTCGCCGGCGAAGATGAATCGGCCGCCGGGCTTGAGCACCCGCACCACTTCCCGCAGCGATAGCTCCACGTCAGGGATGTGGTGCAGCACCGCATGGCCGACCACCAGATCGAAGGTGTCGTCGTCGTAGGGGATGCCCTCGGCATCGGCCACCCTGCCGTCGACCTCGAGGCCCAGGTTCTCACCGTTGCGGGTGGCGACCTTGACCATGCCAGGCGACAGGTCGGTCACCGACCCGCGCCGCGCGACTCCCGCCTGGATCAGGTTCAGCAGGAAGAACCCGCTACCGCAACCGAGCTCCAACGCGCGGTCGTAGGGCAGTTTGCGTTGCTCCTCGAACGGCACCGTCGCGTCGAACAGGTCGCGGGCGTAGTCGACGCAGCGCTTGTCGTAGGAGATCGACCACTTCTCGTCGTAGGTCTCCGCTTCCCAGTCGTGGTACAGCACCTGGGCGAGCTTGGAGTCATGGCGGGCGGCCTCGACCTGTTCGGCGGTGGCACGCGGGTTCGGAGCGGGCTCCGAAGCCGCGGAGTCGGCGACCTCAGAAACGGTGTCCGTGTCCTCAAAGCTCATAACAGGGCAGCCTAAACGTCGAACGTCGCCTTGGCGGCAGCCAGTACCTGAGGTGGGTGCCCGACGAAGCGTTGCGCCCAGGCCAGCGCCGCGTCGTACACCCCGTCGGGCGCCACCAGCTGGTCGATGAGCCCGAGCGCGAAGGCCTCCTTGGCGTCGACGAACCGGCCGCTGAACACCAGTTCCTTGGCCTTGCTGTCACCGATGGTGCGAGCCAGCCGCGCCGTGCCGCCCGCGGGCACGGACCCTGCCAGGATCTCGGTCGCGCCAAACTTGGCGTTGTCACCGGAAACGCGCCAGTCGGCACCCAGCGCCACTGTCAGCCCGCCGCCCAGCGCATAGCCCGTGATGGCGGCCACTGTGGGTTTCGGGATGGCCGCCAGCGCATCAACGGCCGCACGGCAGACCTGTGCGGCCGCCGCGAGTCCTTCGGCGTCGAGGGTGCGCAGTTCGGACACGTCGTCACCGGCGGAGAAGATCTCATGACCGCCGAAGACGATCACGGCGTGCACATCGTCGCGGTCCCCGATGCTGCGGGCGGCGCCAGCCAGTTCGCGGTACACCTGCCGGCTGAGCGCGTTGGTCGGCGGACGTGACAGCAGCAGCGTGGCGATGCCCGGTCGCTCATCGCTGGTGTGGATGGAGACGAACTCGCTCATACCTGCCGCGCGCCGGAGCCAGTGTCGGGTCCGTAGCCCTGCGGTGCGCGCCGGTTGCGGGCGGCGTTGTACCGGTCGCTGTTGAAGAACTCGATCTCCCAGTTGCCGGTGTCCTTGTTCGCCGCCAGATGCGGTGTGACCGACACGATCTGGCGTTCCACGGCAAGCACTTCCGCGACATTGCGACCGTCGAGGGAGTCGAGTTGCGTCCACGTCGGCGGCAACAGGAACGTCCGGCCTTCGGCGAAGTCCTCGAGTGCTGCGCGTGGCGTGATCCAGTCGGCCTTGTCGGTCTCGGTGTTCTCACCATCGGCACGCTGGCCCTCCGGCAACGCCCCGACGAAGAAGAAGGTGTCGTAGCGGCGGGTGCGTTCCTCTTTCGGTGTCACCCAATTGGCCCATGGCCGAAGGAGATCGGCGCGCAGCACCAGCTTCTCGCGGCGCAGGAAGTCGGCGAACGACAGCGAGTGGTTGGCCAGCGCGGCGCGCGCGTCGCCGTACACCGAAGCGTCGTCCACGATGCCGTCGGGGTCATCAGCCGGGCCGGCGAACAGCACCCCGGACTCCTCGAAGGTTTCGCGCGCCGCCGCGCACACCAGCGCCTCGGCGAGGCCGGGTTCGACGCCGAAACGCTCGGCCCACCAAGCGGGTTCGGGTCCGAACCAGGCGATGTCGGCGTTGCGGTCGCGGTCGTCGACGCCACCGCCGGGGAAGACCATCACGCCGGCGACGAAATCCATCGCCGAATGCCGCCGCATCAGGAACACCTCGAGTCCCTCGGCGGAGCGTCGGTCGCGGATGAGCATCACCGTCGCGGCGGGGCGGGGAGTCAGGGCCTCGTCGGGTGGTGCGTCTGTCATGCTCGCCTCCTGTGCGCGGCCCGGGATCTGGCCCGTCGCGCGAAATAGCGTCCGTCCACGACCTCGAGCGTGATCGCCTGCCCGAACGCCTTCGACAGGTTCTCCGCGGTCAACACGTCGGGCAGCAGACCCGAGTCGACGACCTTGCCCTCAGACAGGATCAGCCCGTGGGAGAACCCGCGCGGAATCTCCTCGACGTGGTGGGTCACGAGCACCATCGCCGGTGACTCCGGATCGGCAGCGAGATCCTCGAGCCGCGCGAGTAGGTCCTCTCGGCCGCCCAGGTCCAGTCCGGCGGCGGGTTCGTCGAGGAGCAGCAGTTCAGGGTCGGTCATCATCGACCGAGCGATCAACACTCGTTTGCGCTCGCCTTCGGACAGGGTGCCGTACACACGGTCGGCCAGGTGTTCGGCGCCGACGCTCTCCAGCATGTCGACCGCGCGTCCGTAGTCGACCTCGTCGTAGACCTCGCGCCACCGGCCCAACACCGCGTAACCGGCGGAGACCACCAGATCGCGGACCACCTCGCCGTCGGGCACCCGCTGCGACAACGCCGAGCTGCTCAGTCCGATCCGGGCGCGCAGTTCGGACGTGTCGGTGCGGCCGAGCCGCTCGCCGAGCACGTAGGCCGTGCCCGACGACGGATGCTCCATCGCGGCCGCGATGCGCAGCAGCGACGTCTTACCGGCCCCGTTGGGACCGATCACCACCCAGCGCTCGTCGAGCTCGACCGCCCACGTGATGGGGCCGACCAATGTATTGCCGCCCCGCCGCAGCGCCACCGTGGCGAAGTCGATCAGCACGTCGGGGTCGGCTGCATCTCCTTCGGCGGGCATCCGCTCATCGTAGTCAGGCGACTTGTGCGTGATTTCGTTCGCCCAGCGGTCGTTTTCACTCTCAAATCGCCGTCGGCCTACGAGTGATGCGGGAAGCGCAACCGGATCAGCTCCAGTTCGCGGGCTATCCGCTCGGCGTCGCGGTCGTGGTAGTCGACGTGGGCGATCGGCGGATGCCATTCGAAGAGCCTGGCGAGCCGTGGCCCCAGGCGGGCGGTCCAGTCGTTGCTCATGCTCTGATATTCGCCGCTGTCTGGCTTGCCTATCAATAGCCAGTTGCACCATACTGGCATCAAATGACCGTCGAACTTGCCGCACGCGCCCTCGATGTGGACCTACTGGCCCGCGAACTCGGCCACTGGCGGACGTCCAGTCGGAGCGGCCCGGCCTACCGGGGCCTGGCCGACGCGATCCGACTGCTGATCGTCGATGGCCGCCTGCCCGTCGGCGCGCGACTGCCTAGCGAACGTGCGCTCGCCGACGCGCTGCGGGTGTCCCGCACCACCGTCACCGCCGCCTACACGCAGTTGCGTGAGGACGGCTACCTCAACGCGCGCCGGGGTGCGCGCAGCACCACCGCCCTACCGGCTGCCCCAGCAGTGCGCACTGAGACCGCCGCGCCGGTGGTGAGCCTGGCGGCCGCCGCACTGTCCGCTCCCGCCGCCGCGGTGATGGAGGCCTTCGCCGAAGCCACTCACGATGTGACGCCGTATCTGCACGCCCCCGGACACGAACTCGTCGGCATCCCCGCGCTGCGGCAGGCGATCGCCGAAAGATACTGCGAGCGCGGTCTTCCCACCGAGCCCGACGAGATCATGGTCACCACGGGCGCGCTGCACGCCATCGGGCTGATCCTCACGACGTATGTGCAAGCGGGCGATCGCGTGCTCGTCGAGCAGCCGACGTATCACGGTGCCCTGTCGTCGATCACGACCGCCGGCGCGCGGCCGGTGCCCGTCGCGATGACCGACGAAGGCTGGGACCTCGACGCGCTGGAGACCGCGGTGCAGCAGTTGTCGCCGAGCCTGGCGTATCTCATTCCCGACAACCAGAACCCCACCGGGTTGACCCTGTCTGCTCCCGACCGGAAACGGTTGGCGCGCATCGTCGCCGAGACCCGTACCCGCACCGTGATCGACGAGACCATCGTCGACATGTGGCTGGGCGAACCGGTGCCGGGTCCGGTCGCCGCCGAGATGACGTCGCGTCGCGATCTCCTACTGACGGTCGGATCGATGTCGAAGTCGTTCTGGGGCGGGCTGCGGGTCGGCTGGATCCGAGCGGAGCGCTCGACGATCGCCACCATCGCCGCGCTTCGGCCGTCGGTGGACATGGGCACCGCGATACTCGAACAATGCGCGGCCGCAAGGCTTCTCACGCGCCATGCCGACGTGCTGCCCGAGCGACGCGAGATTCTGAGCAGCCGTCGCGCATACCTTCAGACCCTGCTGAGCCGCCGTCTGCCCGATTGGCAGCCCGGCCCAGGCGCCGGCGGCATGTCGTTGTGGGTGCGACTGCCCGCGCCCATGAGCACCGCACTGTCGGCCGCGGCGTCCCGGCTCGGCCTCGACCTGCCCGCCGGTCCTCGATTCGGCGTTGACGGCACGCTCGAGCGGTTCGTTCGAGTGCCGTACGCGCTGCCCGAAGAACAGCTGAGCGAGGCGGTCGAGCTGCTGGCGCGGGCCTGGCACAGCGTCACCGGGCTTTCGGCCCCCGAGCCGACGACCGTCGTCGTCTAATCCGGGATGTCGACGCGGCGCACCACGCCGTCGAGCGCGTCGGCCGCCTCGATCTCGCCGCGGGTGATGCCGAGAATGAACAGCACAGTGTCCAGATACGGATGGCTCAGCGCCGTGTCGGCGACCTCCCGCAGCGCCGGCTTGGCGTTGAACGCCACCCCGAGACCCGCGGCCGCGAGCATGTCGATGTCGTTCGCGCCGTCGCCGACGGCTACCGTCTGCTCCATCGGCACACCGGCTTGCTGCGCAAAGTCACGCAGCGCCTTGGCTTTTCCGGGCCGATCGATCAGCGGGCCGATGACCCGCCCGGTCAGCTTGCCGTCGACGATCTCGAGCTCGTTCGCCGCGACGAAATCCATCATCAACTCGTGTGCGAGCGGCTCGATCACCTGGCGGAAGCCGCCCGACACGATGCCGCAGTGGTATCCGAGCCGACGCAATGTGCGCAGCGTGGTCCGGGCGCCGGGGGTCAACTCGATCTGTTCGGCGACGTCGTCGAGCACCGAGGCGGGCAGGCCCGCCAGCGTGGCCACCCGCCGATGCAGCGATTCGGCGAAGTCGAGTTCGCCACGCATGGCGGCCTCGGTCACCTCGGCCACCGCGGCTTCCGCGCCGACGCGAGCGGCCAGCATCTCGATCACCTCGCCCTGGATCAACGTCGAGTCGACGTCGAAAACGATGAGCCGCTTCGCCCGCCGTGACAGGGTGTAGTCCTCGAGCGCGATATCGATCTCCTCGCCGACGGCCACCTGTGCCAGCGCCTTCTGCAGTTGCCGGTAGACCTCCTGGGCGGGTACCGAGACCCGCAGCTCCAATCCCGTTACCGGATAGTCGGATACGCCGCGGATGTAGTCGATGTTGACTTCGAGCCGAGCCAGTTCGCGGGCGACCACACCGAACGCCTCGGCGGTGATGGGACGGCCGAGCACGACGATGGTGTGTGTCGAGGGTTCGCGCATGACGGGTTCGCCGTCGCTACGCTCGATCGTGACGTCCAGACCCACGTCGTGGATCGCCGAGGTGACCGCGTCGCGCAGCTCCGAACCACCGGCCACCTCCGGTGAGCCCGCGACGAGCACGCCGAGCGTCAGCCGACCGCGAATCACGACCTGTTCGACGTTGAGCAACTCGACCCGGTGCCGAGAGAGCACTTCGAACAACGCCGATGTGACGCCCGGTTGGTCCCGGCCGGTCACCGTGATCAACAGCGACGACCGGTCGCGCGACGAGCCTGCAGTCGAATTTTGCAATGCGCTCACACCCGAGTGCCGCTCAGTCGCTCCGTCAGGTACGGACGTTCTCGTGGTCGAGCCGGGTCACGTCGCCGTCCTCCGGGCCGTGCGCCCGCCCGATGTGCGCCTCAGCGCGCATCCGTTCCACCATGTGCGGGTAGTGCAGCTCGAAAGCCGGCCGCTCCGAACGGATCCGGGGCAGCTCGGTGAAGTTGTGCCGCGGCGGCGGGCACGACGTCGCCCACTCCAGCGAGTTGCCGTAACCCCACGGATCGTCGACGGTCACCGGCTCGCCGTACCGCCAGCTCTTGAACACGTTCCACGTGAACGGCAGCACCGACAGGCCGAGGACGAACGCGCCGATGGTCGAGACGACATTGAGCGTGGTGAACCCGTCCGACGGCAGATAGTCCGCATACCGGCGCGGCATACCCTCGTCACCGAGCCAGTGCTGCACCAGGAACGTGGTGTGAAAACCGATGAACGTCAACCAGAAATGCAGCTTGCCCAACCGCTCGTCGAGCAACCGGCCCGTCATCTTCGGGAACCAGAAGTAGATGCCCGCATACGTGGCGAACACGATCGTGCCGAACAACACGTAGTGGAAGTGCGCCACCACGAAATAACTGTCGGTGACATGGAAGTCCAGCGGCGGGCTGGCCAGCAGCACGCCGGAGAGGCCACCGAGCAGGAAGGTCACCAAGAAGCCGACCGAGAACAGCATCGGCGTCTCGAACGTCAGCTGCCCCTTCCACATCGTGCCTATCCAGTTGAAGAACTTGATGCCCGTCGGCACCGCGATGAGGAACGTCATGAACGAGAAGAACGGCAGCAGCACCGCGCCGGTGGCGTACATGTGGTGCGCCCACACCGCGACAGAGAGCGCTGCGATCGAGATGGTCGCGTAGATCAGCGTCGTGTAACCGAAGATCGGCTTGCGCGAGAACACCGGGAAAATCTCGCTCACGATGCCGAAGAACGGCAACGCGATGATGTACACCTCGGGATGGCCGAAGAACCAGAAGAGGTGCTGATACAAGAGCACGCCGCCGTTGGCCGGGTCGTAGATGTGCGCGCCCAGATGGCGGTCGGCGGCCAGACCGAACAGCGCCGCGGTCAACAGCGGGAAGGCCAGCAGCACCAGGATCGACGT
>NZ_LZKP01000225.1 GCF_001672895.1 Mycobacterium sp. E740
CTGGAACGCCTGCCACAGCTGGCCGCGACGCTGTTTGGACGCCGCTTTACGGGCCGCCTTGGCCTCGGCCTTCGCGGCCTTGACGGCCTCGGGGTTGCGGGATTTCGCCATTGCTTCAGGATACGGACGCGGATTTGGCCTGGGCGTACAACCGTCCCGCGCGGTACGACGACCGCACCAGCGGGCCGGCCAGCACGCCCGCGAAGGCCGAGGCCAAGGCGGCCCGTAAAGCGGCGTCCAAACAGCGTCGCGGCCAGCTGTGGCAGGCGTTCCAGATCCAGCGCAAAGAGGACAAGCGGCTGCTGCCGTACATGATCGCGGCGTTCGTGTTGATCGTCGCCGGCTCCGTCGCGCTCGGGCTTTTCGCGGGTGGCTTCACCACCTACATGATGATTCCGCTGGGCGTCGTGCTCGGTGCGCTGGTGGCGTTCATCATCTTCGGCAGGCGCGCGCAGAAGTCGGTTTATCAGAAGGCCGAGGGCCAGACCGGCGCGGCGGCGTGGACGCTGGACAATCTGCGAGGCAAGTGGCGGGTGACGCCGGGCGTCGCGGCCACCGGCCACTTCGACGCCGTGCACCGGGTGATCGGCAGGCCGGGCGTCATCTTCGTCGGCGAGGGGTCGCCGACGCGGGTGCGGCCGCTGCTTGCCCAGGAGAAGAAGCGGACCGCCCGCCTGGTCGGCGACACCCCGATCTACGACGTCATCATCGGCAACGGCGAGGGCGAAGTGCCACTCGCCAAGCTGGAGCGCCACCTCAACAAGCTGCCCGCCAATATCACGGTCAAGCAGCTGGATTCGCTGGAGTCCAGGCTCGCTGCGCTGGGCACCAAGGTCGGCCCCGCGGCGATGCCGAAAGGCCCGCTGCCGGCGCAGGCCAAGATGCGCGGCGTGCAGCGTACCGTGCGCCGCCGCTGACTCGCGGCTTCCCTTCCGCCGAAACAGACGAAATGGTCGGAGTCCGGCCCGATTTTACGCCAAAACGTCGGTGCCGGCGCCGAGAACTACCGCCGCACCACCGCGGTGTTGGAGAACCGGTCCTGATAGCCGCGGAAGTCGCGGTCGGTGAACAGCGCGGGGATGACGAAGAAGACCAGCAGCCCACGCACCGCGGCACGGCCGATCCCGACGTGCATGCGGTGGTCGATCGAGGCCACCCGCAGGCCGAGCGCGTACTGCCCGGGTGTGAAGCCGAACAGCCGAACCGAGACGATGCCCAGCACCAGCCACACCAGCGCGATCGACGTCGAGCCCAGCTGGCTGTAGAGGAAAGCGTCCCGGCTGACGAGACCCACGCCCACTGCCAGCCCGACCAGCCCGTAGGCGATGAACCAGTCGATCATCAGCGCCGCGATACGCCGGCCGAACCGCGCGATCGATCCCGGGCCGGTCTCCGGAAGACCGAGGCGCTGTCCGGGATAGTCGTTGGGTCCGGTCTCGCTGGTCGGATCCGGACCCGACAGCCAAGACCCCATAGCTCGGGCCATAGACTCAGGATATGCGGGGCTCCGCGAGGTCCTTCCGGCCGCTGACGTGAGATTGCGTAACTTCGGCGCAACATACGGTTGACGACCGTGCAACATCGTGTCCTTAGCGTCAACGCGCGGGTTACCAAATAAAGGAGAGAACTTCAGTGGCAGAAAAGACGGCCGACGACATTCTCAAGCTGATCAAGGACGAGGATGTCGAGTACGTCGACATCCGGTTCTGCGATCTGCCCGGCGTCGTGCAGCATTTCTCGGTTCCGGCTACCGCCTTCACGCAGGAGGTCTTCGAGGACGGCCTGGCCTTCGACGGCTCGTCGGTTCGCGGGTTCCAGTCGATCCACGAGTCCGACATGATGCTGCTGCCGGATCCCGAGACCGCACGCATCGATCCGTTCCGCGCCGCCAAGACGCTGAACCTCAACTTCTTCGTGCACGATCCGTTCACCCGCGAGGCGTACTCGCGCGACCCCCGCAACGTCGCCCGCAAAGCGGAGAACTACCTGGCCAGCACCGGCATCGCCGACACCGCCTACTTCGGCGCCGAGGCGGAGTTCTACATCTTCGACTCGGTGAGCTTCGACTCCCGCATCAACGGCACCTTCTACGAGGTCGATTCCGAGTCCGGCTGGTGGAACACCGGCGAGCCGGTCGAGGCCGACGGCAGCGCCAACCGCGGTTACAAGGTGCGGCCCAAGGGCGGCTACTTCCCCGTCGCGCCGTACGACCACTACGTGGACCTGCGCGACCAGATGTCGACCAACCTGCAGAACGCCGGCTTCACCCTCGAGCGTGGCCACCACGAGGTGGGCACCGCGGGCCAGGCCGAGATCAACTACCGGTTCAACACGATGCTGCACGCGGCCGACGATGTGCTGCTGTTCAAGTACATCATCAAGAACACCGCGTGGCAGGCCGGCAAGACCGTCACGTTCATGCCCAAGCCGCTGTTCGGTGACAACGGCTCCGGCATGCACGTGCACCAGTCGCTGTGGAAGGACGGCCAGCCGCTGTTCCACGACGAGTCCGGTTACGCGGGCCTGTCCGACATCGCCCGCCACTACATCGGCGGCATCCTGCACCACGCGCCGTCGCTGCTGGCGTTCACGAACCCGACGGTGAACTCCTACAAGCGCCTGGTGCCGGGTTACGAGGCGCCGATCAACCTGGTCTACAGCCAGCGCAACCGTTCGGCGTGTGTGCGTATCCCGATCACCGGCAACAACCCGAAGGCCAAGCGCCTGGAGTTCCGCTGCCCGGACAGCTCGGGCAACCCGTACCTAGCGTTCGCGGCGATGCTGATGGCCGGTATCGACGGCATCAAGCGCAAGATCGAGCCGCAGACACCCGTCGACAAGGACCTCTACGAGCTGCCTCCGGAGGAGGCGGCCAACATCCCGCAGGCGCCGACCTCGCTGTCGGCGGTCATCGACAAGCTCGAAGAGGATCACGACTACCTCACCGAAGGCGGCGTGTTCACCGAAGATCTGATCGAGACCTGGATCTCCTACAAGCGTGAGAACGAGATCCTGCCGGTGCAGATCCGTCCCCATCCCTATGAGGTGGCGCTCTACTTCGACGTGTGACCGACAAGTCGATGCCTCGGGCCGGGCGGAGTTGATCTTCGTCCGGCCCGAAGTGCGTCGACTGGCGTAGGGTCAGCCCATGACGACCTTCGATGCCCGCCTGGCCGGTTACTCGTCACCATTTCTGAGCGTGTTCCGCATCATCTTCGGGCTGCTGTTCACCCTGCACGGCACCATGAAGATCTTCGGTTGGCCCCTCGGCGAAGCCATCCCAGTCGGCACGTGGCCGCTGTGGTGGGCCGGCCTCATCGAACTGGTGGCCGGTCTGCTCATCACCATCGGATTGTTCACCCGCATAGCGGCTTTCGTCGCCTCCGGGGAAATGGCGGTGGCCTACTTCTGGATGCACTGGCCGCCGCTGGAAGGCGCGGCGCGGAGCTTCTGGCCGTATCCCAGCGGCGGCAACGGCGGCGAAGTGGTAATCATGTACTGCTTCGCGTTCCTGGCACTGGCCGGTCTGGGCGCCGGAATCTGGTCGGTCGACGCGCGGCGCCGCGTCGGTATGGGCCGAACCGCACCGGGCCGTGTGGTGAGCGGCACCGCGGCTCCTGCCGCCTACGCGGGTGATCGACCGGTGCGGCGCGGCGGACTGCTCAGCCGCCTCCGTCAGGACGACGGTTATGGAGACGATCGACCTGTGCGGCGCGGCGGACTGCTCAGCCGCTTCCGCCGACCGCGCTACTGATCGAGCCGGAGGTCCTTGCGGAACCGCTTCATCCCGTCGATCTTCTCGGCCGTCGAAGCCTGCGGCCCGGCATAGAACATCCACGGCATGGTGACGATGCCGGTGATGCCGCCCTCCTCCGCGCGGTCGAAGTGCTCCGGCGTGAAGGCGTCGGTCAGCGGGGTCAGCACCTCGAATTCGTCCATGGCCAAGCCGTTTTCGGCGCGTAACTCACGCAGCATGCCGACGCGTTCGAGCGCTCGGTCGGTGGTGATGAGGTCGCCGATCCAGCCGTCGTGGCGCGCGGCGCGCCGCAGCGCGATGTCCGACAGCCCGCCGACATAGACCGGAATCGGCGGGGGCGTCGGCTCCATCTCCAAGCGCGGCGTCGAATAGAACTCGCCGTCGAACTCCGTCCACCCCGGCTTCCAGAGCTCCTTCATCAACGCGAGCATCTCGTCGGTGCGTTTACCACGCCGGGCGAACGCCTGGCCCATCAGCGTGAACTCCTCTTCACACCAGCCGACGCCGATGCCGAGTTCGAGCCGGCCGCCGGCGAGTACGGCCGCCGTCCCGATCGCCTTCGCCGCCGAGTACGGATCGCGCATCGCCGGCAGGTACACCGTGGTGACGAACCGCACCCGGGACGTGACCATCGCCAGCCCGCCGATCAGCACCCACGGGTCCGGCCAATCGGTGAACGCCTCCCACCGCCGTCGGCCGTCCTTGGTGTAGGGATACCGGGTCTTCAGCGTCTCGAGGTTGACGACGTGGTCCGGGATTCCGAGGCCGTCGTAGCCGAGTTCATCTGCGGCCCGGGCGATTTCGACGACTTCGCTGCTGTCCAGAAAGGCCAGGCTGACGTAGAACTTCATCCGGCGTCCCTGGCCCACGCCGGCCGGATGAACACCCCTTCTGCCTCCACGGTCGGCCCGTCCGCGTCGAGCAGATATCCGCGGGCGAACGTCTTGACGCCCTCGGAGCGCTCGACGAACGCCTCCGCCCGTAACCGTCCCAGCGGGGTACCGCGTAAGTAGCGAAGCGAGATGGTGCCGGTGAACTTGGGCTGGGTGAGCCCTTCGCTCGCCGCCTCACCCAACAGGTGGTCGAGCACCAGTGCGCAAATGCCGCCGTGCACCCACCCCGGCGGTCCCTCGTACGCGCCACTGAGCGTGAACTCGCTCCAGCAACGGCCATCCTCACCGTGCTGGATGACCATCGGGGGCGCGATCGCGTTGCGCAGTCCCACAGCGGGATTCGCCCATGCCAGCGGACGTCCGGTGCTCTCGTGGCGCAGCGTCGAGGTGACCGAGCGCTGACTGCTCTCGAGGATCTCGGTGACGGCTTCGATCTTCGCCTGCGCATCGGCGACCGCGGATTCGTCGATCTCGGTGTGCAAGCTGGCATAGATCAGCCTGCGCACCGCTTCGGTCAGCGGCCCGTACAGCGCTCGCTGCCGCTGGTACTCGTCCTCGGTGATCACGTCGAAACCGAAGTCCATGCTCATCCGCTGCGCCTATCCACTGTGGCTATCCTCCGAACACCTTGCGCACCACTGCTTTTGCCCGCCTCGTTACCCGCAGGTAGTTGTCGAGGAACTCTCCGCCGTCATCGGTGTCCCAACCCGCCGCCACCGCAACGGCATTCAATTGGCGGCCGCCTCCGGGCAGTTGGTCGGTCGGCTTCCCCCGCACCAGGACGAGTGCGTTGCGCGCCCGGGTCGCCGTCAGCCACGCCTGCCGCAGCAGCTCCACATCTCCCTCCGCGATCAGCTCGGCGGCGCCGATCGCGTTGAGCGTCTGCAGCGTCGACGTGTTGTGCAGCGCGGGCACTTCGTGCGCATGCCTGAGCTGCAGCAGTTGCACGGTCCATTCGATGTCGGCCAGGCCCCCGCGCCCCAGCTTGGTGTGGGTGTTCGGGTCTGCGCCACGCGGCAGTCGTTCGGCGTCCACCCGGGCCTTGATCCGCCTGATCTCCTGCACGGCCTGGGCCGACACCCCGCCGGGTGGGTAGCGGACCTTGTCGATCATCAACAGGAACCGCTCCCCCAGGTCGGGATCGCCGGCCACCCGGTGCGCCCGCAGCAGCGCCTGCACTTCCCACGTTTGGGCGTATTTCGCGTAGTACGCCTGATACGAGGCGAGTGTGCGCACCAGCGGACCGTTGCGGCCCTCGGGCCGAAGGTTGGCGTCGATCTCCAGCGGCGGATCCACGCTGGGGGTGCCGAGCAGCGAACGTACCTGTTCGGCGATGGTCACCGACCATTTGACCGCGGCCGACTCGTCCACTCCTGCTTCGGGTTCGCACACGAACATCACGTCGGCGTCGGAGCCGTAGCCCAGTTCGCCGCCGCCCAGCCGCCCCATTCCGATGACCGCGATGCGCGCCAGCGGTCCCCGGTCCGGGGTGTTCGCGCGGATGACCGCCTCCAGCGCGGCCTGCAGCACGGCGACCCACACCGATGTCAGCGCCCGACACACCTCGGTGACTTCGAGCATCCCGAGCAGGTCGGCCGAGGCGATCCGCGCGAGTTCGCGCCTGCGCAGTGTGCGGGCGGCCGCGATCGCGCGCTGCGGGTCGGAATACCTTGCGGCCGAAGCGATCAACGCCCGGGCCACCGCCTCGGGTTCGACGTCGAGCAGCTTGGGCCCGTCCGGGCCGTCAGCGTAGGACTGGATGACCTCCGGCGCTCGCATGAGCAACTCCGGCACGTACGCCGACGTGCCGAGCACCTGCATGAGCCGCTTGGCGACGGCCCCTTCGTCGCGCAGCGTCGCCAGGAACCACCGCTGCTCGGCGAGCGCATCGCTGATGCGGCGGTAGGACAGCAGACCCGCGTCGGGGTCCGGTGTGTCGGAGAGCCATCTGAGCAGGGTCGGCAACAGGATCTGCTGCACGCGACCGCGACGGGCGCTGGTGCCGGTCAGCGCGGCCAGGTGCGTCAACGCGCTCTGCGGGCCTTCGTATCCCAGCGCCGCGAGCTGGCGTTCTGCGGCGTTCTGGGTCATGCCGTCCGAAATGCTCAGCGCCGGTTGGCCGACCGACTCCAGCAGCGGTTGGTAGAACAGCTTCTCGTGCAATCGCGACACGCGCAGGCTCTGGCGCTTGAGCTCTTCGCGCAACACGCCGAGCGCGTCGCGGGTGCCGTCGGGCCGGATGTGGGCGGCCCGGGCCAGCCAACGCAGCGACTCGTCGTCGTCCTCGTCGGGCAGCAGGTGCGTGCGCACCAGCCGCTGCAGCTGCAGCCGGTGCTCGAGCAGTCGCAGGAACTCGTAGGAGGCGGTGAGGTTGGCAGTGTCGTCGCGCCCGACGTATCCCCGCTCGCCGAGCGCGGCCAGCGCACCGACCGTCGACGAGACATGCAGCGCCTCGTCGTTACGGCCGTGCACCAATTGCAGTAGCTGCACGGCGAATTCGACGTCGCGCAGGCCGCCGGTGCCCAGTTTGATCTCGCGTGAGCGCTGGCCGGCGGGCACCAGTTCCTCGACCCGCCTGCGCATCGCCTGCACTTCGGGAACGAAATCCTCGCGCTCGCAGGCGGTCCACACCATCGGCATCAACGCCTCGATGTAGGCCCGGCCGAGCTCCGGGTCACCGGCGGCCGGTCGCGCCTTCAGCAATGCCTGGAACTCCCAGGTCTTGGCCCAGCGCTGGTAGTAGGCGACGTGCGACTCCAGGGTGCGCACCAGCTGACCGTGTTTACCCTCGGGCCGCAACGCCGCGTCCACTTCGAAGAAGGCGTCGGCGGCGAACCGCATCAGTTCGCCCGCCACGCGGGTCGCCAACGCGTCGGCGGTCTCGGCGACGAAGATTACGTCGACGTCGCTGACGTAGTTCAGTTCGCGCGCACCGCATTTGCCCATCGCGATCACGGCCAGCCGCGGCGGCGAGTCACCACCGGCCGTCTTCAGCGCGAGATGCAGCGCGGCGGACAGCGCCGCATCGGCGAGGTCGGACAAGTGCGCCCCGACAGTCGGGAAGGACAGGACCGGTTCGTTCTCCACGGTGGGCGCCAGGTCCAGGGCGGCCAGCACCAGCAGGCGGTCGCGGTAGAGCCTGCGCATCGGCTGCAGGGCCGCCGCGGTGTCGGAAGCCTCGTCGGCGCGCGCGACGAACATCTCGCGCAGCTCCTCGGCGGGCGGCAGCACGACGTCACCGGCGAGCAGCCGCCAGTTCTCCGGGTGCGCGACGAGGTGGTCGCCGAGCGCGAGCGAGGAACCCAGCACGCCGAACAGCCGGCCGCGCAGGCCACGGTCGGTGAGCAGTGCCCGGCTCAGCTCAGCCCATCCGGAACCCAGCGCTTCGGCCAGTCGGACCATCGTGTGCAGCGCGTTGTCGGCGTCGGGCGCGCGCGACAGTGACCACAGCAGCTCGACATGGGTGTCGGAGTTCCAGCCCAGCCGATCGAGGTCCGCGGGCGCAGACGGTTCGACGAGCCCCAGCCGACCTACGCTTGGCAGCTTCGGGCGCTGCGTCGCAGGTTTGGCCACGATTCAAAATAGCGCAGCCTGTTACAGCGACAGATAGGCCTTCAGCTCGAACGGCGTGACGTGGCTGCGGTAGTTCTCCCATTCGGCGCGCTTGTTGCGCAGGAAGTAGTCGAAGACGTGCTCGCCCAACGCTTCCGCGACCAGCTCGGAGTTCTCCATCTCGGTGAGCGCGACGCCGAGGCTGGTGGGCAGCTCCTTGTAGCCCATCGCGCTGCGCTCCTCTGGGGTGAGCGTCCACACATTGTCCTCGGCCTCGGGCGCCAGCACGTAGTTCTTCTCGATGCCCCGCAGCCCGGCGGCCAGCAGCACCGCGAATGTCAGGTAGGGATTGCACGCGGAGTCGGGGCTGCGCACCTCCACGCGCCGCGACGACGCTTTGCGCGGGGTGTACATCGGAACCCGCACCAGCGCTGAGCGATTCGCCGCACCCCAGGAGGCCGCGGTCGGCGCCTCGCCGCCATGCACCAAGCGCTTGTAGGAGTTCACCCACTGGTTGGTGACGGCGCTGATTTCCTTGGCGTGCTCGAGGATTCCCGCGATGAACGACTTGGCGACCTCGGAGAGCTGCAGCGGATCGTCGGGGCTGTGGAAGGCGTTGGTGTCGCCCTCGAACAAGCTCATGTGCGTGTGCATGGCCGAACCGGGATGCTCTGCGAACGGTTTCGGCATGAACGACGCCCGCACCCCGTCGCCGAGCGCGACTTCCTTGACCACGTAGCGGAACGTCATCACGTTGTCGGCCATCGACAGTGCGTCGGCGTAGCGCAGGTCGATCTCCTGCTGGCCGGGGGCGCCCTCGTGGTGGCTGAACTCCACCGAGATACCCATCTGCTCGAGCGCGTCGATGGCGTGGCGGCGGAAGTTGGGTGCCGAATCGTGCACGGCCTGGTCGAAGTAGCCGCCGGTGTCGGCGGGGATGGGCACCGAGCCGTCGTCCTCGCCGGGCTTCAGCAGGAAGAACTCGATCTCGGGATGTACGTAGCAGGAGAAGCCGAGATCGCTGGCCTTGGCGAGTTGCCTGCGCAGCACGTGGCGCGAGTCGGCCCACGACGGCGATCCGTCGGGCATCGTGATGTCACAGAACATCCGCGCCGAATGGTGCCGGCCCGACCCGTCGGCCCACGGCAGCACCTGGAATGTCGACGGGTCCGGACGCGCGACCATGTCGGCTTCCGAGACGCGGGCGAAGCCCTCGATCGCCGAACCGTCGAAGCCGATACCCTCCTCGAACGCCCCCTCGAGTTCGGCCGGCGCGATCGCGACCGACTTCAGGTATCCGAGCACGTCGGTGAACCACAGCCGGACGAAGCGGATATCGCGTTCCTCCAGCGTGCGCAGGACAAATTCCTTCTGCCGGTCCATGGTCGCAGCGTAGGCACCGGCTGTTAATTCTGTGTTACACGGCGGCTGCGTTGTCGGATCTGCTTGTCAGCACCGCAGGCCCACCGGCGGCTGCACGGAGTCGACGAGGAACTTGACGACAGCGCTGTCCACGCATTCGTCGCCGTTGAACACGACGGTGTGCTGCGTGCCGTCGAAGGTGATCAGGCGCGCGTCCATCTGGCGGGCCAGGTCGACCCCCGCCTGGTAGGGCGTGGCCGGATCCCGGGTGGTCGAGACGACGACGACCTTGCCAGGGCCCGGCGACGAGGCGGGGTGCGGCTTCGACGTGGCCGGTACCGGCCACATCGCGCACACGTCACGCGGGGCGAAGCCGATGAAGCTGCCGTATGAGGTGAACGGCGCGACCTCACGCATCCGGCGGTCCACCTCCACCCATGCGGCGGCGTCGGAGGGGTACGGCGAATCGACACAGCCGATCGCGGTGAACGCGTCCTGCTGGTTCGTGTAATGCCCGGACGCGTCGCGACCCTGGTACTCGTCGGCGAGCAACAGCAGATCACCCGCGTCCGTGCCGCGCTGCAGGCCCAGCAGCCCGCTGGTCAAGAACTTCCAATAGCGCTGGGTGTAAAGCGCATTCACCGTGCCGGTGATCGCGTCCTGGTAGCTCAGCCCGCGCGGGTCGGAGGTGTGGCCAGGGCGCTGCACCAACGGGTTCACCAAGGCCTGGTAGCGCTCGACGGACCGGGCCGGATCGGTGCCCAGCGGACAGCCAGCCGATTTGGCGCAGTCGGCCGCATAGGCGTCGAAAGCCTTCTGGAAGCCAGCCATCTGGCGGACCCGGGCTTCGATCGGGTCGAGTTGCGGGTCGATCGCGCCGTCGAGCACCATCGCTCGTACCCGGTCGGGATGCTGCTCGGCGTAGGCCGCGCCGAGCTCGGTGCCGTAGGAGAACCCGAGATAGCTGATCTGGTTCTCGCCGAGAGCGGCGCGCACGACGTCCATGTCGCGCACCGAGGTCGCGGTGCCGACGTTGGCCAGGAACTCGTCGCCCATCCTGTCGGTGCAATCGCGCACGAACTGCTGGTACAGCTGCTCGATGTGCGCGACGCCCGCGGGGCTGTAGTCGGCCAGCGGTTCGCGGCGGAACGCGTCGAATTCCGCGTCAGTGCGGCAACGCAATTCGGGCGTCGAGTGGCCGACGCCACGCGGGTCGATGCCGACGAGATCGAAGCGGCGGCCGATCGGCGAATCCTTCAGCGCGGCGCCCATGCTCGCAACGGTGTCGACGGCCGATGCGCCCGGTCCACCGGGATTGACCAGCAGCACGCCGATCCGGTCACCACTGGCCGGCAGCCGGATGACAGCCAGCTTCGCTTGCGCCCCTGCGGGTTTCGCGTAGTCGACCGGCACCGAGACGGTGCCGCACTGGGCGGTCGGGATCGCGGCGGCCGTGTCGGCGTCGCCGACGAAGCGTTCGCATCCGCCCCACTGCGGCGGCTGCCCATACGCCTGGGTGGATTGGCCTTCCGGACTCGCCGAGCCGACCGGAGAGGCGATGACGGCCATCACCGCGAACGCGGAGACGATCCGCCCCACCCGCCACATGGCTGACATGGTTGCATGCCGACCGGTCACCGGTCTCGGGTCTCGATACAACGGTGACCCGGCTGTGATCAGGCCGACGAACACCTGGCGTTCAGGGGCGGCAGCGCGAGGTCGACGAGATAGCGCGCCGCGATGTCGTCGATGCACCGGTTGCCCTGGAAGACCACCGTGTGCTGCGTTCCTTCGAACGTCACCAGCGTCCCGCCCAGCTGTTTGGCCAGTTCGACGCCGGCCTGGTACGGCGTCGCCGGATCGTTCGTCGTCGAAATCACGAGCGTCGGTGGCAGCCCGTTGACCTTAATCTCATGCGGCTCGCTGGTGGGCGGCACGGGCCAGAACGCGCACGTGCCCAGCGGGGCGTGACCGGTGAACTCGCCGTAACTCATGAACGGGGCCGCCTCGCGAACGCGTCGGTCTTCGTCGGCCACCTTGGCGCGGTCAGTCACCGCCGGCTTGTCGACACAGTTGATGGCCACCCGGGCGTCGGTGGAGTTGTTGTAGTGGCCCTTCTCGTCACGGCCCATGTAGAGGTCGGCCAGCGCGAGCATGGTGTCGCCGGTGCCGCGCTTCATCTCGCTGAGCGCCTGGGTGAGATGGCGCCACAGGTTCGGCGAGTACAGCGGCAGGATCGTGCCGACGATGGCGTCGGAGTAGCTCAGCCCACGCGGATCCCGCGTCTTGAGCGGTTCGTCCACCAGCGGATCCACCAGGCTGTGGTAGACGTCGTTGGCCTTCGCCGGATCTGTGCCCAATGGGCAAGACGGATTCTTCGCGCAGTCGGCGGCGTAGTCGTTGAAAGCCGTCTGGAAGGCGGCGGCCTGCCGGACGTTCGCCTCGGTCGGGTCGGCGTTGGGATCGACTGCGCCGTCGAGGATCATCGCCCGCACCTTGTCCGGATAGTTCTCCGCGTAGGTGGCGCCGATGCGGGTGCCGTAGGAGTAGCCCAGGTAGGTCAGCTTCTCGTCGCCGAGCGCTTGGCGCATCGCGTCGAGATCCTTTGCGACGTCGACTGTTCCGATTTTTGCGAGGAACTCCTTGCCCATCTTGTCCTCGCAGCGCTGGACGAACTCCTTGGTCTCCTTCTCGATCTGGGCGATGCCCTCGGGCGAGTAGTCGACCTGCGGCTCTGCGCGCAAGCGGTCGTTGTCGGCGTCGGAGTTGCACCACAGCGCCGGGCTGGAGTTCGCGACGCCGCGGGGGTCGAAGCCGACGAGGTCGAAATGTTGGCGCACGGACTCGGGCAATGCACCGACGACGCCGGCGGCGGCTTCCACGCCCGACTCCCCCGGGCCGCCCGGGTTGATGATCAGCGAGCCGATCTTCTCGCCTGTCGCCTTGAACCGGATCATCGCGATGCGGGCGACGTCGCCGTCGGGCTTGTCGTAGTCCACCGGAACCGACAGCATTCCGCACTCGGCACCCGCGGGAACCCGGGACTCGTCGGCGCGTGCGGTGTGGCAGGCGCTCCACTGGATCGGGGAGCCGGGCGGGGGCACCGCGACGACCGCGCGCCCGGCGACCAGATGGCTGCAACCGGTGGCCGCGAGCAGCATTGTGGTCGCAAGGACCCCGATCTTGGCGTTCATGGCTCCACATGCTGCCATGACCCCACATCGGCCCTGGCTGAGCCCGATTGTCGGAGCGTTAGCGCGTGGCGGCCAGCAACTCCTCGAGCGCGGCGGAGAAATCGTCGGCCATGTCCCATAGGTCGGGGACCAGCTCCGGGCACGACACGATGCCGACGTTGAGCGACCCAGTCAGCGACATGACCGTGATGTTCAGCCCCGAGCCGTGGAAGATCGGGCCGAGCGGGTACATCGCCTTGACCTCGCCGCCCAGGTAGTAGAGCGGCATCTGCGGGCCCGGGACGTTGGACACGACGAGGTTGTGTACCGGCCGCGCGCCGCTCAACCGGCTTGCGGCGTAGACGCGCATCGCCACGCCGAACACCGCGGGCGCTGCGAACTGGGTCCAGTCCTGCAGCAGTGTCGCACCGATGGCCGAACTATGTTGCTTGGCAACGGAATTCGCCTCGGCGATGGACTTGAGCCGGGCCGCCGGGTCCTCGATGTGCGTCTCCAGTCGCGAGAACATGCCCGAAACCTGGTTGCGGCCGGGCCGATCGGACTTGTCGTGCACCGAGACCGGCACCATGGCCACCAGCGAGTTCTCCGGCAGCGCGCCGCGATCGGCCAGGAACTTACGCAGCACACCGGCCACCAGCGCCATCACCACGTCGTTGACCTTGACCCCGAAGTGGTTCTTCACGGTCTTGATGTCCTCGAGGTCGAGCTGGGTGAACGCGATGTTGCGGTGCCCCGTCACGTTGGTGTTGAACGACGTCCGCGGCGCGGCGAACGGCGGGGCCATCGAGAGCCCCGAACGCGCACGGCGGACCGTGTCGACCACCGACGACAACGTCGTGGGCAGCGCGTTGACGAGCTTCAGCGGCCGGGTCGCGAACTTCACCGCGCCGCTGACGGCGATCTCCAGACCGCTCGCGTCCCCGGCGCCGTCCACCGGATCCGGCGGCATCGCGTCCGGTTCGGTGCTGCACAACTGCGACATCAAGTTGGCGCCGGTGACGCCGTCGACGCCGGCGTGGTGCACCTTCGTCATCACCACGAGCCGGCCGCCGTCCTGCGGATCACTGCCGTCGACGTTCTCGATCACCCACTTCTCCCACAGCGGACGGCTGCGGTCGAGCGGCAGCGATGCGATGTGCCCGCAGATATCCGCCAGCTCGCGGCGGCCGCCCGGCGCGGGCAGGCCGATCCGGTGCAGGTGCCTGTCGATGTCGAAGTCCTTGTCTTCCACCCACACTGGATGGTCGAGATTGAACCGGTTGTCGGCGAGTTTCTCGCGGAATTGCGGCATCGCCTTGATCCGCTGGCTGAACTCGTCACGGAAGCGATCGAAGGTGTAACCGCCCGGCATGGTCGAGGTGTCGATCTCGAGTATCGAGCAGACATGCAGCGGCTGCTGCGCGGTTTCGAGGTACAGGAAGCTGGCGTCGAGTCCGCTGAGCCGTTGCATGTCGCCGATGTTATGCCCGTCGAGCGCGGGTGTGAGGAAATCCACTCAACAGGGCTTTTGAACATCTCGCGCGCCAAGTGGCAGACTGGTGGGCGTCAGACGAACCCGGGGACCGATTTCGGCCACGAGGATTCGACCCGACTCACCCACTTGGGGGACAACGATGTCTGAGCAGACCGTGTACGGCGCTGCGCCCACACCCTCCGCGCCCCGGACGAAAGTCCGTACTCTGCATCTGCAGAAGTGGAAGGCCGAAGGCCACAAGTGGGCCATGCTCACCGCCTACGACTATTCGACCGCCCGCGTCTTCGACGACGCCGGCATCCCGGTGCTGTTGGTCGGCGACTCGGCCGCCAACGTCGTCTACGGCTACGACACGACCGTGCCGGTCAGCGTCGACGAGTTGATCCCGCTGGTGCGTGGCGTGGTGCGAGGCGCTCCGCACGCGCTGGTCGTGGCCGACCTGCCGTTCGGCAGCTATGAGGAAAGTCCCCACCAAGCTCTCCGCACGGCCACCCGGTTCCTCAAGGAGACCGGCGCGCACGCGGTCAAGCTCGAGGGCGGCGAGCGCGTGGTCGAGCAGATCGCGACGCTGAGCGCCGCCGGGATCCCCGTCATGGCTCACATCGGGTTCACCCCACAGAGCGTCAACGGGTTGGGCGGCTTCCGCGTCCAGGGCCGCGGCGACGCCGCCGAGCAGACCGTTCACGACGCCATCGCTGTGCAGGAGGCCGGCGCCTTCAGCGTCGTGATGGAGATGGTGCCGGCCGAGCTGGCCACCCAGATCACCGGCAAGCTCACGATCCCGACCATCGGGATCGGCGCGGGACCGAACTGCGACGCACAGGTGCTGGTCTGGCAGGACATGGCAGGCATGACCAACGGCAAGACCGCCAAGTTCGTGAAGCGCTTCGGAGACGTCGGCGCCGAGCTTCGCCGCGCCGCCGAACAGTATGCGCACGAGGTGGCCGGCGGGGCGTTCCCCGCCGACGAGCACTCGTTCTAGGCGAACTCCGGCTTGCGCTTGGCGAGGAAGGCGTCCACACCTTCCCGGCCGTCAGCCGAACCCGCGCGTTCGGCGATCAGCCGGCCCTCGAGTTCCATCTGTTCTTCGAGCCCGTTGGCGAACGTTCCGAGCAGCAGCTGCTTGATACCGCCGTTGGAACCTGCTGCGGTGGCGGCCATCTGGTCGGCCAGCTGGGTAGCACGGTCGGCCAGCTCGGCGTCGGGAACCACCTCGGTGACCAGCCCCCAGTCCGACGCCTCCTGCGCCGAGAGGGTGCGGTTGGTCAGCATGAGCTCTTTGGTCTTGGTGATCCCGATGAGGCGCGGCAGGTAGTACGACGAGCTGCCGTCGGGGCTCAGCCCCACCCTCGTGTAGGCCATCGTGAACGACGCAGACTGCGCGGCCAGCACCAGATCGCCGGTCACCGCGATCGAGAACCCCGCACCTGCCGCGGCGCCGTTCACCACGGTGATCAAGACCGCGTTCATCCGCGCGAAGGTCGATATCGCCCGGTGCAGATCGTCGGCGACGCCCTTGATGTGGGCGCCGCGGTCCGGCGCGGACGCGAACGACTTCAAATCGCCACCGGCGCAGAAGAACCGGCCGGTTCCGGTGAGCACGACGGCTTTCGTCGTGTCCGTGTCGCACTGTTTGGCGGCGGCAGCCAACTCGGGAGTCATGGTGCCGTTCATGCCGTTTGCCGCATCGGGTCGGTTCAGGGTGATACGGGCGACGGCGCCGGTCTGCTCGAACGTCAGCGTTTCGTAGTCGGTCACAGGTGGACCTTAGCCTCGTCGCGCTCGCCGGTGTTCACCCGCGTGTGGCAATCTGTCTCGCACCATGGGCAAATCCAAGGACAAGACATCGCGGCATCTCGAGGTCGAGCGCAAGTTCGACGTCCTCGAAACGACGGTGTCGCCGTCATTCGACGGGTTGTCGTCGGTGGTCCGCGTCGAGAGGTCACCAGAACACAGCCTGGAAGCCGTGTACTTCGACACCCCGGATCACGACCTCGCCGCGCGCCGCATCACGCTGCGTCGCCGCACCGGCGGCACGGATGCCGGATGGCATCTCAAGCTCCCGGCCGGTCCCGACGCCCGCACCGAAGTCAGGGAGCCACTCGGCGACGACGACGCGGTGCCCGAGACGTTGCGGGACACCGTGCTGGCGATAGTGCGCGACCGCCCGCTGGTTCCGGTCGCACGTATCTCGACCCGGCGCACCGTGGATCTGCTGTACGGGCCGGACGGGACAGCGGTCGCGGAGTTCTGCGACGACCGGGTGAGCGCCGCGACCGAACCCGACGGGCCGCGGCAGTCCTGGCGCGAATGGGAACTCGAACTGGTTGGCGGTGCCGACCGCGACCTGCTCGACCGGTTGTCCAACCGACTTATCGACGCAGGCGCCGTTCCGGCGGCCAGCGGTTCGAAGTTGGCGCGCGTGTTGTCCGAGTCATCGGAACCGGAGGAGGTTCCGCGGCCCGCCGACCCCGTGCACCGGGCGGTGGCCGAACAGGTCGAGGAGCTGATCGAGTGGGACCGCGCGGTGCGTGCCGACGTATTCGACTCGGTGCACCAGATGCGGGTGGTGACGCGCAAGATCCGCAGCCTGCTGCAGTCGGCGCGCGACTCGTTCGGCATCTCCGACGACGCCTGGGTTCTCGACGAGTTGCGTCAACTGGCCGCGATCCTCGGGGTGGCGCGGGATGCGGAGGTGCTGGCGGAACGTTACGCGCGCACGCTCGATGACTTGCCGCGCGAGCTGGTCCGCGGCCCGGTGCGCGAGCGCCTGGTCGACGGCGCGCAGCGGCGTTATGCGGCCGGGCTGCGCCGGTCGCTGATCGCCATGCGCTCACAGCGCTACTTCCGGTTGCTCGACGCGCTCGAGGGTCTCGTCGCCGCACAACCGGCGGCGCAACACGACGAGGACAAGCACGGCCGGGTGACGATCGGCGCGGCCTACAAGCGGGTGCGCAAAGCGGCGAAGTCGGCCGCCGAGGCGGACGCTGATCGCGACGAAGCGCTTCATCGAATCCGCAAGGGCGCCAAGCGTCTTCGGTACACCGCTGCGGCGACGGGGGCAGCAAAGGTGTCCGATCGGGCCAAAGCCATCCAGTCGCTTCTGGGCGACCACCAGGACAGCGTGGTCAGCCGGACCCATCTCGGCCAGCAGGCCGATGCCGCGCATGCCGCCGGCGAAGACACGTTCACCTATGGCCTGCTCTACCGGATCGAGGAGGAGCTTGCTCGCCGCTCGCGCGAGCAGTTGGACGGTGCGTTGAAGAAGCTGGCCAAGGCGGTGCGCAAGGCGCGGTGATCACCGCCGTCTGCTTGCCGGGCGAGGGCGGATGAGTTGGCCTGTAAGCCGGATTCTGTCCCTCGCCACTGCGTTGGCCGCGGCGGCGAAGTGGCGACCATCCATCTGGACACACCGTTGCCGGGTGCCTCGAGCGGCCTACCCGCAGACTCGGGCGAGCAACCCTCGGGCGTCTGCGCGGCCGCAACCAGGTCGCGGCCTTCTTGGCCTTGCTTCGGGTGGGGTTTGCCTAGCCACTCCGGTCACCCGGAATGCTGGTGCGCTCTTACCGCACCGTTTCACCCTTACCACCGTCACCGGTGGCGGTCTGTTTTCTGTGGCACTTTCCCGCGAGTCACCTCGGATTGCCGTTAGCAATCACCCTGCTCTGTGAAGTCCGGACTTTCCTCGAAACCCAGGTGAACCTGGTTCCGCGGCCGCCCGGCCAACTCATCCGCGCGTTCAACGTACTGCGTGTCGTCACAATTCCGCGAGTCGGACATACTTGTGCCCATGGCGCAGGCGCCTGCGGCCCGCTATCTGTTGCGGGCCAAGGATCTGGTCGATGCCCGGTATGCCGAGGCGATAACGGTCGGCGACCTCGCTGCGGCGGCGGGGTTGTCGCGCGCGCACTTCAGCCGGACGTTCACCCGGACTTTCGGCGAATCGCCGCGCGCATATCTGCAATCCCGGCGACTGGAACGCGCGGCGGCGCTGCTGCGCTACACCGACCGCTCGGTCGCGGATATCTGCGTGATGGTCGGACTGCAGAGCGTGGGATCGTTCACCACGAGCTTCGCGCGTGTGTATGGCCTGCCACCGGCTGCCTACCGGGCCAGCTTGCCGCCCGCGGCGATCCACGCGCGGATACCGAGCTGCATCCTCATGCGTGACACCCGGCGGCCAGCCGACAGCAGGGTGAAGACAGCACACGGGAAGAAGACGGACTGCGGGAGCCGGTCGTAGCGTTCGTGCCATGATCAGAATCGCAAGCGCGCACCTGTGGGTACACGACCAACAAGCAGCACTGAAGTTCTGGACCGAAAAGGTCGGTATGGAAGTGCGTCAGGATGTTTCGTTACCGGACGTCGACGGCCTGTTCCGATGGTTGACCGTCGGGCCTCCCGGACAGGACGATGTGTCGATCGTGCTCATGGCCGTACCGGGTCCACCGGTGATGGACGAGCCCACCCGCAAACAGGTGTTGGACGTGACCGCCAAGGGGTTCGCGGGAACGGTCTTCCTCACGACCGAGAACTGCCAGGAGTCCTATGAGGAAATGCGTTCGCGCGGCGTCGAATTCACCGAGGAGCCACACGAGATGCCATACGGCATCGACTGCGGATTCCGCGATCCGTCGGGCAACAGCGTGCGCCTGACCCAGCTCGCCGACATCCCGGCGGGACTTCAGAAGGGTGGTGGGTCGTTGGTGTAGCGGGCGGTGTTGATGGCGCGTTCGTGCTGGATGCGGTAGGCGCGT
>NZ_LZKP01000226.1 GCF_001672895.1 Mycobacterium sp. E740
GTGCTGATCGAATGCCGCCACGACGCCGAGGTCGACGCAGACCACCAGCACGACCTCGGCCGTGCGCAGCGGTGACCGGTCCGGTACCTCCGTCGCCTCGATCGTTTGCGCGTCAACTCCGCACGGGTGCAAGGGATTCCACGGACTCTCACCGTTTCGCAGCTGGGCGATGTAGCGCTTGGTCACCGCTGCGCACGGCCGAGGTCGTGCTGGTGGTCTGCGTCGACCTCGGCGTCGTGGCGGCATTCGATCAGCACCTCGACCGGGTCGGGTTGGTCGCGGGCGCCTCGGTCTACCCGTTCGTCTGGAACATCCTGCTGGCCGCCCGAAACGAGGGCTACGGCGGCGTGCTCACGACGGCCGCGATCGGCGAGGAGCCCCGCGTCCGGGAACTGCTCGGCATTCCCGACAACTACGCGGTGGCCGCCCTGTTGCCACTCGGCAAGCCGGTCCGCCAACTGACCAAGCTGACCCGCAGGCCCGTCGCCGAGATCGCCACCAAGGAACGCTTCGACGGCGACCCGTTCACAGGCCCCGAGACGTGAGCCACGCGTCCATCCGGCCGGCCACGTCGCTCCAGCCGGGCTCGAGCATCATGTTGTGCCCCATGTCCGGAAAGAACTCGGCCACCGCGCCGTACGCCTTCGCGGTCGCGTCGACCTCCGCCGCCGTGATCGCTCCGTCGAGTTGCGCGCCCAGGACGAGAATCGGAGTCGTCACATTTTCGGGGGTGGCGATCGGACCGAACGTGTCGAACGCGACCCGCAGACTTTCGTTACCCACCAGCGCGGCGTAGCGAGCGACGTCGGCTTCAGCTGTTCCGGGCGAAAAGAACATCTCGCGGGCGACGGTAGGCGTGTTGAAGCCATGGGCGCTGTCGCCGGTGATCATGCCTCTGAACATCAGCCAGGGATGTCGCCGCATCAGGCGCTGCGCGAAGCCGCGACTGCCATGGACCGATGCGGACGCCAGCAGCACCGCGGCTGGCGCGTCGTTGCGCTGCAGGCACTTCTGCACGATGAAACCCCCCATGGAATGTCCGACGAGCACTGGAGGCACGGCCAGCTGCGCCGCCACGGATTCGACATCGTCGACATAGTCGGCCAACGAGCAATACCTGAATCGCTTCGGTGCGGCACTGCCGCCGTGACCGCGCAGGCTGACCGCGAGGGCGCGATAACCCTTGTCCGCGAAGAAGTGCAGGAAGTTCTTCCAACACCAGGCGGCGTGCCAGGCACCGTGGACGAAGAGCAGGGGCGCGGGGTGCGCAGGCGTAACCGCGCCCACGTCAAGGACTTCCAATTCGAGCGCGCGAACCGGATCAGCCATGAAGTGCAGTGTGCGTCGCTGACACAAGACCGGCATACATTTCGCGCTAATCCACCTCAGGCGAAGTCTCTTCGATGTCGACGTGCGGTAACGGTTGGCTTTCGCCTCACCGCATCTCTTTTCGACGCGACTACTGCCATGAGACCTTGGAAACGTGACCTGCACGCTGGGCTACGCCACAGCAAGCACCGCCGAGCAGGGCCTCGAAGGTCAGCTCGCGGCGCTCAACGCTGCGGGCGTCGACCCACGGCGAGTGTTCACCGACCGCCTGTCGGACTCCGCTGACCGGATCGGCGCCGGACTGCACGCGATGCTGAGCTACGCGCGCACGGGCGACACTATCGTGGTCGTCGCGCTGGACCGACTCGGCCGCACGGGAGCGGAGGTCACCCGGACCATCGCCGAACTCTGCGACCGAGGCCTTCGGCTGCGCACCCTCAAAGAAGGCCTCGACACCGGCACATCGACCGGGCATGTCGTCGCCGGAGTCCTGCGGACGCTTGCCCGCCTCGATTCGAGGGACTCCGCGGCTGCTAAGCCTTAGCGGCTTTCGCTGCTGCCTTCGCCTGCTTCTTGTACGACCGCACCTTCTCCAGAGAGCCGGGATCGACGACGTCGGCCACCGACAGAAACGAGCCGGCCTTGCCGTAGTCGCCGGCGGCTTCGCGCCAGCCTTTCGGCGTCACCCCGTACTGCTTGCCCAGCAGCGCGAGGAAGATCTTCGCCTTCTGCTCGCCGAACCCGGGCAGCCCCTTGAGCCGACGCAGCACCTCGGGGCCATCCGGATCGCCGGATGTCCACAGCGCCGTCGCGTCGCCGTCGTAGCGGTCGACGATCAGTTGCGCGAGCGCCTGGATGCGCTTGGCCATCGAACCCGGAAACCGGTGAACGGCAGGCGTTGTCGAGCAGACCGCGGCGAACTTGTCGGGATCGTACTCGGCGATCTCACGGGCGTCGACACCGCCGATGCGGTCGGCGATCTTCTTCGGCCCGCCGAACGCGTGCTCCATCGGATACTGCTGGTCCAAGAGCATGCCGACCAACAGCGCGAACGGGTTGGACTCCAGCAGCGCGTCGGCCGCCGGATCTTGCACTAGCTGAAGTTTCGCCACTCGGCCAGTCTAGATCCGCGGTTGGCCTTAAAGTTGCCTGGCAATCAGCTGAGAGCACAGAGGAGTCGCCGTTGCCCGAGATCCGTCAACCACTCTCGGACACCCCCGTCAGCGGCGAAGAGTACCGGGCCGTCCAGGCCGGCGCCGAGTTCCAGGAACTGCGTAGCAGGTTGCGCCGCTTCGTGTTCCCGATGAGCGCGCTGTTCCTGCTCTGGTATTTCGCCTACGTGATGCTCGGAGCGTTCGCCCACGACTTCATGGCGATCAAGGTGTGGGGCGACATCAACGTCGGGATACTCATCGGCCTCGGTCAGTTCGTGTCAACATTCGCCATCACCGGGCTGTATGTGCGCTTCGCTAACCGCGACCTCGACCCGCGCGCCGAAGCGATCCGCACAAGGCTGGAAGGCGGTGCCGCATGACCGTGCTGCTGGCCGCCGACTCGACCGTCGGCAACCCGGTCGCCAACATCGGGATCTTCGCGTTGTTCGTCGCGGTGACGCTGTTCATCGTGATCCGCGCGAGCAAGAAGAACGCCACCGCCGCCGAGTTCTTCACCGCCGGACGCTCGTTCACCGGCCCCCAGAACGGCATCGCGATCTCCGGTGACTATCTGTCGGCCGCCAGCTTCCTCGGCATCGCGGGCGCCATCGCGGTCTACGGCTACGACGGCTTCCTGTACTCCATCGGCTTCTTGGTCGCCTGGCTGGTGGCGCTGCTCCTGGTCGCCGAATTGCTCCGCAACGCAGGCAAATTCACCATGGCCGACGTGCTGAGCTTCCGCCTCGAGCAACGCCCGGTGCGCCTGGCCGCAGCCACCACGACGTTGGTGGTGTGCCTGTTCTACCTGCTGGCCCAGATGGCCGGCGCCGGTGGGCTGGTCGCCCTGTTGCTCAACGTGTCCAGCGACCTGGGCCAGGCGTTGGTCATCGCGGTCGTCGGCGTGCTGATGATCGTCTACGTCCTGATCGGCGGCATGAAGGGCACCACGTGGGTGCAGATCATCAAGGCGGTGCTGCTGATCGGCGGAGCGGCACTGATGACGGCGATGGTGCTCGGCAAGTTCGGGGTGAACTTCTCGGAGATTCTCGGCGCCGCCCAGAGCGCGGTGTCCGACTCGACCAACACCGCCGTCGCGAGCCGCGATGTGCTGGCCCCCGGCGCGCAGTACGGCGCATCGCTGACGTCGCAGCTCAACTTCGTCTCGCTCGCGCTGGCGCTGGTGCTCGGCACCGCCGGACTGCCGCATGTGCTGATGCGCTTCTACACCGTGCCCACAGCCAAAGAGGCGCGGCGAAGCGTCGTCTGGGCGATCGTGCTCATCGGCGCGTTCTATCTGTTCACGCTCGCGTTGGGCTACGGTGCCGCGGCACTCGTCGGCCCCGATGCGATCCTGGCCGCTCCGGGGGCGCAGAACTCGGCGGCACCGCTGCTCGCCTTCGAACTCGGCGGCGTGGTGCTGCTCGGCATCATCTCGGCGGTCGCGTTCGCGACGATCCTCGCTGTCGTCGCCGGGCTCACCATCACGGCGGCAACGTCGTTCGCCCACGACATCTACGCCAGCGTGCTCAGGAGCGAACCAGTCACCGAGTCCGAGCAGGTGCGGGTTTCGCGGATCACCGTGGTGGTGCTCGGAGTGCTCGCGATCGGCTTGGGTGTACTGGCCGCCGAGCAGAACATCGCGTTCCTCGTCGCACTGGCGTTCGCGGTGGCCGCGGCCGCCAACTTGCCGACGATCCTGTATTCGCTCTACTGGCCGCGGTTCAACACCCGCGGCGCGCTGTGGAGCATGTACGGCGGCTTGGTGTCGACGATCGTGTTGATCGTGTTCTCCCCCGCGGTGTCCGGAGCCAAGACCGCGATGCTGCCCGGTGCCGACTTCGCCTGGTTCCCGCTCGCCAACCCCGGCATCGTGTCGATCCCGCTGGCGTTCTTGCTCGGCATCGTCGCCACCTTGACCTCACCGGACCGCGGCGATCCGGACGTCAACGCCGAGTTCGAGGTCCGCTCGCTGACCGGCTTCGGCGCGGAGAAGCCCGTCACGCACTGACGCGGGCCTCCACCCGTCAGTGCGGCGGACCCAGGTAGGGGAACTCCGACAGCGTGTCGACGTGCGGGCGCAGCCCCGACGGCGGGCATTCACCCTTGGTCAGGAAGGCCAGCCGATAGTCGATGACGTCGTCGTGGAATGTCCTGCCGTTAGGGTACTTTGCGGGCCGCGACGGGTTGTAGGTCAGCATGTCGGGCAGGGTGCCCTCGTTGTCGATGGCGGCGATCGCCTCCGCACGCGAGTACCCGCCGGTGTGGCCCATGAGGTGGATGAACATGCCGATCCACCGTTCCCGGTCCAGGATCGGTTCGCCCGCGTTGTACTCCTCCTTGGTGTCGTCGGTGTTGAAGAAGCTGCTCACCGACGGATGGCCGGCCCGGTCGACATGGATCAGCTTGCCGTCGCGGCGGACACTGCAGCGACCCCAGATCCGCACGTCCGGGTCAGCGCCCAACGCCGAGGTCGGCATCTCCAAAACCATCGAGAACACGTTGGCCTCGAGGTTGGAATCGACACCGGTCCAAGGTGATTCACCGCCGAGGTGCGGCGCGGTGAAGTTGCGACCGCCGGAGGTGTCGAACAGGTTCTTGATGCCATCGAAGTCGAAGAAGAACGCGTCGCTGCGGGCACCCGCAAAGAACGTGAAGCTGCCCGAGCTGACGATGTTGGGCTCCCGCCCGAACGACACCTCCACACCGGAGAACAACTTGGACCCCACCGCCTCATCGGATTCGGCGTCGCCGTCGACGGCCAGGAAGACGTCTACGGTTTGCCGGCCGTCGTGCGGCTCGGAGAACACGAAGCTGAACGCGATGTCGTTGCGCAGGTCACCGTCGTTGTCGATGGCCAGCCGGTAGATCGCGTCCGGGTGCAGCGCGTCGGCGTTCGGGTTCGCATTGAGGATCAGCACGGTGTGGCTGGGATCGGCGGGCGACGGGAATGCGTACAGATCGCACAGGTCGAGGCGTTGATCGCCCAGCGGGGGCCCCAGGCTCAGCCCGGTGAAATGGTTGGACACGGTGCCAATCCAACCGCCTCGTCCGCAGGAGCACAAACACGACGAATCGTCGCGTCGTGCCGCGATAGTGAGCGGTGTAGCAGATGGGCGGCTGGACCTATTGCCCCATCGGGCCAGGACCCATGCTCCCGGGACCCATCGGACCAGGCCCCGTACCGCCGGGCCCCATCGGGCCAGAACCCATCCCTCCCATCATGCCGGGATGCATCATCGGCAGGCCGCACCTGGTGCTCAAATCCTGAACCGGCTGACGGATTTTCTGGAAGGCGGCCGCCACGTCCGGATGGGTGTCGGTGTACGCCTTGATCGCGTCATGCCGCGCCTGCGGCGTGGCCTGGCTCCTGGCATCCATGAACACCCGCTGGACATCCGGCCGCGAGTCCAGATAGTCGGCCATCTGCGTCATCGCGGCCGCGTGTGCACGCATCACCGCCGCAGGTGAACAGGGATCTGGCGGCGGCTGAGCGCTTGCAGCGCCGGCAACCGCCAGCCCCACCACCGCCGTGAGACCCGCGGCGGCCATGAACCGCGGGGCGCGCCCGCCGACATGTCGTTGCACCACTTCGATCACTCCTTCATATCGCTGCTACGGCTCGACTTTCCCGCAAGCCAACAGTTGAAACGTTGAAGGCGCATCGCGAACGCCGTTAGCCGCTCTTGCGGCGGAACTCGCGGCGCTGCTCGACCGGTCCGTGCACCTTCGGTTGCCTGGCGCCACCGTCCTTGTGCGCCGAACCACCGGCCGCCTTGGCGTTCTTGCGCTCCAGCGCCTCCCGGAACCTGCGCTTGTTGTCGTCTTCCGGTGCTTCAGCCATGTCGGCAGCGTAGCGCCTGCACTGTGCGATCGTCGCCTGCTTTACCGCTTGCCGGGCGGCATGCCGTAGACGTGCGAGATCGGCAGCGTCATCAGCACCCGGCGGTCGTCGACCATCGCGCGCCGGTAGTCGTCCCAGTCCGGATGTTCGCCAGCGATGTTGCGGTACAAGGCGATCAACGCCTCGACGGTGTCGTCGTCCGGTGCGGCGGCGGGCGGCGTGAGGACTGCGTCGCCCTCGGCGACCGCATAGGACCAGCCGTCGTCAGAGCTGACATGAATCGATGCGCGTGGGTCCCGCCGTAGGTTGCGGGTCTTGGCGCGCGGTTCGGTGATCGACACCTGGATGCTCAGCGCGCGTCGGTCGAAGTAATACGACACGTTCGACAGCTGTGGGCGGCCGTCGCGCTTGATCGTCGCGAGGACGCCCAACGAGTTTCCGCCGATGAGCGCGAGCAGTTTGTCGTCGAACACGTGGCGTGCCATAAGCAAAGCGTACGTCTCCACGAACGTGGCGGCAGGCGCTGCGAGCTTTGTTAGAGTTCGGCTCGTGACCCGGTATGCCGCGTTTCTGCGAGGGGTCAACGTCGGCGGCGTCAACCTCAAGATGGCCGACATCGCCAAGACCCTCGAGGACGCCGGATTCGATTCTGTGCGAACGATTCTCGCCAGCGGCAACGTCCTGTTCGACAGCCGGGCCGGTGTCGCGGCGGTGCGCAAGAAGGCCGAGAAGGCGCTGCGCGACGCGTTCGGCTACGACGCCTGGGTGCTGGCCTATCCCCTCGACGCGGTAGCCGCCATCTCAGCGGCGTACCCGTTCGATCGCGAGGTGCCAGAACACCACTCGTACGTGACGTTTGTGTCCGACGAGAAAGTGCTCGACGAACTCGCCGAGCTGGCCAAGAGCGCCGGTCCGAAGGAGAAGATCAAGCGCGGCGAGGGCGTCATCTACTGGCAGGTGCCCAAGTCCGCGACGCTGGACACCGCGATCGGCAAGACCATGGGCAAGAAGCGCTACAAGTCGTCGACCACCACCCGAAACCTGCGCACATTGGACAAAGTCCTGCGCTAGGTAGATTCGGTCAGGTGAGTTCCACTTCCAAGGCTGACGGCTCCGTCCTGACCGGTGTCTCCGAGACCGCGTTGCTGACCCTGCAGGTGCGGGCCACCGAGGCCCGTCGCCCCGATTCGCTCATCGACGACCCGATGGCGATCCGGCTCGCCGACTCGATCGACTTCGATTTCACGAAGTTCGGCCCGTCCCGCCGCCAGGACATGGCGGTGCGGTCGCTGGCCTTCGACCGCGAGGCGCGCCGCTTCCTCGGTGATCATCCGCGCGCGACCGTGGTGGCGCTCGCTGAGGGATTGCAGACCAGCTTCTACCGCCTGGATGCAGCGGACGTCGGCCACGAGTTCCGTTGGCTCACTGTGGATCTGCCGCCGATGGTCGAGCTGCGACGCAAGCTGCTCCCGGCGTCGGATCGAGTGCGCATGCTCGCGCAGTCGGCGCTGGACTTCAGTTGGATGGACCAGGTGGACACCGAGCACGGCGTGTTCGTCACCGCTGAGGGGCTGCTGATGTATCTGCAGCCCGACGACGCGCTCGGCTTGATCGCCGAGTGCGCACAACGCTTCCCCGGCGGACGGATGATGTTCGACCTGGCACCGGCCTGGTTCGCCCGGTTGATCAGCCGCGGGCTGCTCCGCCCCTCGCTGACCTACCGGGTACCCCCGATGCCGTTCTCGCTCACGCCCTCACAGCTCGCCGACCTGGTCGACGAGATCCCGGGGATCCGCGCCGTGCACGACATCCCCCTGCCGCCCGGTCGCGGCACAGTGCTCAACACCATGATCTGGACCGCTCAACGACTTCGGGTGTTCGACCCGGTCCGGCCGGTGTTCACCTTGCTCGAATTCGGCTGAACTCAGCCGAAGGCCGTCTCGACGTAGCGCAGCGCATCGCCCTTGTCCACGCCGAGCGCCTTGGCCGTCGAGACGAAGGTGTGAGCGGCGGTGGCCATGGCGGCGTCGGCCGGATCGGCGCGCGCGACGAATGTGCCGAAGCGCCCCCGGGTTTCGAGAATCCCGGCGGACTCCAGCTCACGGTAGGCGCGCGCCACTGTGTTCACCGAGAGACCGACCTGACCGGCCAACTCGCGCACCGTCGGCAAGCGGGTGCCCGGGCCCAGCCTGCCGTCGCGCACGCCGTCGATGATCTGGGTCCTGAGCTGGTCGAACAAGGCACCGGACGAGCTCTGGTCGATGCGTACCCAATCCCCCAAGTTGGCCACGTGCTCAGTATTGCCCACACCGGCTAGTTTGGTCATGTGCAGGTGACGGTCCTCAGCGGTGCGGGCATCTCGGCCGAGAGCGGAGTGCCGACGTTCCGCGACGTCGAAACCGGCCTGTGGGCGAAGGTCGACCCGTACGAGATCTCCAGCTCGCACGGTTGGCGGGCAAACCCGGAGAAGGTCTGGGCGTGGTATCTGTGGCGCCACTACATGATGGGTTCGGTGCAGCCCAACAACGGCCACCGCGCCGTCGCGGCCTGGCAGGACCATGCCGACGTGCACGTCGTCACCCAGAACGTCGACGACCTGCACGAGCGGGCGGGCAGCAAGAACGTCTATCACCTGCACGGCAGCCTGTTCGAATTCCGCTGCGACCGCTGCCAGACGGCCTACAGCGGTGAGCTGCCCGCCATGCCCGAGCCGGTGGAGACCGTCGACCCTCCGCGGTGCGTGTGCGGCGGGCTCATCCGGCCGAACGTGGTCTGGTTCGGCGAGGCGCTGCCCGAGGACGCGTGGCAACGGTCGGTGGAGGCGGTGAGCGCAGCCGATCTCGTGATCGTCGTCGGGACCTCCTCGATCGTCTACCCCGCTGCGGGGCTGCCCGAGATCGCGATGGCCAACGGTACCCCGGTCATCGAGGTCAACCCCGAACGCACACCGCTGTCCGACGCGGCGACGGTCTCGCTGCGGGAGACGGCGACGGGCGCGCTGCCGAACCTGCTGCAGCGGTTGCCCGCCCTGCTCGGCTAGGGCCCGTTCGGATCCCTCGTTATCGAACCGTCAAGATCAACCCTGTGTAATATCTGGCAAAACTGTGACGAGAGGGCCGCGCATGGTCAGTAAACGTTCCGTTTCAATGATCGCGGCTGCATGCATTGTCGGAGCCGGAATTTCGGCCGGCGCAGCCTGGGCGGGCGGCCCGGGCGGTGTGGTCGAGGACCCCGAGGACGTCTCCGCGGCAGTCGGCACCGGCAATTTCGAAGGCGCCCTGGTGGGCTTCACCGCGACCGGCGACACCAACGACGAGGCCGCGGCCGCCGTGATCGCGCAATGCCAGAGCGCCGGCGGTGTCGAGTGCACCAGCGACGAGGTGACCAACGACAATCTCTGTATCGTGTCCGTCGCTGACGACGAAAACGATGTGGTGGCCGGCGGCGCCGGGGCCACTGTCGAGGCCGCCCGTGCGGATGCGGTCAATCGGGCGGCGGCCAACAACACGCCGCTGGGTCCGAGCGCCCAAATTGTCGTTTCGGCCTGCCCTTGATGGCTGACCGGATGTCAGGTCTATCGCGGTGGTCGCCGCAGGGGAAGGACATAGTCATGCGTCGCGTGAAGCCAGCACTGCTGATGGTGAGTTTGGTTGTGATAGCGGGCATTTCGGCTCCCACCGCCGATGCTCGACCGACGTGTCAGAGTACGGACACCAAGTCCATCTGCCAGACCAACGGCAGCGTGTCGATCAAGACGAGACCGGGGACGGTGGCGCCTCCGGCGAACCAGCCCCAGCTTCCGTTCGGGATGGGCAGCGGCTTCCCCGGTCGTCGCCGCTGACACCTAGCCGGGCTTGACCGCCCGCCCGATCGCGACCTCGGCGACCGGCAGCGGTGCCCAGCGCGGCATCACCCACTTCCGCCGGGCGCCTGTCACCGAGAAGCCCGCTTTGGCGATGCTCTCTTCGGTGTGGCGGTGGGTGTGGCAGTTGCCGAAGAGCCGCGGCCACACGGTCGCGTCGGCGATCCTCTGCAGCCGCGCGCGGCCACCGGTACCGGCGATGTGCTCGAGATAGCGCAGCTCGCCGCCCGGTCGCAACAGCGAAAGCAGCTGCGGCAGAACGGTGTCGGGGTCTTCGATCGAACACAGCACCAGTGAGCAGACCACGGCGTCGAACGGTTCGCTGCCGGCGGCCGTCAACTGCTCGACCGTGTCTGTCCTGACAGTGACCGGAGTGCCCGCTGCCGCGGCCGCCCGTCGGGCCTGTTCGGCGAGCCGGCGCTCCGGTTCGACGGCGACGACCTCGGTGACGCTGCCGGGGTAGAACTCGAAATTCGTCCCGGTGCCCGCACCGATTTCGAGCACGCGACCGGACAGGCCGGCGAGGTTGTCCCGGCGCAACTTTCGGATGACGTCGGTCTCGTGGTTGGACATCACTGTCCACACCCTGGCGAAGAACGGGTTATCCACCGTGCTCGACATTGAGCAGTCCCTTCAGCTGTGCGACGGCTTGCTGGGGCGGCGCATCGCGGTCCACCACACCCGACACGATATGCCCGAGACAAACCGCGGTCAGCACGCGATCGGCGAAATCCTCGACGTCTCCCCACGGCAGGTACGGCTTCGCGATCAGCATCGAGGCCACCCCGTGCGCGGCGGTCATCAACTCGAGCGCCGTCGCGGTCGAGTCGCCCTGCGGGTAGATTCCGTCCGACATCAGCGCCTCCACAGTGGCGCACAGGTGCACGAACGCCGAGCTGTTGAGCGCAATGTCCACGTCACTGCCCGGCCGGCTCTCGCCCATCGCGGCGATGCGGTACAGCTCAGGGGTTTTCAGTGCGAAACGGACGTATGCCAGCCCCTGCGCACGCAGCACCTCGATGGCCGAGGACTGCACGGCCGCCACGCTCTGCATCTCCTCGTCGAGCTTCTCGAAGTACCGCGCGCACACCGCGTCGAGCAAGGCATCCTTATCCGCGAAGTGCAGATAGATCGACGGCGGTGTCACACCGACCCGCTGCGCCACCGACCGTATCGAAACCTCTTTGACGTGACCGGTTTCCAGCAGGAGTTCGGTGGTCGCGTCGAGGATCTCGTCGCGCAACTGCTCACCGGACCCCCGTGGGGCACGCCGTCGTTTCATCGGGTTCCCGCGGGTTCGGCTGCACCAGGAAGCTGTTGTGTTGTGGCCGAGTGAATTTCGGCCGACTCGCTGAACCCGATCCGGGCATGCAGCTTCGCCAACGGCTTGGGCGCCCACCAGTTCCACCGGCCGAGCAGATGCATGAACGCAGGCACCAGCGCCATGCGCACCAGAGTCGCATCCGCCAGCACCGCGAGGGTCAGCCCTACGCCGAACATCCGCATGAACGCCACCTCGGCGGCGATCAGGGCCGCGAACGAGATCGACATCAGCAGGGCCGCCGCGGTGACGACGCGGCCCGTCTTGGCCAGGCCGAGCGCGACACTCTCGTCGTTGCGGACCCGCGGCGACGCGTCCGTCTGCTCCGACTGCAGCCAGAATTCGCGGATTCGCGACACCAGGAACACTTCGTAGTCCATCGACAGGCCGAACGCGATACAGAACAGCAACACCGGCATGTTGGCCACCAAGGTGCCGGTGGGGGTGGTACCGAGCGCGCCGAGGTGCCCCTCCTGGAAAATCCACACCAATGCGCCGAACGCGGCCGTCAGCGACAAGACGTTGAGCACCAGCGCTTTCAGCGGAAGTACGACGCTTCCGGTGAGCAGGAACAGCAGCACGAACGTAATCACCGCGATCACGCCGAGCACCGTCGGCAGCCGAGAGGTGATCGCCGAGGAACTGTCCCGGTTGATCTGCGCGACTCCGGTCAACTGGACCGGCACCTCGTTGGGCGTGTGCACCGCCCGCAGTTGATCGAGTTGCGCTTCGGAGGCGTCGCTGAACAGCGGCGCGGTGCTGGCGACCGTGAGGAACGCGCTGCCGTCCTTCACTGCGGTCGCGGCCGACGGCGGGCCGACTACTTCGCCGTCGACGAAAGTCCCACCGGGGCCCGAAACCGAGGACACGTCGGCAACCTTCGACAGGTCTGCGGCGTAGCTGTCCACCTGCGGTGGTGTGACTCCACGGGTGTCGGGGATGACGACCGTGACGTTGCGCGCCGAGTCGACGGCGAAGTTCGCGCGCAGGTCGTCACCGACCTGGCGTGCCGAAGCCGAGTCCGGCAGCACCCGGTCGTCGGGGAAACCCCAACGGGCACTGAGGAACGGCGCGCCCAGCACCAGCAGCAGCACGACGATCGCGACACCGATCGGAAGCGCCCGTCGCATAACGTATTTCGTGCTCCGGTACCAGAACGTCTGCTCGACGGGCTTGCGCACCGGTTCCGGTCTGCGCAAGATCCGGCGGCCCAGCCGTCGCACGTCCAGCGAATCCAGCCGGTCTCCGAGCAGCACGATCGCCGCGGGTGCCACCACCACTGCGGCGACGGCCGCGAACGTCACGACCGCAATCCCGGCGTAGGCGAACGACTTCAAGAAGTACATCGGGAACAGCACCATCGCGACCATCGAGAGCGCCACGGTGAGCGCGGAGAACAGCACCGTGCGCCCCGCTGTGGCCATGGTGCGCTGCAGCGCGCGATCCCGGTCCGCACCGTCGGCGATCTCGTCGCGGTATCTGCTGATTATCAGCAGGGTGTAATCGATCGCGAGCGCCAATCCCATCGCCACCGAGAGGTTCATCGCGAAGATCGACACGTCGGTGAAGTAGGTGACCGCGCGCAGCACGGCCATCGAACCGAGGATCGCGAAGCCGCCGATGGCAAGTGGCAGCGCGGCGGCGAGCAGTCCGCCGAACACCCAGACCAGCGCCACGAAGCTGAGCGGGATCGCGATCGATTCCATGCGCAGCAGGTCTTTTTCGCTCTGGGCGTTGATCTGCACATAGGTCATCGCCTCGCCGCCGGCCCGCACGGTGACGCCGTCGCGGTCGTGCACCAGTCGCTCGGTGAGTTCCTTCGCGTGCTTCTGCGCCCCGCTCTCTCCGCCGGTGATCCCCGCGACGATCAGCCCGGTCTTGCCGTCCTGGCTGATCAACGCCGGCGCGGCCGTGGGCGGGGCGGTCCACAACGACGTCACGTCGGCGACGGACGGCTCGGCTCGAAGTTGAGCCGCGATGTCCTCGCCGACGGTGCGGGCGGCGTCGCTTCGCGCGCCGTCGTCCGAGCGCACGCTGATGAGCAGTTCCATGTCGCCCTGGCCGAACTTGTCCACCAGCAGACGGGTGGCCTGTGCCGACTCCGACGTCGGATCCTGAAAGCCGCCAGCCGACAGGTCCTTTGCGACGGGTATGCCGAAGACCGCGCACGCCGCCATCACCAGAACGGCGATCGCGATGACGCGCCGGGGCGCCGATATGGCCAGATGTGCGATTCGTTGCAGCACGCGGCACCCTCTCGTCCCGTCCGACTAACGGCGCTAACTTAACAGCGATAAGTCGGTGGCGTCAATGCGCCCTCTCAGAACACGGTTCGAAGACGCGAGCAGTTCACCGCGATTAATTTGGGCTGCTCTGGTAGTCGTAACGGCATGACCACGATGGACACGCCCACCACCGCCACTACTCGCGACACCGCGGTCGACATCGGCCTGTTGATCCTGCGGATCGGCATCGGCGCCGCGATTCTGCAGGCCGGCTTGATCAAGGCCTTCGACTTCAACACCACGGTCGGTTTCATGGAGGCCGGCGGGTGGCGGCTGCCCGGTTTGGCGACCTTGATGGTGACGACGGCCGAGACCCTCGGCGGGCTGGGCCTCATCTTCGGTGCGCTGACGCCGTTGGCGGCGTTCGCGGTGATCTCGGCGATGGTCGACGCGTGGGCGGTCAACGTCTCGGGCGCGGCCTTCTGGTCCGAACCGTTCAACGCGCCATTCCTGATCGGGACCGGGGCGGCCGCGCTGTTGTTCGCCGGCGCGGGCGCCTACTCGCTCGACGCGAAAGTTCTCGGCAGGACGCGCTGGAGTACGCGCATGGCGGTCGTCCTACTCGTCGCGGCGTTCGCCGCCGCGATCCTGACCTGGGTGGCGCTGCTCGGGACGAACCCCATCCAATTCACCGCTACTGAGCAGTAACCCCACAACCTACCCGGCGGTAATATTGCCAAGGTTTTCCGAATCGTGACTCAAAGATTCCTTAGAGGCGGGCCCTACTGTCAAGTACATGTGGATCGACGACACCAGTGCCGATGTCATCAAGGTTGACTTCGATGCGCTCTACCACGGCGATGTCCTGGTAGAAGGCGACACCTCGGAGCAGCTCGACGACGAGCGCCCGCTGCGCACCGCCGTCTGACCGAGCGCGCGCCGAGGGGCCGCGCGTTCGATCCGGCGTTTGTCCAGGCCCGGGCGGGGCCCGTCGTTGACCGTTTGCTGTTTCCGGAAGTCTGTCTAAGCCACGTTTTCTTCTTCTTCGACCGAGATCATGTCGCAGAGCCGACCGGTGATGATCTCCTCGGCCTCCGCCACGATGCGCGCCACCAGCTCGCCGCACGTCGGGATGTCGTTGATCAACCCCATCGCAGTGCCCACACTCCAGATGCCGGCGTCGAGGTCGCCGATCTCATAGACCTTCACGCCACGCTTGCCGGCCACCAGGTCCTTGACGTCCTCGAACTGGCCGCCCCGGTTGAGAATCTCCACCACCTCGCGCGAGACCGCGTTGCTGGCCACCCGGGCGGTGTTGCGCAGCGGCCGGAAGATCAGCTCCGTGTCGAGTTCGGTGCCCGCGACGATCGCTTCCTTGACGTTCTGGTGGATCGCCGACTCGGCGGTGCACATGAACCGCGAACCCATGTTGATGCCGTCAGCGCCGAGCGCCAGCGCCGCGACCAGGCCGCGCGCGTCGGCGAAGCCGCCCGAGGCGATCATCGGGATGTCGATCTTCACCGATGCGGCCGGGATCAGGACCAATCCCGGGATGTCGTCCTCACCAGGATGGCCCGCGCACTCGAACCCGTCGATGCTGATGCCGTCGACACCCAGGCTCTGCGCTTTGACCGCATGACGCACCGAGGTGCACTTGTGCAGCACCTTGATGCCGTTGTCGTGGAACATCGGCAGGTGCGGCGCCGGGTTGGAGCCGGCCGTCTCGACGATCTTGATGCCAGCGTCGACGATCACCTGGCGGTACTCGTCATAAGGCGGCGGGTTGATCGTCGGCAGGATCGTCAGGTTGACCCCGAACGGCTTGTCCGTCAGGTCGCGACACTTGGCGATCTCGTTCGCCAGATCGGCGGGCGTCGGCTGGGTCAGCGCGGTGATGAAACCCAGGGCACCCGAGTTCGCCACCGCCGCAACCAGTTCCGCGCGCCCGACCCACTGCATCCCGCCCTGGACGATGGGATGCTCGACGCCGAAAGTCTCGGTGAACTTCGTCGTGATGCTCATCGGGGCGCCATCCGGATCGCGCCGTCCAAACGGATGACCTCTCCGTTGAGCATCGGGTTCTCGACGATGTGCACGGCCAGCGCGCCGTACTCGTCGGGATCACCCAGCCGGGCCGGATGCGGCACCTGCTTGCCGAGCGAGGCCTGCGCCTCCTCGGGCAACGACCCCAGCAGCGGGGTCTTGAACAGACCCGGCGCGATCGTGACGACGCGGATGAACTCACGCGACAGGTCGCGCGCGATCGGCAACGTCATCCCGACCACACCGCCCTTGGACGCCGAATAGGCGGCCTGGCCGATCTGGCCCTCGAAGGCGGCGACGGAGGCGGTGTTGACGATGACGCCGCGCTCACCGTTGATGGGCTCTTGCTTGGCGATCCGCTCGGCGCTCAGGCGCAGCACGTTGAAGGTGCCGATCAAGTTGACCTCGATGACCTTCTTGAACCCGTCGAGCGGGAACGGGCCGTCCTTGCTCAGCGTCTTGATCGCGTTGCCGATGCCCGCGCAGTTGACGTTGATGCGCAGCGGGCCCATCTTCTCGGCGGCGTCGAGTGCGGCGCTGACGGCGTCGGGGTCGGTCACGTTGGCCTCGACGAATTGGGCGCGATCACCGAGTTCTTTGACCGCGTCCTCGCCCTTGAGGTCGATGACGACCACCGAGGCGCCCTTGTCGAGCAGCCGCTTCGTGGTCGCCAGGCCGAGGCCCGATGCTCCACCGGTGACGACGGCTACCGCGTCCTTGATCTCCACTGATTGAGTTCCTCTCTTGTTCTAAGTCCAGTCCCGTAAGACGGCTTCGGTGTCGGCCCCGGCTGCGCCGGGCGGTGTCGGTGCGGTTGGCGCGCTGCGGGAGAACCGCGGCGCGGGCATCGGCTGCAGATGGTCGCCGTCGCGATAGAACGTGTTGCGCTCGGTGACGTGCGGCTCGGACTCCACCTCGGAGAACGACAACACCGGCGTCACGCAGGCGTCGCTGTCGGCGAAGACCTTCGCCCAGTGGTCGCGGTCCTGGGACGCGATGACCTCGGTGAAGCGGTCACGCAGTTCGGGCCAGCGGCTCATGTCGTTCTGGTCGGGCAGGTCTTCACCGTCGATGCCGAGGCCGTTGAGGAATGCGGCGTAGAACTGCGGCTCGATGCAGCCGACCGCGATGTAGCGGCCGTCCGCGCAGGTATAGGTGTCGTAGTACGGCGCACCGCCGTCGAGGATGTTGACCCCGCGCTGGTCCACCCATAGGCCGTCCTGCAGGAAGCCCCAGATCATCTGTGCCAGCACGCTGGAGCCGTCGATCATCGCGGCGTCGACCACCTGGCCCTTGCCCGACTTCTGCCGTTCCCACAGCGCGGACAGGATGCCGACGAGCAGGAACATCGAGCCGCCGCCGAAGTCACCGGTGAGGTTCAGCGGCGGGACGGGCCGCTCCCCCGCCCGGCCGATCGAGTGCAGCACGCCGTTGAGCGAGATGTAGTTGATGTCGTGTCCGGCCTGCAGACGACGGGGCCCGGTCTGACCCCAGCCCGTCATGCGTCCGTAAACCAGTCGCTCGTTGACCTTGGCGCAGTCCTCCGGGCCGAGGCCGAGGCGTTCGGTGACTCCGGGACGCAGCCCTTCGATCAGCACGTCGGCCTTCGCGACCAGCCGCAGGACGAGTTCGCGGCCCTCGTCGCTCTTGAGGTCGGCCGCCACCGAGCGCCGGTTGCGCAGCGCGGCCTCGCGCTTGCTGGTCGGGACGCCGCCGAGCTTGCCGGGGCGCTCGATGCGCACGACGTCGGCACCGAGATCGCCGAGGATCATCGCCGCGTGCGGGCCCGGCCCGATGCTCGCCAGCTCGATGACCCGCAGGCCATGCAGTGGTCCAGCCATGCTCAACAGCCTCCATCCGACGAACACCCTCGGTCGCCGACATAGCTTACTTGTATAACCATGTGGCTCAGACCTAGGGTGCAGATCATGGCTTCCCTGGATGCAACCGTTCCCGCCTACACCGGGCTCGAAGACTTGTCCGTCGACCTGGCGGACGGTGTGCTCACTGTGACGCTGAACCGGCCCGACAGCCTGAACTCCTTGACGCAACCGATGCTCGCCGGCATCGCCGATGCCCTCGACCAGGCGGCGTCGGACCGGCGGGTCAAGGTGGTGCGTCTGCGTGGGGCAGGCCGCGGATTCTGTTCGGGCGCAGGCATCAGCGAGGAGGACCACGCGAACCCGGGCGCGAACGGAACCCCGGCCGACGTCCTGGACGCCGCCAACCGCGCGGTCCGCTCGATCGTGAACCTGCCGCAACCGGTGGTCGCCGTGGTGCAGGGGCCCGCGGCCGGCGTCGGTGTGTCACTGGCGTTGGCGTGCGACGTCGTATTGGCTTCGGAGAAGGCCTTTTTCATGCTGGCCTTCACCAAGATCGGCCTGATGCCCGACGGCGGCGCGTCTGCTCTCATCGCCGCGGCGATCGGCCGTATCCGCGCCACCCGGATGGCGCTGCTGGCCGAACGCATCGCGGCCGCCGAAGCGTACGAGTGGGGACTGGTCACCGCGGTCTATCCCGCCGACGAGTTCGAGGCGCAGGTGGACAAGGTGATCGCCACGCTGGTTTCGGGTCCTGCGGTGGCACTGCGTAAGACCAAGCACGCGATCAACGCCGCCACGCTCACCGCTTTCGAGGACGCGCTGGAGCGCGAGAAGCAGGGTCAGTTGACTCTGTTGGACTCCTACGACTTCCGCGAGGGCACCAAGGCTTTCCAGCAGCGCAGGCAGGCCGACTTCTCCGACTTCTGACGTCTCTGCCCGAGAAAATCATTGGACGTCGCGCCGGGCCGTCGGCGACCATCTATAGGTGAGCACGCAGTTCGACATCCAGCAGCCGGTCGGCAACGGCGGTTGGCGCGTGCTCGCGCCGTTTCGAATCCGCGAGTACCGCCTGCTGATCGCGGCCGTCTCGCTGTCCATCTTCGCCGAGGGGATGTGGACGGTGGTGATGGCCCTTCAGGTCATCGAGCTTTCCGACGATCCGACGGCGCTGTCACTGGTTGCCACCTGCATGGGCGTCGGCCTGGTGGCGTTCGTACTGGTCGGCGGTATCGCCGCCGACCGGATCAGCCAACGCCTGATCATCATCGCCGTCGAGGCGGTGAACGTCGTCACGGTGTCGGCCATTGCCGCGTTGAGTTTGACTGGTGCCCTTCGGGTTTGGCATCTGGCGGTGGCCGCCGCCGCGCTGGGGATTGCAGCCGCGTTCTTCTTCCCCGCCTACAGCGCGATCCTGCCGCGGATTCTGCCCGCCGAACAACTGCTCGCGGCCAACGGTGTCGAAGGCGTTGTGCGACCGGTGTTCCAGCGCGCCGTCGGCCCAGCCGTCGCCGGCGTGGTGGTCGGCGCGACGTTCCCGGCCGCCGGCGCCGTTTCGGTGG
>NZ_LZKP01000227.1 GCF_001672895.1 Mycobacterium sp. E740
GCAGCGCGCCTTCGACGAGATCAGGAAACGCTGGCGCGGCGAGCTGAACATCCTCATCAACGCCGTCGGACCCGAGGCCGTGGGCACCTTCGAGGATCTGACCGACGAGCAGTGGCGCATCGCGTTCGACGGTGGCGTGATGGGCATGGTGCACTGCGTGCGTTCGGCGCTTCCGTTGTTGCGCAAGGCCGAATGGGCGCGCATCGTCAACTTCTCCGCGCACTCGACGCAACGGCAGAGCGTGATCCTGCCCGCCTACACCGCGGCCAAGGCGGCGCTGACTTCGGTTTCGAAGAACCTGTCGCTGCTGCTGGCCAAGGACGAGATCATGGTCAACGTGGTCTCCCCGGGCAGCATCGCGTCCGAAGCGCTGATCGGCTGGGCCGAGTCGGTGGGGGTCGATGGTAACGACCCGTACGCGTTGATGGCGGCCATCGGCGAGCACTTCGGCCATCCGGCGCACCTTCCGCGCGCAGGCCTGCCGCACGAAATCGCGCCTGTTGTCGCGTTTCTCGCATCCCGGCGCAACTCGTACATGACCGGCGCCAACGTCAACGTCGACGGAGGCAGCGACTTCACCTGAGACTGAGGAGATCATCGTGGCGACGGCGAAAGACGCTCGGGAATGGGCTCGCAGCCAGCTGCGCGGAATCGGCGACTCGCTCTACACACCGTTCTGCGGCGTCGACGGCGACGACATCGACTGGGACGCCTATCGGACACTGGTGCGGCACTGCGCCGGCGACCTGAACCACCCGCTGCTGTGGTGCACGAGCGGGATCGCGGAGTTCTGGGCGCTGAACTTGGACGAGCGAAAGCGGTTGCTGGAAGTCGCTATCGAAGAGGGGCGCAAAGCCAACCCCGGCGTCGTCGTGCAGGCGTGCACCGCCGCGACCGCGGCCAAGGACTGCCTCGAGCTGACGCGTCACGCACAGGATGCAGGCGCCGACATCGTCTACATCCAGACCCCGATGATGGAGGCGCACGGCGGCGAAGGCGTGCTGAACTTCTTCCGCTACATTGCCGACCGCACCGACATCGCGCTCGGCATGTTCAACTCCCCGTCGTCGGGTTACGTGTTGACGCCGGCCGAAAGCGCCGTGATCTACAACGAGATTCCCGCGGTCTGTGCAACGAAGGAGGGCGCCTTCCGGCCGGCCGCCAGCCGGATGCTGCACGAGTTGGCGCCGGGTCTCGCAGTGTGGGAGTGCGACAAGACCGTGTACCGCGCCGGGTGGCTGCGCGACGGGATCGTCTGCCCCGCGCAGCTTGGAACCGCTGGCTATCTGTTCGAAACCCGGGAGCGACGGCCGTTCAGCGAGTACTGGGATCTCATCGTCAACGACAAGCTCGTCGAGGCCATGGACTACGCACGCGAATCGGGGCTCGACCAGTTCGACCTCGACATGGGGTCGTGGTTCACCTGCTATCCGGGTCGACCGGACTACTTCACGCACTGGGGTGGAGCGTTCAAGTACGCGGCGTCGCTGCTGGGCCTGCCGATCGGGGAGTATCCGCACTCGCGTCCGCCGCAGGCGCATCTTCCCGCTGTCGCGAAAGAGCAGATCGCCGCTGCGTATCGGCGGTTCGGACTGGTCGACGCGTGAGCGGGCAACAGTTGCGGAAGCCGCTACCGATAGGTGTACAGTATGTGCATTCAACACGTCCGGACCGCTGGAGGTGGACTGCCGCGTGAGCGCTCCTGACCACGTCGGTCTCGACTCCGAGCCTGTGCGCTACGAGGTGCTCGACACCGGGGTAGCGGTGGCGACCCTGAACCGGCCCGACCGGATGAACGGCTGGGGCGGCGGGCTGGCCACCACGTTCTACGAACGTCTGGACGACGCCGATGCCGATCCCGCTGTGCGGGTCGTCGTGGTCACCGGCAGCGGTCGCGCGTTCTGCGCCGGTGCCGACATGGGTGATCTGACCACGATCAGTGCAGCCACCGTCGACGCGGCCGCCGGCACCGATGTCGGGAAGCTGGTCGGTGCGCGCCACCCGCACTTCGTGATGGGAATGCGAAAGCCCGTCATCGCCGCGATCAACGGTGCTTGTGCGGGAATGGGTTTGACGCTGGCGCTGGCGTGCGATGTGCGTTTCGCGGCACAGGGGGCGAAGTTCACCACGTCGTTCCCGCGACGCGGCCTGATTGCCGAATACGGCATCTCCTGGATCCTGCCGCGAATAGTCGGCACGGGGGTGGCGATGGACCTGCTGTTGTCGGGCCGGGTCTTCTTCGCCGACGAGGCCGCCCGGCTCGGCGTGGTCAACGATGTGGTGGCACCCGACGAGTTGCTGGCACGGGCAATCGGTTACGCCGAGGACATCGCCGCCAACTGTGCGCCCAGTTCGCTGGCGGTGATCAAGCAACAGGTGTACGCAGACACCATGCGCGACGTTTTCCAAGCCAGCGACCACGCCGAGAAGCTGATGCACGAGTCGATGACACGGCCCGACTTCATCGAAGGCATCACGAGTTTCTTCGAGAAACGCCCACCGAACTTTCCGCCGCTGACGCCCGAGCAGGAGGACACGCCGTGACACCGCTGGATTACCTGGCCATCGACGTCGACAACCACTACTACGAGCCGATCGACGCGTTCACCCGTCACCTGCCCAAGGAGTTCAAACGCCGTGGGGTACAGATGCTCACCGAGGGCAAACGCACCTTCGCGGTGATGGGCGGTGTGGTCAACCATTTCATCCCGAACCCCACATTTGACCCCATCATCGAGCCGGGTTGCCTGGATCTCTTGTTCCGCGGCGAGATTCCCGACGGAGTCGATCCTGCGTCGCTGATGAAGGTCGACCGGTTGGCCGATCATCCCGAGTACCAGAACCGGGACGCGCGGGTGAAGATCCTTGACAAGCAGAACCTCGAAACCGTGTTCATGCTGCCGACATTCGCGTGCGGCGTGGAGGAGGCGCTCAAGCACGACATCGAGGCGACGATGGCGTCCGTGCACGCGTTCAACCTGTGGCTCGACGAGGACTGGGGCTTCGACCGGCCCGACCACCGGTTCCTCTCGGCCCCGATCATCTCGCTGGCCGATCCCGACAAGGCGGTCGACGAGGTCGAATTCGTGCTGGGGCGGGGCGCCAAGACGGTGTGCGTGCGGCCCGCGCCGGTGCCCGGTACCGTCAAGCCGCGCTCGCTGGGCGACCCGGTGCACGACCCGGTCTGGGCGCGCCTGGCCGAAGCCGGCGTTCCGGTGATCTTCCACCTCTCCGACAGCGGCTACTTGGCGATAGCGGCGCTGTGGGGCGGCAAGTCGACGTTCGAGGGCTTCGGGGAGAAGGACCCGCTCGACCAGGTGCTGCTCGACGACCGCGCGATCCACGACACGATGGCCTCGATGATCGTCCATCAGGTGTTCACCCGGCACCCCAAGCTCAAGGTGGCGAGCATCGAGAACGGCTCGTACTTCGTCTACCGGCTCATCAAGCGGCTCAAGAAGGCCGCCAACACGGCGCCGTACCACTTCAAGGAGGACCCGGTCGAGCAGCTGTGCAACAACGTCTGGATCGCGCCGTACTACGAGGACGACGTCAAACTGCTTGCCGAGACGATCGGCGTGGACAGGATTCTGTTCGGCTCGGATTGGCCGCACGGCGAGGGCCTGGCCGACCCGATGGCGTTCACCGCCGACATCCCGCAGTTTCCCGAGTTCAGCGCCGAAGACACCCGAAAGGTGATGCGCGACAACGCTCTCGAGCTGCTCGGGGCGAACGTGCGGGTCGGCGCTTAGCATGCCCGAGTGGACCATCGGGGCGGTCCTCGACGCGATCGCCCAGGCGGTGCCGGACCGGCTGATGACGGTCTGCGGCACTCGGCGCAGTACGTTCGGCGAATCGGCGGACCGCACCCGTCGGCTGGCGAACTACCTTGCCGCACAGGGGCTCGGCGCACATCGCGAACGGGCCGAGCTGCAGAACTGGGAATGCGGGCAGGACCGCGTCGCGCTGCTCATGCACAACGACCTGTACCCCGACATGGTGATCGGCTGCCTCAAGGCACGCACGGTGCCGGTCAACGTGAACTACAACTACACGCCGCGCGAGGTCGCCGAACTGCTCGACTATCTGCGCCCGCGTGCGGTCATCTACCACCGGTCGTTCGGCCCGAAGTTCGCCGACGTGCTTCCGCCGGCGAGCGCCGACCTGATGATCTCCGTCGATGACGACCTCTCGGTGGCGCAGTTGTCGGGCGCGACCCCCTTGGATGATGCACTGGCACAGGGCGATTCCGATCAGCGCATCGCTCCGTCGCCCGACGACGTGATGATGGTGTGCACCGGGGGCACGACCGGGCGGCCCAAAGGCGTGATGTGGCGCCAGTCCGACACCTATGTGATCTCGATGAACGGCGCCGACCACGACACAGTCGACGAGATCCACACCAAGGTCGCACACGGGGGGCAGCCGTGGTTCGCGGTCTCGCCGCTGATGCACGCCGCCGGGATGTGGACGGCGTTCGCCGCGTTGCTCAACGGTTTGCCGGTGATCCTCTACGACCGGACGAGGTTCGACCCGCGCGCGGTGCTTGCAACCGCACAGCGCGAGAAGGTCGGCCTGATGACGATGGTTGGCGATGCCTACGCCGCACCGTTGGTCGAGGAGCTGCGCAGCGGGTCCTATGACCTGTCGTCGTTGTTCGCGATCGGCACCGGGGGAGCGGCCACCAACCCGAAACACCAACGGGCGCTGTTGGATCTGCTGCCACAGATCACTTTGATCAACGGGTACGGATCGTCGGAAACCGGCAACGTCGGCTTCGGCCGCAGCCAGCGCGGCGACGAGAAGGACACCTTCGAACTGCGCGAGGGCGCACTGCTGCTGTCCGAGGACTACCGCCGGTTCCTGGCGCCTGGCGAGGACGAGGTCGGCTTCGTCGCCCGTGGCGGGCGCATTCCGCTCGGCTACTTCGACGACGAGGAAGCGACACGACGGACGTTCCCGGTCGTCGACGGCCGACGCGTGGTGATCTCCGGTGACCGAGGATCTCTGTCGGCAGACGGCACGATGCGGTTGTTCGGGCGCGACTCGCTCGTGGTCAACACCGGTGGTGAGAAGGTGTTCGTCGAGGAGGTCGAAGAAGTGCTACGCGCGCACCCCGCGGTCGTGGACGCGCTGGTGGTGGGACGGCCGAGCGAGCGGTGGGGCCAGGAGATCGTGGCTCTCGTCGCGCTGCGCGATGCGGCCGAGGTCAGCTCACTGCGCGAGCACTGCACGTCGAACCTGGCTCGTTTCAAGGCGCCGAAGGAGTTCATCGTGGTCGAACAGGTACGTCGTCTGGGCAACGGCAAGCCCGACTATAGATGGGCCAGAACTGCTGCGACACATGAGGTATCGCTGACGTGACGGCCAACAGAGCCATCGATTGTCTGGTCAACGTCCACTTCGGCGAGACCGAACAGCAGCCGACGTGGATGCTCAAAGTCCGCGACGACTACTTCAAGGGCCCGCAGTCGATGTTCGCCCCCGTCGATATGAGCGAGCTGCTCGACGAGATGGACGAGCAGGGCGTCACGAAGGCGATCCTGATGGACAGCATCGCCAAGCCCTCGACGACGGCACGCAAGTTCGTCGAAGCCAGACCCGAGCGGTTCGCGCTCGCGATGGGCGGCGTCAATCTGTTGCGGCCCATCCCGTCGCTGCGAGAACTCGCGAGCGTCGTCAATGACCTACCGGTGGCGTATGCGGCGGTAGGGCCGAGCTTCTGGGGCGACGGGCAGTACCCGCCCAGCGACGCCGTGTACTACCCGCTTTACACCAAATGCGCAGAACTCGGGCTGCCGCTGTGCGTCAACACCGGGCTGCCGGGGCCGCCGATTCCCGGCGAGGTGCAGAACCCCATACACCTCGACCGGGTCTGCGTGCGATTCCCCGAACTCAAGCTCTGCATGATCCACGGCGCCGACCCGTGGTGGGACGTCGCGATCCGGTTGCTGATCAAGTACCAGAACCTGCGCCTGATGACGTCGGCGTGGTCACCGAAACGGCTGCCCGACAGCCTGCTTCACTACATGCGTACGCGGGGACCTGACAAAGTCATCTACGCGTCGGACTGGCCGGTGCTCAAGATGCGCCGCGTCGTCCCCGAGGCGCTAGCGCTTGACCTGCCGGCCGAGGTGCTGGACAACTACTTGTACAACAACGCCAAGGAGTTCTTCTTCGGCGCCGACAAGGAGCAGTGATGGACCGCTACGAACTGCGCAGGCTCGACTACAGCCTGTCCGAGGACCACCAGGCGCTGCAGGCGGCGTACAAGGACTTCTTCAAGACGCATTGCTCGATCGAAACAGTGCGCGCCGCGGAGGCTTCCGGGTTCGACAAGAGTCTGTGGGAGAGGTTGTGCACGATGGGCGCGACCACGATGGCGTTGCCCGAGGAGATGGGTGGGGACGGCGCGACGTTGGTCGACCTGACGTTGGTCGCCGAGGAGATCGGCCGCTCGCTGGCCCCGGTGCCGTGGATCGACCATGTTTGTGCCGCACGGCTGCTGGGCCGGTTGGGCGCCGCGGATCCCGACGTCGTGAGCGGCACGCAGATCGTCGGCTTCGACCCGCAGCAGGACAGTGTGTCGGGTGTGCGGCTGCTGCCGAGCGGCTCGGTTGCCGACCACCTCGTCGTGCGCGACGGTGACGACGTCGTCAAGCTGACATTCGCCACCCGGCCCGTCAAGGTGGACAACATCGGCCGACTGCCGATGGCCTGGGTCGACCCGGCCGCAGCGGACACCCGGACTGTTCTGGCGAGCGGAGCGAACGCGCTGATGGAATACCAACGCGCGCTGGACGAATGGCGGGTGCTCACAGCTGCGGCGCTCGCCGGCCTCGTCGAGGAGACGATGACGATCGCCGCGGAGTTCGCCAAGACGCGCTACACCCTGGGCGTACCGATCTCGACGCTGCAGGCCATCTCACATCCGCTGGCCAACATCGCGATCACGGTTCAGGGCGGCCGCAACCTGGCGCGACGCGCGGCGTGGTTCCTCGACAACGAACCCGACGAGCGGCCCGAACTCGCGCCGTCCGCGTTCGTGTTCATGGCCGAAGAGGCCGCCAAGGCCGCCACGATGGCGGTGCAGGTGCAAGGCGGGCTTGGCGTTTCGGCCGAGGCGGCCGCCAGCGCATACCTGTTGCGCGCCCGGGGATGGGCCTTGGCGGGCGGGGACCCTGCTGCCAGCGCCAAGTACATCGCCGGGATCGTCGCGGCTCGGGAGAGCGGAGAGGGCAACTAGATGGATTTCTCACGGGTCGAACTCTCCGAGGAGGACCGGGCTTTCCTCGACGAGTCGCGCGCGTTCCTGAGCGAGATCGTCACCGAGGACGTCCGTCGCCGGGATCGCGAGACGGGTGACAACTTCGACGAGGGTGTGCATCTCGCGCTCGGCAAGGCGGGTTACCTTGCCCGCGAATGGAAGCCGGAATCCGAAGGCGGGTTCAACCGGGTCCGGCGTCGCATCTGGGAACTGGAGAAGCGCCGTGCGCATGTGCCGTGGGTGACGTTCGGTACGACCGCGATGATCGCGCGGTCGGTCGACAAGTTCGGCTCACCCGAACTCAAGGCCGAGGTGATGCCGCGCGTGTACACCGGCGAGGTCCGCCTCTGCCTGGGCTACACCGAACCCGAGGGCGGGTCCGACGTCGCCACGTGCAAGACCAGGGCCGTGCGGGACGGCGAAGGCTGGATCATTAACGGCTCCAAGATGTTCACCACCGGTGCCCACAACTGCCAGTACGTCTTCTTGATCACCAACACCGATCTGGATGCGCCGAAACACAAGAGCCTCACGATGTTTCTCGTCCCGCTCGACTCGCCGGGCATCGAGATCCAGGGCATCCGCACCGTCGACGGCGACCGCACCAACATCGTGTACTACAGCGATGTCCGGGTCGACGACAAGTATCGCCTCGGCGAGGTGAACGACGGCTGGACGGTGGTGCGTGAACCGCTCAACGCAGAGCACGGCGCGGTCGAAGCGGCCGCCGACGGCCTGCAGGACGTGGCGATCATGATGCATCAGGCCAACACAATGGCCGCCGCGGTCGACAGGGCCGCCGCGAAGCTCACGGAGACGAATCCCGACGGCCGCAAGACGATCGACGACGGATCGGTGGCATACCGGTTGGGCCGCAGCGTGGCCCGTATGGAGGCGTCGTTCTCCACGCCGAACATCTTCGGTCGGGTGGCGCTGGCGCAGACGATGCGCGACATCTCCCCGGACCTGATGGACATCCTCGGTACGGCGGCCTCGTTGCCGTTCGGCACCGACGGCGCCGCCGATGACGGAGCCGCCGAGTACGTATACCGTTTCGCGCCGCTGGTCGGGATCTACGGGGGGACGCTGGAGGTCTTCCGTAACATGATCGCGCAGTACGTGCTCGGCCTCGGCAAGCCCGCCTACGCCCAGGCGGCGAAGACGTCTTGATCATCGAAACTGCTGACAGATCGCGATTTCGGCGAGTTTCGCGATCTGTCAGCAGTCTCGGAATGGGGGAACGATGACGCGGCCGACCAGTAGGCGCAAGTCATTGGTGATGGGTGCAAGCGGGTTCGTCGGCTCACACGTTACGCGCAAGCTCGCCGAACGCGGCGACGACGTGCGGGTGTACCTACGCCAGACGAGTTCGACGGTCGCCATCGACGACCTCGACGTCGACCGGTGCTACGGCGACCTCTACGACGACGACGCACTGCGCGAGGCGATGTCGGACCGCGATGTCGTCTACTACTGCGTCGTCGACACGCGGTTCCATCTGCGTGACCCGGCACCGCTGTTCGAGACGAACGTCAACTGCCTGCGCCGCGTCCTCGACATCGCCGCGAAGACCGCGCTGCACCGGTTCGTGTTCTGCAGCACGATCGGCACCATCGCGCTCGGTGACGGAAGTGGCCCCGTGACCGAGGACATGCCGTTCGACTGGGGCGACAAGGGCGGCCCCTATATCGAATCGCGCCGCCAGGCCGAGGATGTGGTGCTGTCGTACGCGCGGGAGCGCGGCCTGCCCGCCGTCGCGATGTGCGTGTCGAACCCGTACGGACCCGGCGACTGGCAGCCGCACCAGGGCCTGATGGTGCAGTACGCCGCGTTCGGCAAGATCCCGGCGTACATCAAGGGCGTCTGCACCGAGGTCGTCGGCATCGAGGACGTCGCAGAGGCTTTCCTGCTTGCGGCCGAACACGGCCGGGTCGGGGAGCGCTACATCATCTCTGAGAGCTACATGCCGATGCGCGACATGCTCACCACGGCCGCGAGAGCCGTCGGCGCGAACCCGCCGAGGTTCGGTGTCCCGTTGCCGGTGGTGTACGCATCCGTGTGGTTCGCGGAGGCCGTCGGACGCCTGCTCCGGCGTGAGGTCCCGATCAACACCACCGGCATCCGCCTGTTGCACATCATGGCGCCGGCGGACCACAGCAAGGCGACCAGAGAACTGGGCTGGCATCCGCGCCCGACCGCCGAGTCGCTCGAACGGGCCGCGCATTTCTATATCGAGCAGGCCGAAAAGACGACGAACCGATGACCGAAACGGACCTCGTCGAGATCGAGGCGATCAAACAGCTGAAAGCCCGCTACTGCCGCTTTCTGGACACCAAGGACTGGGCGGCGTGGCGCGCCCTGTTCGCCGACGACTTCGTCAGTGACACATCGCCGGCCGGTGGCAAGGTCATCGAAGGCGCCGACGAGTTCGTCGCATTCACCCGAAAGAGCCTGCGCAATCAGCCCACGGTGCATCAGGTGCACGCGCCGGAGATCGAACTGACCTCGCCGACGACCGCGCGCGGCGTGTGGGGGCTCGAGGATGTGGTTCGCTTCGGGCCCGGCGTGAACCTGCGCGGCTACGGCCACTATCACGAGACCTACGAAAAGCTCGACGGACAGTGGCGCTTCAAGAGCTCGCGGTTGACGCGCTTGCGCGAGGACGTCTTCAACGGCCTTGTGGCCGTGTACATCTCCGATCGTATGCGTGGGCTCATCATGAAGGCGTCTCATCGGATGATGAAGTGAGCTGACGCCTGGGTCACCTCGTCAGGATCGTCGCGGCAGCGGTGCCCGGTGCGCCGTACAGCTGCGCGAAACCGACTTTGGGCTCCCCGGGTACCTGGCGATCGCCCGCTTCACCGCGCAGTTGTCGCACCAGCTCGTGGATCTGGCGCAGACCCGATGCGCCGATCGGCTCGCCGTTGGCGATCAGGCCGCCGTCGGTGTTGATCGGCAGTGAGCCGGTGATCTCGGTGGCCCCGCCGGCAAGCAGCTTCTCCTGCTCGCCGTCGGCGCAGAAGCCGCACTCGGCCATGTGGATGATCTCGGCGCCTGCGTCGGTGTCCTGCAGCTGGATGACGTCGACGTCCTGCGGCGCCACACCGGACTTTTCGAAGGCCGCCTTCGCCGCGTAGACAGTGGGCGCCACGTCCTCCTCGACCGGCGCGAACGTGGTGTTCACCTCGTAGGCACCGTATTTGCGGGTGCGCACCTCGACCGCGCGCAGGTACACCGGTTTGGCGGTGTAGCGCTCGGCGAGGTCGGCGCGGCACATCACGACCGCCGCCGCACCCTCGTCGGGAGCGCAGAACATGTACTGGGTGAGCGGATAGTTCAGCATCGTCGAGTTGAGGATCTGGTCCTCGGGGATGGGCTTGCGGCGGAACGCGTTCGGGTTCAGCGCTCCGTTGCGGAAGTTCTTCGCCGCAACTTTGGCCAGTGTCTGCTGGGAGATACCGTGCTCGTGCAGATAGCGATTGGCCTTCATTCCGAAGAACTGGGTGGTCAGGTATTGGCCGTTCTCGGCGTACCACCGCGGCATGCCGACCAGCGCGGGATCTTCGGTGAACGCACCGCGTGGATGCTTGTCCAGCCCGACCGCGATGCCGATGTCATAGTCGCCCAATCGAATTCCGTCGGCGCACGCCTTTGCGGCGCTGGCCGCGGTGGCGCATGCGTTGAACACGTTGGTGAACGGGATGCCGGACAACCCGACCATGCCGACGATCGCGTCCGGGTTGGCCACGGTCCAGCTGCCACCTGTGGCGAACTGGATGTCCCTCCACTCGATGCCGGCATCGGTGACCGCGGCGAAGATCGCGTCGACGCCCATCTCCATCGCGGATTTGCCTTCGAAGCGACCGAAGGGATGCAGTCCGACACCGATGATCGCGACGTCGTGCATGCGTGGTCCTCTCTGGTCGACGCTCGATCCGACTCGTAACTGAAACTCTTACAGTATCGTAGTCGGCGTGGCATCGGTGACCGAGCACAAGCCCACTTTCTGCCGGATCTGCGAGCCGCTGTGCGGGATGATCGCGACGGTCGAAGACGGTCGCCTGGTCGCTTTGCGGCCTGACAAGAACCACCCGCTGTCGGCCGGCTTCGCCTGTCAGAAGGGCATCGCGTTCACCGAGGTCGTCAACGATCCGGACCGGGTGACGAGGCCGCTGCGCCGCGGGCCGGCCGGCTTCGAAGAGGTGGCATGGGACGAGGCGATGGCCGACATCGCCGCCCGACTGTCGGCGATTCTGCGCCGCCATGGTTCCGGCGCGGTCGGCTGGTACATGGGCAATCCCGGGGCGTTCAGCTATGCGCACACCTTCGCGGCGCTGCTGTTCATGAAGGGCCTCGGCCGCCACGGCCACTACTTCACCGCGTCGTCGCAGGACACGAACAGCAGGCTGATCGCGAGCCAGTTGTTGTACGGGGTGCCGACGTCAGTGCCGATCCCTGACCTGACGCGGACCGACCTACTGGTCATGATGGGTGCCAATCCCGTTGTGTCACACGGCAGTTTCTTGACCGCACCGCGGATCAAGGACCGCATGCACGACATCGTCAAGCGCGGAGGGCGTGTGCTGATCGTCGATCCGCGGCGCAGCGAGACCGCCGTCGCATTCGAATGGCTCGGCATCGTCCCCGACACCGACTCGTTGCTGTTGCTCTCGCTGCTGAACGTGATGTTCGCCGACGGCGTGGTCGACGTCGCGGCGGTGAAACGGCAGGCCGACGGCGTGGACTGGCTGCGGGGGATGTGCCGGCCGTTCACTCCTGAGTCGACGGCAGGCAGCACAGGCATCGACGCGGAGAGTGTGCGCACGCTGGCGCACGACCTGGTGAGCTCGCGCGCTGCCGTCTACGGCAGGCTCGGTACCTGCGTGGGCAGCCACGGCACGCTGACCACGTATCTGATCGATGCGGTGAATCTGGTGGCAGGCAACCTCGACGTGCCGGGCGGTTCGGTGTTCAGCTCGATGCACACCGTCGGCCAGCGATGGCAGAACGTCGCGATGGGTGCGGTCATGCGGCGGTCCTATCGCCGAAAGCGATCGCGGATCAGCGGAACCCCGAGCGCAATCGGCTCCGAGCCCGCCGCGCTGATGGCCAAGGAGATCACCACACCGGGTGACCGCCGGATCCGGGTGATGTTCGTCTCGGCCGGTAACCCGGTGCTGTCCGTGCCCAACGGCGAGGAACTCGAGGCGGCGTTCGGCGATCTCGAGCTGTCCGTCGCGCTCGACTTCTACGTCACCGAGACGAGCGCGCAGTGCGACTACATCCTGCCGGTCACGACGATGTACGAGCGCGACGACTTCCCGTACACCTTTCAGGGGTTTCAAGCCACGCCGTTTCGGCAAGCGACCCAGGCCGTCGTGGCACCGGCGGGGGAGGCGCGCGGGGAATGGGAGATCGTCGAGGAGTTGGCCCGCCGGCTGCGTCGTGTGCCCGCCTTCGCGGCGTTCATCGCTGTTCGAAGGATCGTGCGGCTGCTGGGCTTCGACGTGTCGCCGCGGGCGATGGTCGACGCATTGGTGCGGATGTCGGAGGGTGGCAACAGGTTCGGGCTGCGCCGTGGCGGTCTGACGCTGCGACGGCTGACCGAGGACCATCCGCACGGCGTCGTGCTGTCACCGCACATCCGCACAGGCGTGCTGCGCGATGCCGTCGGCTACCTGTCGCGGCGGATTCGGTTGCGCCATCCCGGAATTGCCGAGGAAGTCGCCAAGCTGTCACAGCGTGCTCTGCCCGATGGCTATCCGCTGCGGATGATCGGATTGCGCGAGCCCCGCTCAGAGAATTCGTGGATGCACAATTCGCCGTTGCTGATGCGCGGCGATCGTCGCCAGCATGCGCTGATGCACGTCGACGACGCGGCCGAGCAGCACATCGTCGACGGCGACGAGGTGCAGATCACGTCACAGTACGGCGCGATAAGTGTGCCGGTGCTGACGACGAAGGACCTCGTACCCGGCGTCGTCGCGGTGCCACACGGCTGGGGGCACAAGGGAACTGGAAGCTGGCGGCTGGCCAATCGCGCCGGCGGCGCCAACGTCAATCAGCTGACATCCAGCGAGCCCGCCGACGTCGAGCCGTTGTCGGGGATGGCGTGGCTGACCGGAGTGCCGGTGCGGGTGGAGCGCGTCTAGCGCGTGGGCCCACGCGCAGTCGGGGACGACCGCAGAATGTACACCTGCGGCGGTGTGTCGGTGTACAGACACGGTCGCTCCCGGCAGCGTGTGGGCCCACGCGGCAATGGAACGGTGCTCAGGCGATGGCGCCCTTGTCCTTCAGCTCCTCGATGCGGTCCCAGTCCATGCCGATGTCCATCAGGACCAACTCGGTGTGCTCGCTGGCCTGCGGGGCGCGGGTCGTCTGCAGCGGCTCGTGGTTGAACTGGACCGGCCCGCGGACCACTTTGAAGGGCTCACCGCCGTCGGCGGCTTCGACCTCGACAATCATGTCGTTGGCGAGCGCCTGGTCGTCGGTGGCCAGGTCGAGCAGGCTCTGGAACGGCGCCCACTGGCCTTTCATCGTCTTGAGGCGTTGACGCCAGTACTCGAACGGCTTGCTGCGGATCTTCTCTCGGATGAGTTCCGCTGCGGCCGCCGCGTTTTCGATCAACGGCATGACGTCACTGAACCGGGGATCTTCAGCGCACTCCGGCAGTTCGAGATGCTCGAACGCGTCGCGGATGTACCCGGTCGGGCTGACGATGCACAGGTTGATCGTGCCGCCGTCCGACGTCAGGTAGTTCGCCATGAACGGGTTCACGCTCGGGCCGGCGGCATTCGGCATCAGCGAGCGCATCGTCTCGCCGGTCTCCATGCCCTGGGTCACGCTGGCGCCCGCCGCCCACCACGCCGTGCTCAACAACGAAACGTCGAGTTCGACGGCTTCGCCGGTGCGCGCCCGGTGGAACAGCGCCGCCGAGATTCCGCCCGCGATGTTCATGCCGCCGATCGAGTCGCCGAATGCCGGGATACCCTGCGACAGCGCGCCACCGATCTCTTCAGGGGTCAACGCGTGGCCGACTCCGCTGCGGGTCCAGAACGCCGTGCCGTCGAAACCACCGACGTCCCGTTCGGGTCCCTTGTCGCCGTATGCGCTGCCGCGCGCGTAGATGATGTCCGGGTTGGCTGCGCGGATGTGCTCGACGTCGAATTTGTTCTTTTGCCGTTGCGCGGGAAGGTAATTGGTCAGGAAGACATCAGCGGTCTTGGCGATCTCGTAGAGTACTTCCTGGCCTTCCGGTTTCGATACGTCGATGCCGATGCTGCGCTTACCGCGGTTCGGGTGCTCGATCAGCGGGTGACGGTTGGGGTCGAGCTGAAATCCGCCCATGTTGATGAACCCGCGCTGCGTGTCGCCCCTCAACGGGTGTTCGACCTTGATGACGTCGGCGCCCCAGTCGGCGAGGATCGCTCCCGCCGCCGGGACGAAAGTGAACTGTGCGACCTCGAGGACGCGCACGCCCTCCATGACCTTGACCAAGTCGGCTCCCTTGCCGTGTTCGCCCGAAGTAACCTACTGTAAGCATTACAGTTAGTCGTCCCGCAGAGTCAGATTGTACGAGGTGCCGTGAGCAACGTCGAGGAAGGGACCGAGACGAGCATCGACGTCGGCGCCCGCGCGGCCAAGCGGGCCGAGTCGCGGATGCTCATCGACGGACAACTCGTTGAGTCGGCGTCAGGCGAGCGCTTCGACAACCTGAGCCCGGCCACCGGACAGCTGCTGGGAACGACCGCAGCGGCCGGCCCAGAAGACATGGACCGCGCGATTGCGGCAGCGCGCCGAGCCTTCGACGACACCGACTGGGCGACCAATAAACGGTTGCGCGCACGCTGTCTGGATCAGCTGCAGTCGGCGATCGAGGCGGAGCAGGACGAGCTGCGCGAGGAGCTGATCGCCGAGGTCGGTTGCCCGATGATGACAACGCAGTCGGCACAACTGGATTGGCCACTGGCCGACGGGTTGCGCTATCCCGCGCGGCTGATGCTCGATTTCCATTGGGAGCGCACCCTCGACGGAGGAGGCCTCTTCGGCGAGCGCAATGTGCGCACCGTCGTCAAGGAGCCGGCCGGTGTCGTCGCCGCGATCACCCCGTCGAACTTCCCGGTCGAGGTGATCCTCAACAAGCTCGGACCCGCGCTCGCGACCGGAAACACGGTCGTACTCAAGCCCGATCCGAACACGCCGTGGAACGCGACCCGCCTGGGACGGCTCATCGCAGAGGACACCGACATCCCGCCCGGCGTGGTCAATGTCGTGCCGACACCGCGCAACGACGTCGCCGGAATGCTCGGGACCGATCCTCGCGTCGACATGGTCTCCTTCACCGGATCCACCGCGGTCGGCAAGCTGCTGATGCGTCAAGGCGCCGAGACGATGAAGCGGATGTTCCTGGAACTGGGCGGCAAATCCGTGTCCATCGTGCTCGACGACGCGCCGCCCGCCGCGATCGTGGGCTCGGCGGTCGGAGTGTGCGTGCACGCGGGACAGGCGTGTGCGGCCACCACACGCATGCTCGTCCACCGGTCACGTTACGACGAAGCCGTCGCCGCCGTCACCGCCGCGTATCAGGCTGTGCCCGTGGGAGATCCGGTCCTTCCCGACACGCTAGTGGGACCGGTGATCAACGCGACGCAGAAGAAGCGGGTGCTCGACGCGATCGAGCAGGCCCGCGCCGACGGCGCCGAGGTCACCACGGGGGGAGGGCCGGTCAGCGATCTCGCCGATCATCTGATGGGCGGCCACTACGTGGCACCGACGGTCATCGTCGGCGTCGAAAGCGATGCGGCCATCGCCCAGCAGGAGGTGTTCGGCCCAGTGCTGGTGGTGCTGCCGTTCGATGACGACGACGACGCGGTGCGGATCGCGAACGACAGCGCCTATGGTCTGGCGGGAGCGGTGTCGTCGCGCTCGCATGAGCGGGGGATGGCGATCGCCCGTCGGATCCGCACCGGTTCTTTCGGGGTGAACCGCGGCATGTACTACGGTGCCGACGCGCCGTTCGGCGGGTTCAAGAGCAGCGGTGTCGGAAGGCAGTGCGGCATGGAGGGTTTCGAGCAGTATCTCGAGACGAAGACGATTGCCTATCGTGCGCCGAGGGCAAGCTCTGCGCGATAACAGCGGCTCAAGCGGCGGGGTCGAACGTCACGGGCAGTGCCGGGGGGGACCGGAACGGCTGGCCCACGATACGGGGGTTGTCGTCGGTGACGAGGGTGACGTTGGTCAGCCGGTCGAGCAGGCATTCCACGGCGACCCGGGTCTCCATGCGGGCCAGATGCAAACCCATGCAGGTATGCTCGCCGGCGGCGAACGAGATGTGCGGAATCCGTTTGCGAAAGATGTCGAACTCCTCGGACCGCTCCCAACGGTTCTCGTCGCGGTTCGCCGATCCGATGCACACATCGATCACCGCGCCCTTGGGAAGCGGGACACCCGCGAGTTCGGTCTCTTCGGTCGCGTATCGCTGCACGGTCGTCAACGGCGTCTCGAACCGCAGGCCCTCTTCGATGGCGGTCGGGATCAGCTCCCGATCGGACTGTACGGCGGTGAACTGTTCGGGGTGGGTGAGCAACAGGTACAGCAGGTTTCCCGATGACCGGTACGTGGTTTCCAGGCCGGCGGGCAGCAACAGCCGCAGGAACGAGAAAATGGCCTCGTCGGTGAGCTTTTCGCCGTCGATCTCGGCGGTGACCAGATCGCCGATGATGTCTTCGGTCGGCTTGGACCTGCGCTGCTCGATCTGGGCCAGGAAGTAATCCTTCAGCGCCGCGGAGGCCTCGAACGCCCGCTTGTACTTGACGTGGTAGCTGATCAGCTCGACCGCCCGCTTACGGAACCACGGCAGATCGTCTTCGGGCAGCCCCAGCAGCTTGGAGATCACCCGGGTCGGGAACTCGAACGTGAAGTCCCGTACCAGATCGGCGTGCCCTTTGTCGACGATCTCGTCGAGCAGCGTCGTGACGACCGGCCGGACGACCTCGGGTTCCCAGCGCGCCAACGACTTGGACTTGAAGGCCGATGACACCAAATTGCGGTGGTCCCAGTGCTTCTTGCCTTCCATCGCCAGGATCGTCGGACCGATGAACAGGCCGATGGTCTGGTCGTAGATATGCGAGTTGAACACCTTGCCGTCGCGGAACACTCGGTTGACCGCGTCGAAAGACACTGCCGCGTAGAGCTGTTCGGGCATCGCCTCCGGCGCTGCGGACCAGTCCATGACGCTGCCGCGGAACACCCCCGCGGTTTCCCGTCGCTTCTGCGCGAAGAGCGGATAGGGGTCGCGAAGCAGGTCGAAAGGTTCGTCGACCGCGACATCCTGCACGGGGCTATCCACGGCTGGTCTCCATCGTCTGGTCCGGACAGGTAACCTGCATAGGTACTGTAAAGCTTACAGTATAGGACTACAAGGCGATAGATCTCGGGTTTCAGGGCTGCGATCGCAACGGACCATGCGACGGCTCAAGCGTTCGTCCGCGAAATAGCATTCCCGGCTGTGATTGTGGGGGAAATACGACCAGGAATGCTATTTCGCGACGGAAGAGGGCGCGACGGAAGAGGGCGCGACGGAAGAGGGCGCGACGGAAGAGGGCGCGACGGAAGAGGGGTCAGGCCTCGCTGATCGCTTGCTCGCGAGCCCATCGATAGTCGGCCTTGCCCGCCGGGCTGCGCTCGATCGCCGGGCGGAACACCACCGCCTTCGGAAGCTTGTAGCGGGCGATCGAGTTCGCGGCATGGTCGATGAGCTCCTGGGCGTCGGCGCTGGCACCCTCGGTGAGGGCGACAACCGCCACGACCTCCTGACCCCAGCGATCGCTCGGCCGGCCTGCGACCACCACGTCGGCGACCGCCGGATGCGACGCGATAGCCGTCTCGACCTCCTCGGCGAAGATCTTTTCCCCGCCGGAGTTGATGGTGACAGAATCGCGGCCGAGCAGTTCGACGGACCCGTCCGCCAGATGCCGCGCGCGATCGCCCGGTACGGAGTAGCGCACGCCGTCGATCACCGGGAAGGTCGCCGCCGTCTTGGCGGCGTCACCCTTGTAACCCAGTGGCACATAACCTCTCTGAGCCAGCCAACCCATGCCGTCGTGCCCCGGCTCGAGCAGGGCGCTGAGATCCTCGGCAGCGACATAGGTGTCCGGTCCGGCGTTGAACTTGCCGGTCGCCACCGCGCCCGACGCGGACATGTGCGTCATCTGCGCGCCGGTCTCCGACGAGCCGACTCCGTCGACGACGATCAGTCCCGGCTTGACGTCGATGAGCCGCTGCTTGGCCGTCGGCGTCAGCAACGCGCCACCGTTGGCGACCACCGCCAGCGACGACAGATCCGCATCAGTGCGTTCGATCGCGTCTGCCAACGGTCGCGCCATCGCATCGCCGACGACCGTCACCGCCATCACCTGCTCGCGCTCGATGGTCGCAACCACCTCGTCGGCGTCGAAACGGTCTGTGACAGAAGAGAACACGACTGACTGGCCCGTCGTCATCGCGGTCATCACCGCCCACTGGGCGGCGCCGTGCATCAGCGGCGGCAGGATCATCAACCGGGATTCCGGCGCCTCGGCGACCCGCTTGCCGATGTCCTCGTAGGAGCTGGCGAGTTCCCCGGTGTAGAGGCTGCGGCCGCCGAACGAGGTCATGAAGATGTCGTGCTGACGCCACAGCACGCCCTTCGGCATACCCGTCGTGCCCCCGGTGTAGAGCACATAGAGGTCGTCGGGTGAGGGCTCCAACGGTGGTAACACCGCGGTGCCAGACCCGACGATCGACTCGTAGTCGACGGCCCCGTCGAGCAGATCGTTGCCCGACTCGTCGGCGATCTGGATGAGCACCCGCAGATTCGGCAGATCCGCCATCACCTCGGCTATGCGCGGCGCGAACGCCGCGTGATACAGCAGCGCGGTGGCGCCGGAATCGTTGAGCAGATACTGCAATTCGTTCTTGACGTAGCGGTAGTTGACGTTGAACGGCGCGACCCGCGCCCGCCAGGCGCCGAGCATCGCCTCGACGTACTCCGGGCCGTTGTAGGCGTAGATGCCCAGCAGGTCCTGGCCGACCTCGTGACCGCCCAACTCCGAGCGCTCGACGTGGCACCCGAGTCCGCGGCTGTGCAGGAATGCGGCCAACCGGTTAGCGCGCTCGATCACCTGCGCGTAGGTGTAGCGGCGGTCGCCCTGAACGATGAACTCGCGATCGCCGATCGCGGCGGCGACGGTGTCGGCGGCGGCCGGGACGGTGAACTCTGTGGACACTGGTATCAGGCGCCTTTCAAGGCTGGTGGGCAAGCAGTTTGATCATCAGACCGCTGGCCTCGGATAGTACGTTGCCGTCGGCATCGGTCATCGTCGCCCTCACGAACAGTTTCCGGCCCTCCGCCTTGTCGATCCAGGCGCGTGCTCGCAGCGGCACGTCGATGGGCGTCACCCTGCGGTAGTCCACGTGCAGGTAGGCGGTCCGGCTGTCGGGCCGGCCGGCGGCCGACACCACCATGCCGAAATGCCAGTCGTAGAACAACGGGATCACCCCGCCGTGCACGGCGTCGTTGCCGCCGACGTGAAAGCGGCTGAAGTGTCCGCTCATCGTGACTTCGTCCGGTCCCGACGTCACGACCTGCCACGGCGGCATCAACGGATGGCCGTTACCGGGCAGGTTCGTCGCCCGGCCGGCAGGTGCGACGCCTGCGGGCGCCCGGTGCACCTCCAACCGTGCGCACACGTCCTCGAGCAGCGCGGCGGTGTCGTCCCACAGCGCAGGCTCGGGATCACACGAGACGGTGATGTCCTGCAACCTGCGCACTGCCGCTATGAAGCGGCCCATCTCCGGGGCTCCCACAGTCGGTTTGACCCGGGCGAATTCGCGGATGTGG
>NZ_LZKP01000228.1 GCF_001672895.1 Mycobacterium sp. E740
GGTGGGACGCCTACGTCGAGGTGAACCGGCGCTTCGCCGAGGCCACCGCGAAGAGTGCCGCACAGGGCGCGACCGTCTGGGTGCAGGACTACCAATTGCAGCTGGTGCCCAAGATGTTGCGTACCCTGCGCCCGGACCTGACTATCGGGTTCTTCCTGCACATCCCCTTCCCGCCGGTCGAGTTGTTCATGCAGATGCCCTGGCGGACCGAGATCGTCGAAGGCCTGCTCGGCGCGGACCTCGTCGGTTTCCACCTGCCCGGCGGCGCGCAGAACTTCCTCATCCTCGCCCGAAGACTGGTGGGCGCCAACACTTCCCGCGCAACCATCGGCGTGCGGTCCCGCTTCGGTGAGATCGACGTCGACTCACGCACTGTGAAGGTCGGCGCCTTTCCGATCTCCATCGACTCGACAGAACTCGACCAGCAGGCCCGCTCCCGGTCGATCCGCCAGCGCGCCAAGGAGATTCGCGGTGAGCTGGGCCGGCCCCGCAAAATCCTGCTGGGGGTCGATCGACTGGACTACACCAAAGGCATCGACGTCCGGCTGCGAGCGTTCTCCGAACTGCTCGCCGAGGGTCGGGTCGACCGCCAGGACACCGTGTTCGTCCAGCTCGCGACGCCCAGTAGGGAGCGTGTCGAGAGCTACATCGAGATGCGCCAGGACATCGAACGTCAGGTCGGCCACATCAACGGCGAGTACGGCGAAGTCGGGCATCCGATCGTGCACTACCTGCACCGCCCGGTGCCGCGCGAGGAGTTGATCGCGTTCTTCGTGGCGGCCGACGTCATGCTGGTGACGCCGCTGCGCGACGGCATGAACCTCGTCGCGAAGGAGTACGTGGCCTGCCGCAGCGACCTTGGCGGTGCCCTGGTGCTCAGCGAGTTCACCGGTGCCGCAGCAGAACTGCGCCAGGCTTACCTCGCCAACCCGCACCATCTCGAGGGTGTCAAGGACGCCATCGAGGCCGCGCTGAACCAGTCACCCGAAGAGGGCAGGCGGCGGATGCGCGCGCTGCGCAGGCAGGTACTCGCGCACGACGTCGACCGTTGGGCGCGAGCGTTTCTCGATGCGCTGGCCGGCACGGAGACCGCGGACACCGCTAGATCGGAGTGATGTACTGGATCAGCCACTTGCCGTCGACCTTCTGGTAGTCGACCCGCAACCGGCTGCCGTCGTAGACCGGCTCCTTCGATTTGTCGGTCACGGTGCGGTTCAGGAAGACCATCACCGAACCTGATTCGCGCTGCGCTGTGAGCACTCCGACGCCGACCACATGGGCCTGGCTGACCAGCTGGCGATCCCGCGCCTGCGGGATGATGTCCTTGGCCGCGCGATCGCGAAACTCCTGGCGGTAGCTCGGCGTGAGCATCGGGTACACCTCGTTGAGCGTCCGTTCCACCGTCTGGTAGTCGTAGCCGAAGACCTTGGGGATCTGCTGAGCGGCCAACGGTCCCAACTCGGTTCGCGCGGCCTGCTCGCCGCGCTGTTCGACGCGGTTCCAGTACAGCGCGCCGCCGACCGCCGCCGACCCGACGAACAGGGCCGCAAGCAGAGCCGACAGCGCGCCGACGAGTCGGGCCGTCCACGATGACTTCGGGCTGCCTGACGAACCGCGCATCAGTTGCCACCGTCGGGGTACTTGAGGTCGTAGGCCGTCATGTGGCCGTTGTCGTCCTCGTGCACGATGACCCGCAACCGATACGGTTTCGACGGTTGGTTGTTGCCGTCGAGATCGGTGACCGTGACCCGCGCCGACACCAGCACTGCGGCGTTGTCGGCGACCTCGTCGACCTTCTCCAGCGCGGCCCCGTTGATCACCGCCTCGGCACTGGCGTTGGTGTCGCGGAACAGCAGCTTGAGGTTCTCGGTGTTGTTGCCCTGCGTCATCATCGCGCGTAGCGGTCCGCTGGTGCTGTTGACGAACCGGTCCACGCTGGCGTCGATGGTGTCCTGCTTGTAGCTGAACATGTTCACCACCAACTGCTTCGCGGTGTCGACGAACTGCTGTTCTCTTGCCTGGACGGCATCACCGTGGCGCTGTTGTACGACCATCAGCGCGCCCAGGCCCACCAGCGCCGCGGTCGCGACGATGGCGACGGGAACGAAGATCGTCGCGACGAGGCGTCGGTTCGGTTGCCTGCGTGGCGGTGGGCCCGCCGGCTTGGCCAACCGGACGCTGATCGGCTTGGCCGAGTCGACGCGCACCGCGGTCGTCGAAGTCCCCGCCGCCGGACCGGCCGCGCGCGACGCACGCCGACGTCCCGTCGGTCTCGGCGCGGTGGCCGTGGTTGTCGTTTCACCGGCCGCTTCGCTGTCCCGGGTATCCGGGTTCGCCGAAGTCGAACCTTCCGTCATTACGCCTGCCTTGGTGCCAACATCAAATCAACCCAGTTCTCTGCGGGCGCCAGTTTGTCAGCTCCGGCCGCGATCACGCCAGTTCCGCCCTCGGGGTCCACGAACTTGCCGTTGCGGTCATAGGTCGCGACCTGCGGGCCGTTGGCGCCCGACGCCATCGGCGGGGCCTCCGCAGGCAGCGGTGGGCCGCCCGCCGGAGGCGGGGCCACGACCGTTCCCGGAGGTGGCGCGGGCGCCGCCGGCGGCGGCGGTGTGCGGCCGTACGGCGGCACCACCTGGTCCGGCGGGGCGAAGAACGGCCACGCGGGAGGCAGCGTCGGCTGGACCTCGTTCGGCGGCACCGGCAGCGGGAACGGCGCGTGCGGCGCTGGACCGGGACCGGGCGCGACACCCGGCGGCAACTGCACCACCGGAGGACCGGGATCGGGATCGACCTGCGGCGGAATGTAGGGGAACTTGTTCGGCGGCAGGATGTTCCGGCCGACCTCGGGCGTGTCGTCCTCCATCGTGTCCATCGGCGTGCCGAGCGGCACCGGCGGCCCGCGCCACGGGTTGTTGCCGATCGGGACGTAACCGCGCGGGTCACGGCACAACTGCACCGTCGGGGCGCGCTTGCCCGGGAACTCCTGGCAGGGATAGTTACGCGCACCGCGCACGACGGCCGGGTCGTTCTGCGGGGTCTTGCAGTACAGGTCCTTGGGCAGTTCGCGCAGCGACTCGTCGGCGGGCGAACGCATCTCGGCAGCCGGGACGAACCCCGTCAGACACGGCGGCGGGTCCTGCAGGTGAATCTTGAAGTCCAACTTGCCGCCCTCGTCGGCGGGCAGGCCGCCGCCGACCGTCAACAAGGCCGCCATCAACGCCGGGAACACCACGAGCGAGTGTTCGAGAGACTTCCGGTAGATGACGCCGATGCGCCCGAAGTTGGCGAGGTTGGCGGCCAGCACCGGGAACGACGGCCGAATGCCGCTGAACAGTTCGTTGGCCTCGGCGGCGGCGCCCGGAACGGTCTGCAACGTCGACCGCAACTGCGGGTCGGCGTTGGCCACTTCCGTGGTGAAACGGGCCAATCCGTCTGCCAGCGAGCGGATGTCGTCACCGCTGCGGATCTGCGCGTCGAGGAACGGGCCCGCCTGGTCGATGAGTTGGTTCACCTGGCCGTAGTTGGCGTTGGCCTCGTCGACGAGCAGCCGCGACGACTCGATCATCCGCGCCAGTTCCGGCCCGGATCCGTTGAACGCCTTGAATGTTTCTCGCAGCAGGTCCTGGATCCGGCTGTCGCCGACGCTGTTGACCAGGTTCTGGGCCTCCTGCAGCAGGCCCGCGACGTCCTGCCCGATCGCGGTGCGGTCCACGCCGATGTTCGAACCGTCGCGCAGCATCGCGCTCGACGGTTTCGCCGGCGGCACGAGGTCGATGTACTGCTCACCGACCGCGGACACGCTCTTGACCGTCGCGGTCGTGTTCTCCGGTACCGGCGTGCCGCTGTTGAGGCGCATCGTGGCGACGACGCTGTCGTCGGTGAGCCCGACAGACTCGACCCGGCCGATCGTCACCCCGCGATACGTCACGTTGGCGTTCTTGTAGAGGCCGCCGCCCGCAGCGAAATCCGCGGTGACCTCATAGGTGCCGATGCCGACCGCGGCCGGCAGCTTCAGGTAGAAGATCGAGATCGCACCGACGGTCAGCACGGTGACGATCGCGAAGATCGACAGCTGGATGCGGGTGAGGCGCGAGAGCATCTAGGAGCCTCCCCCGTGCTGGGTCGCCGTGCCCGGCGGGATCTTGAACGGATCTGCGGCCTGCCCGGACAGGTTGGCCAGCGAGCCCGTCATGAAGTCCGGCGGGGTGATGATCTCATGCATCCGCTTCATGTTCGGGTCGAGGCCCCACGACGTCGTGAACACCGACTCCCCGGTGCGACGCACGGTCAGGTCGAAGGTCGTGTAGACGTTGAGGTAGTCGCCACGGACCGCGTTGCGCAGGTACTTGTAGTGGAACGGGAACGTGGGCAGCAGCTCGAGGTCCTTGATCAGATAATCGGCATTGTCGTTGAACGACTTGATCACCGGGTACAGGTCCTTGAAGTCCGCGGCGAAGTCGTCCTTGGTCTGCTCGAGCATCCGGGAGCCGACCTCGGCGAAGCTGCGCAGCGCGGTGAACGCGTCGACGATGTTGGCGCGGTTGTCGTTGAGCACCTTCAGCGCCCCGGGCAGCGAGTCGAGTGTGCGGCCGAGACTGTCCTGGCTGCGGGCCAGGATTCCGCCGAACCGGTCCAAGCCCTCCATCGCGGCCACGATGTCGGCTGTCTGCCGGTCCAACGACGTGGTCAGCTCCGCCAGCCGGGGCACCAGGTCGGCGAACTGGCCCTGCCGCCCGGCGATCGCGTTGTAGGTCTCGTCTGTGATGTCCTGCAGCGCACCGAGGTTGCCCTTGTTGACCACGACGCCGAGGGACGAGAGAACTTCCTCGGTGGTCGGGTAGCGACCGGTGCGCTCGAGCGGGATTTCCGAGCCGTCCTTGAGCTTTCCGACACCCCGCCCGTCGGCGGGCTCGGCGAGCTCGATGTGCTGCGAACCCAGCAACGAGGTCTGCGCCACCTTCGCGGTCGCGTTCTCCGGCAGCTTGACGTTCTCGTCGAGCGACAACTGGACCGCGGCGTAGAACGTGCCGTCCGACCGCTGCACCGCCTCGATACCGGAAACGCTGCCGACGGTGACGTCGTCGACCATCACCGGCGAGTTCTGCGGCAGCGTCGCCACATCGGGCAACTCCACGGTGATCTTGTACGCACCCGGGCCGTGGCCCGCGGTGCCCGGCATGTTCAGCGAGTTCAGCCCGCCGAACGAGCAGCCCGCCAGCAGCACGGCCAGCGACGGGAACGCAACCGTTTTGCGTAGTGCCTTGCGCATCAGGACCCACCTCCCTCAGCCGGCAGGGGCAGCGGCTCAGGCCCGGGCGCCGGAGCCGGCGCGTCCGGACCCGGCCCTTCGGCGGCCGGTCCGCCCGCGTGCGAGGTGGTCGGGGCAGACGCCGGTTGACCTGGGGCCCCCTGCGGGGTGGGGGGTGCCGCCTCCGGTGCGGGTGGCACGAGCAGCGAGCTGAGATCCATGTTCGCCGACACCTGTGGGGGCTTCGCGCCGGGCGCCGGCTGCCATTGCAGATACGGCACCGGCGTCTTGGCCTTCGCCTCCGTCTCGGGGGTGTCGTAGATGATCTGGCCCTTGTAGGCGGTGATGCTGTTGATCGGGTGGAAGAGCAGCGGTGGATAGTTCATCGCGATGCGCTTGAACACCGGGCCCATGCGCTGACGGCAGATCTCGGTCCGCTTGAAGTTCTCCGGTGTCGGCGCCGCCTCGAAAGCACCGCCGCAGATGAACTGCACCGGGTTGGCGAAGTTCGGCAGCGTCAGCAGGCCGCCCACGGTGCCCTGCGCCGGGTTGTAGATGTTGTAGAAGTTCGACAAGCCGTTGGGCGTGATGTGCAGGACCTGCTCGATGTCCTCGCTGCGCTCGGTGAGGATGCTGGTGAAGTCGGTGAGCTTGTTCACCTGGTCGATGAGCGCGCCGTTGTTCTCGTTGAGGAAGCCCCGCACGTCGGCCAGCGCCTGGTTGAGCGTGCCGAGGGTGGAGTCGAGGTTCGCCGAACTGTCGGCGAGCACCTGCGAGACCGAGGCGACGTGGTTGGAGAACTGCACGATCTGCTCGTTGCTGTTCGACAGCGCGTTCACCAGCACCTGCAGGTTGCGGATGGTGCCGAAGAGGTCGGTGCGCGAGTCGCCGAGCCGGCCGGCGGTCTGCGAGAGCTCCCGCAGCGCCTGGCGGAACGAGTCCCCGTTGCCGTCGAACGTGTCCGCGGCCTGGTTCACGAATGTGCTCAGCGGCCCCTGCACCGAGCCCGGTTTCGGTCCGAGCTGTGCGCTCAACTGGGTGAGCTGCTCTTTGACCTCGTCCCACTCGACCGGCACCGCCGTGCGATCGAGGCCGATCTCGGCGCCGTCCGCCATCGCCGCACCGCCGGTATAGGCGGGGGTGAGCTGAATGAACCTGGCGGACACCAGGTTCGGCGCGATGACGAGCGCCTTCGCGTCGGCGGGGACCAGCACGCCATTGTCCAGCATCATGGTCACCTTCACGTCGCCGGCCCTCGGGTCGATCGACTCGATCTTCCCGACGGGCACACCGACGATGCGGACCTCGTCGCCCGGATAGAGGCCCACCGCCGAGGTGAAGTAGGCCGTGAGCTTGTTGCCGACCCGCGTGGGCCACACCAGGAACACGCCCACCGCCAGCATCAGCACCAGCGCGGCGATCAGTGTCGGCCGCACCCAGGGGCGACGGTTCAGAGTCGAATTCGCTTGCGTCATGGTGACTTCGGCCTAATGATCAGGCGCTCGGAGATGTACCCGCGCAGCATGTCGGCGAGGCTGTCCGGCAGCTTGCCGGGCTGGAAGTAGAAGTCGAGGAGCACCTCGGCGAGCGGAGCGGGCGGCAGCCCGTACAGGTTGATCTGGAATCCGGGGCCCGACCCGACCACCTCACCGAGCGCTGTCGCGTACGGCGGCAGCCGCTTGAGCGCCTCGCTGATGTGCTCACGACGCTCGAGGAGGTTGTCCAGCACCAGGTTCAACTTATCCAATGCGGGCTTGAATTCGCGGCGGTTGTCCGCGACGAAACCCGAAAGCTGTTGGGATACATCGTCGATGCCCGCGATCAGGTTGCTCAGGGCCTGACGCCGCTCGTCGAGTGCCGCGAACAGCATGTTGCCGTCGACGATCAGCTGGTTCACCTGACCGGCACGTTGCGCCAAGGTGTCGGAAACCTTCTTGGCGTGCCCGAGCAGCTGGCCGAGCGCCTCGTCGCGCTTGTTGAGGGTGCGCGACAGGTTGGCCACTCCGTCGAGCGCACCGCGCAGCTGCGGAGTCGCATCGCGCAGCGAGTCGGTGATCGTCTGCAGTGCCTGCTCGAACCGCGGCTTGTCCAGCTCGCTGGCGTTCTGCCCGAGATCCTGCAGCGCGGTGTTCAACGTGTACGGAGTCGTGGTGCGCCCCAACGGGATCACAGTCGACTCCCCGTTGCCCCGCGGTGTGACCGAAAGCGACTTCTCGCCGAGCACGGTGTCGGTCCTGATCGACGCCATGGACTGGTCACCGACCTTGATGTCCCGGTCGACGGTGAAGCGGATCCTGGCGGTGTCCCCCGCCAACTCGACGGCGGTCACCTTGCCGACGTTGATCCCCGACACGTCGACCTCGTTGCCCGGCGTCATCCCGCCCGCATCGGTGAAGTAAGCCTCGTACGGCTTGCCCTGCGGGAAGAACGGAAGGCTGGCGTAGCCGAACGACACCAGCACCAGGCAGGCAACCAGGAAGATCCCGAAGATGCCGGTGCGCAACGGGTTCGAATCATCGGGCCTACTCGACATTCGGCGCACACCTCCCCTTCGACGGATCGGGCGGACCGCCCAGCGGGATCAGGATGTCACTGCCCGCCGGTCCGCTGATCTTCAGCCGCGTCGAGCAGTAGAAGATGTTGAAGAACGAACCATACGCGCCAAGCGCGTTGAGCCGCAGGTAGTTCTCGGCCAGCGGTTCGATCACCTTGTTGACGTCGGCCTTGCGCTCGTCCAGCCGTTGCGCGAGCGGACGGACGTTCTCGATCACGCCCTGTACCGGTCTGCGGGACTTCTGCAACATGTCGGTCAGGCTGTTCTCCGCAGAGGCGAGCGGGGCGATCGCACCCGCGATCGGGTCTCGTCCCTCGGCCAGCCCCGTGATCAGCTTCTGCAGTTGGTCGACGCTGGCGTCGAACTGCGCGCCCTTCTCGTCGACGGTGCCGAGCACGGTGTTGAGGTTGTTGATGACGTCGCCGATGAGTTGGTCGCGCGCCGCGAGGTTCTGGGTGAACGCGCTGGTGGTGGCCAACAGGTTCGACAGGGCACCGCCCTGGCCCTGCAGCAGTTCGATCACTGCGCTGCTGATCTCGTTGATCTTCTGCCCGTCGAGTCCCTTGAGGACCGGCTTCAGACCGCCGAGCAACGCGTCGAGATCGAGCGCGGGCTGCGTGTTCTGCTTGGGGATGGTGCTGCCCGCCGGAAGCTTGCGCAGTTCACCGGGGCCCGAGGTGATCTCCAGATACCGGTCGCCCACCAGGTTCTCGTAGCGCACCACTGCGCGGGAGGAGGTGTACAGCTGGTAGCGCTTGTCGAGGTCGAACGACACGTCGACCGTGTTGTCCGGGTTCAGCTTCACCTCGCCCACGGTGCCGACGGGGACGCCGGCGATCCGCACGTCATTGCCCCCTTTCAGTCGGGAGGCATTGGTGAACGTCGCGTGGTAGCTCTTCTCCGAGGTGAACCGGAACTCGCCGAACACGACCACCAGCATCGCGGCCACCAGAAGCATGATGACAGCGAAGATGCTGACCTTGAGCAACGTCCTCTCGCCGCTCATCAGAAATCATCCCTCTCGGCGAACGCGCCGTTGAACAACCACTGCAGCGTCGACGGCGCGTCGAACTGCACCTCGGTGTTCGGCTGGTACGGGACGTAGGCGTTGTCGGTGACCAGGAACGGGGTGCGGTACCACGAGCCACCGAACTGCTTGCTCGGAACATCCGGCAGGCCACGGCAATTCGGGCCGCCGGTGGCGTTGACGATCGGCAGGCTCTCCGGATATGTGTAAGCCGGCGATCCGGGCAGGAAGTTGGACGCCACGAACAGGCCCGGCCGGATACCGCCGATGACCGGAGCGAACCGGTCGACGGCCAGCGCCGTGCCCTTCAACATGCAGCCGAACTCCGGTGAGTAGTCACCGGCCACCTTCAGCGGCGCTCGCAACCGCTGGATCGCGGCGATGTAGTCGTGCTCGGCCGGTTCAAAGGTGGCGGTTCCGTTGTTGGCCAGCCCGGTGGCGGCCAACAGCGTCGCGTTGAGGTTGTCCTTCTCGTCGACGATCGTGTTGCTGATCGTGGGCGCGTTGTCGATGACGCGCGCGAGGTCCGGGCCGGCGTCGCCGTAGATGTTGGCGACGACGGCGGTCTTGCGCAGATCCTCCTGCAGGGTCGGCAGCCGCGGATTGAGCTGCTGCAGGTAGTAGTTCAGCCCGGCCAGCGTGGCGCCGAGGTCGTCACCGTGACCGCGCAGGCCTTCTCCCAGCGCGCTCAGCGTTCCGTTGAGGTTGATCGGGTCGACCTTGTCCAGCACGTCGGACAGCGTCTGGAACAGGGTGTTGACCTCGAGTTGCACATCCTTGGCCGCGACCGTGGCGTTCGGCCTCAACTGCTGCCCCGACGGGTGGGGCGGCGGGATGAACTCGACGGACTTCGCGCCGAAAACCGTTGTGCTGCCGATGCGCACGCCGGCGTTGGAGGGGATGTAGCGCATCTCGCCGCGTTCGATGGCCAGCGTCAGCTTCGCTTCGTCCCCGGCGTAGTCGATCGACTTGACCTTGCCGACTTGCACCCCCCGGTACTTCACCTTGGCGTCGCGCTCCATCACCAGGCCGGCGCGCGGAGAGGTCACGGTGACGGTGTCGACCGGGGTGAACGCCGCCGTGTACGCCAGGTAGGTGAACACGGTCGCGGCCAACAGGATCGAGAACAGGATCGCCGCGGCGATCCGCACGTGGCTGCGTTTGGTTTCGCTGTCCG